>JBAUSF010000242.1:0-4711 GCA_049581565.1 Acidimicrobiales bacterium
CCGTTATCAACACAAAAGTTGTCATTTTCACACTTGTCATTTCCACAACAAAGGGGACCTTGAGTCACACAATAAGAACAGCTTGGTCGTCTCTCAATCGATCATCAAGCGACCATCACGAGAAGGCGTTGCCTACAACAAGTCAATGAACTGACTCACGCTAAGGCCGGACTGTCGAAGTATTGCCGAGAGCGTCCCTCGAGCGAGCTCGCGATGAGTCGGGACAATAACGGTCCGGCCAGCGCGATCTCGAAGCTTGACGTGACTTCCTCGCTGACCCACTTGTTCGAAGCCAACCTTCGCAAGCGCCGTGACTGCCTCTTGGCCAGAAACAACAGGGAGCGACGGGCTCACGCAGGAATTAGAACAGTGGTTATGATCGGTGGCTCTAGCGAGTCGGGAAGATCCTCCCCTTCGAAATACAATTCGAGAGCTTCTCCGAGATTCGCGACGGCATCATCAACCGTCTCACCTTGACTGACTACGTCGACATCAAGGCACCTCGCGACATACCAAGGTGCTTCGTGCGTGACCGCAACGGTGAATTTCATGACTAAATGGTACCAGCGACCTGCGTCATCGGGCCCGGTACGTCTTCTGCTCCGGAGTGGGCGCTACAGGACTCGAACCTGTGACCTCAGCCGTGTGAAGGCTGCGCTCTAACCAACTGAGCTAAGCGCCCGGGCCAACCATGCTACCGGAACGAGGCAATTCGTTCATTTGTGACGCGCTGTAGCCTTCATTCGTGCCAGAAAACAGTGACTCGACACCCACACGGTCCTTTGGGCTCAGAGCCCGGCGACGAGACTCGGTCGCGCCCCGTGAAGCGGTTCTCGGCCTCGACAGCCTCGAACGGGGCATCAGCCTCTTCGGCGCCTCCATTGCCCTCGTCCTCGCGTTGGTGACGGCCGTCGAATGGGCACGAAACCTCCCGGTCATCACGACGATCAAGCACGTGCGTGGTGAGGCGTGCCCGAAGGCCTACCCGACCCTTGTCAATTCTCTTTGCGAACACATCACGAAGACGTCACGAAGCGAGTGGGAAGTTCGATTCTTCTTCATCCTCCTTGTCGCACTGTGCATCCTCTGGTTCGCGCTCCGTCGCAAGCGAGCGGGCGTGGCGTGCTTTGCCGTCTTCCTCGGGCTCGGCCTGGGCATCGAATCGGGCCTTGTCTTCTTCTTCTTGGGCGCGTGGCTCATCGTGCGTGCCTACCGGCTTCAGAAGTACGGGGTGCCAACGATGCTCGGGTCCAACCGAGTGGCGAAAGAAAAGGCCGCGGAAAGACGCGAGGGACGTTCATCAAAGAGCGCGTCGTCGGATGCGAAGAGCTCCTCGAAGCCCACGCCGTCAAAGCCCGCGACGCCAGAGGCTTCCAAGCGCTACACGCCAAAGAGACCTCCCCCGCGTCGTAGGTCATGACCAAGCTCGGACTAGATTTTCCCACCAAGTGGGGCCGCGGCTACAGCGCGCGCTTCGTTCGCCACGTGATCCAGACCTACTTCATGAATCCCTACGTGCGCCACCTCACCACCCTCGAGGTGCGCGGCGTTGAAAACGTCGATGGTGAGCGCCCCTTCATCTTCGTCGCCAACCACGCGAGCCACTCGGACACGTCCCTCCTCTTCTCGTCGATGCCCGCCAAGGAGCGCTCGCGAACCGTGGTCGCCGCCGCGATGGACAGCTTCTTCATGGACTATCGCCAGGCCATCAAGACCGTCATATTGTTCAACGCCATCCCCGTCGATCGACTGAAGGTCAATCGACGAAGCGCGCAACTGGCACTCGAGCTCGTCGAAGACGGCTGGAACCTCATCATCTTCCCCGAGGGCGGACGCACGCCCGACGGCAACCTGCAGGAGTTCAAGGGCGGCGCCGCCTACCTCGCCGAACGCTCCAAGGCAACGGTAATTCCCACCTACATCCACGATTCGGGCTATCTCAAGGGCGCAAAGTACGCGAAAGCTCCCATCTACATGGCCGCGAACGAACGCCGACACCACGTGATCGTTGCCTACGGTCCCGCGATGAAATGCGAAGCGGGAGAAAACATGCGCCACTTTGGCGCCCGCATCGAGCGGGCGGTCGAAGACCTCGGTCGCGAGGTGAGCGGCGAACCGACCTACGGACGTCGGCCCGAATCGGCCGAGTGATGCACCGTCGCGCGACGTTCTTCGTAGAGTTCGTCGGCGACCGTCACGAGCGGCTCTAGCTCTCGTCCAAGGACGTGAGAGAGAAGGTCGTCCGCCAGCCATGGGTTGATCGCGAGCACCGGTCCGTGTGCGTAGGTCGCCCACATCGTCGGCGTTCGAAATCCATCGACGACCCCGTCGTTGCCCCGACCACGCTCGACTGTCCCGAACGGTTCGAGACCCGCGCCGAGTGACGTACGCCCTCCGTGATTCTCAAAGCCGACGAGGACGGAGCCCTCGACCTTCACGACGAGGTCCCCCACCGACCGGGTGATCCCTCGCTCGGTCGTCGCCTCGACGAGGCCGAGTCCCTCGTACTCATCGTCGCCCTCCACGGCGAAGCTGGTGCCGAGCAACTGGAGGCCCGCACAGACCGCGAAGACGAAACGGCCGTCGCTCACGCGCTCGGCGAACGACGAGCGACGAAGCAGGTCGGCGCCCAGTCGCTGGGGACCGTCCTCTCCCCCACCGAGAAGATAGATCGACGCGTCGGGAACGTCATCGCCGATACCAACGCGCAGGATCTCCGCATCGACGCCGCGACGGCGAGCCCGCTCGGCGAGCACCAGTGCGTTCCCGCCGTCTCCGTACGTGCCGAGCAGCTCAGGGTAGAGGAGCGCGATCTTCAGCACGCCGAGCTCTTCTCACGCCATTCCTGAAACGCCGTGTAGTTGGCAAGGACGTTGGTGATCTCGTTCGTCACCGGCACGAGTGCCTCGTCGCGCACGATCTCGGCGTCAACCCCCGCGTACTCGAGGCGAGTCGCGAGATCGAGTCGGCGATCCCCGTAGCAGTAGACCCGGTGGCCCCGAAGGCGCTCAAAGGGCACGTCGTAGAGCCACGAAGGGTCGCGCCCGTCGGCGGTACGCGCATTTATCGAGACCCACACATCACTGTCGTCGTGGGGAAGAGTGTCGAGCATCGCCGAGAACCCCGCCGGATTCTTGGCGAGCAGGAGTCGCACGCGATGGCCCCGCCACTCGCGAACGCTGAATCGTCCCGCAACGCTCGAGAGCGCGTTCACCCGATTGAGCGCGCTCGGCATCTCGGCGTCGAGCAGCGAGAGCGTGGTCAGCGCCATGGCCGCGTTCGCTTCGTTGAACGCCCCCGGAAGGGAAAGATTCAGCGCCAGCGTCGAGTTGCGAATAACGAGGTGATCATCCAACGCTGTCGTGATCACCGCGGGCTTGGCGAATCCGCATTCGCTCCACCAGTTCGCGCCGGAGAAGTGGAGGGGCAAGGTGCACTTCGGACACGAGACCGCGTCGGTGTTCCACGGTGTCGGCACGTCGCACCAGGCGACGTCGCGTGCGGGCTCCGCGGCGTAGACGACAAGGGGATCGTTCGCGTTGGCGACGACCGTGCCGTGGTCGACTTCGCTGAAGAGCGTTCGCCAGCGTTCGGCGATCTGGCGAACCTCGTTGGCCCGGTCGAGCTGGTCGCGCGAGAGATTAAGGAGCACCACGATTCGTGGCGACGTCGCTCGAACCACCCGGGCGAGCCACCCCTCGTCGACCTCGAGCACCGCCCGACTGCTCGAACACGCGGCGAGCGCCGCAACGTGGCCCTCAGGCATGTTGGAGCCCGTTGAGTTCGTAGCGACCTCGCCGCCCCAGCCGTTGACGATCATCGCCGTCGTCGTCGTCTTGCCATTGGTTCCGCTCACGAGCACCACCGCTCGATCGCTCGCGAGGCTCGAGAGGAGCCGGGGGGCGAGCGCGAGTCCCACCCGGCCACCGATCACGGTGCCCGATCCTCCGACGCTCAGCCTCGAAAGGAGATTTACCGCGCGAACGGCCCGAACGGCGACTACCTCGCGGAGAGAATGAGCCTCGGACATCGACCCAACGCTAATGGGGCCAGAAAAAGCAAAAGGACCAACCGGGGGGGTGGCTGGTCCTTCTGCAAAACCTTTGGATCACTCAAGGGGGGGTTTGAGTAAAACAGGCTTCCATAAGTATGTCGCGGTGTCACTTATCTTTCAAGTGAATACCTTAGATACCTCCCATCTGTACAATAGATGCATGGAGATTCGCCAATTAGAGGCACTCGTTGGTATTGCCGACCACCGCACCTTCTCGAACGCCGCCGAGGCCCTCGGCACCGTGCAGTCCAATATCTCCAACCGGATCGCGCGACTCGAAGCCGAGCTCGGCACGGAACTGGTCAACCGAGCGACCGGGACGCTAACCGAATCCGGAGTGATCGTCGTCGACCGCGCTCGGCGCATTCTGATCGAGCTTCGCGCCATCGCCTCTGACGTGTCAGAACTCAACGCCGAGGTCCGCGGACAGGTCACCCTCGGGATGATCGGCTCGGCCGGACGCTGGATCGTGCCCCTCCTGCTCGAGAACGTTCGCCAGCGCTACGCCCATATCAACCTGAGGATCAGCGAAGGCACCAACTCGGCCCTCGAGCCGCGCGTCGTCAACGGCCAGCTCGACCTCGCAGTACTCGCCTGGCCGGTCATGGCTGACGAGCTGACCGAAGTTGATCTGTTCACCGAGGACCTGGTCGTCAT
>JBAUSF010000243.1:0-15213 GCA_049581565.1 Acidimicrobiales bacterium
GGCCGAGGTCCTGCTTATTGCCCCCGACGCGTCCGATCACACGCACTACGACACGCCCGCGAAGGTCGTGCGACTCGGACCGCGCTGGTCGATTCCCGCGAACGGTTCGCGAGCGCCCCTCACGTTGTCACCGCTCGCGGCGCTGCGGGCAAAAGACGCGGTCACCTTTTATCGCCCCGACATAGTCCACGTGCACGAGCCCTTCGCGCCACTGATCGCGTGGTCGACGCTCCTCGCCCACGAGTACCCGACGCTCGCCACGTTCCACCGCAGCGGTGACGGACCGGCGCTTCGCTACACCCGTCCCTTGCTGGAGTACCTCGCGGCGCGTCTCGACGGGGCCGTCGCGGTGAGCGAGACGTCGGCCGCGACCATCGAACGGGCGGCCGGCGTGTCGTGCGACGTGCTGTTCAACGGATTTGAGACGGAGCGATTCGTCGAGACCCCGCGGGAGCGCTCGGTTGAGATGGTGCTCTTCTTTGTGGGTCGGCTCGAGGAACGAAAGGGTGTCGCGACCGCGATTGAAGCGACGCGCGAACACAACGCCACGGGGGCCAAGCCCTGGCGCCTCGTCATCGCGGGCGACGGACCCGAGCGCGCGCGCCTCGAGGCGCTCGCGGCTCACGATCCCCGTGTTGTCTTCCTCGGTCGCGTCAGTGACCAGGAGAAGCGTTCGTGGATGCGCCGCGTGCACGTGCTGATCGCGCCCTCGACGCACGGTGAGAGCTTCGGACTCGTGCTGCTCGAAGCTATGGCGAGCGAGACGCTCGTGGTGGCGAGTGACATCGAGGGTTACCGAGACGCCGCTGACGGCCACGCGACGCTCTTTCGACCCGGTGACGCCGCGTCACTGGAAGAGGCGGTGCTCGCGGCGCTCGCGGGAGAGACCGACGAGAAGATTGAGGCCGCACGCGTCTACGCCGAACGATGGTCCATGGCACGACTTATGGACGAGTACGAGACCCGCTACGAACTCGCCCGACTGCATTTTGGGGCCACGAAGTAGCCTGGGTACGTGGCCACCAAGCAACGATCTCGCGCGCGGCGCACGCATACGAACCGAGATCGCCAACCGCACTACGTCGAGCCGGTGCTCGATCCGGGCTGGCAGAACCCCTACGCGCCCTCCCTCGCCGAGCGTCACGACCATCTTCGTGCCGTTCGTCGCTTCGCGTTGCGCCGAAGCCTGCCGCTCACGATCACGGTGGTCGCCGTCGTCCTCGCGCTCTTCGTCGGAGCGATCGCGGTGCCGTGGCTTCCCGCGGTCGGGGTCGTGGTCGCCGCCCTCTACGCCTGGAGCTTGCATCGAGCCCTATCGTCGTATCACGAGCGGGGCCGGAGTCTCGGGGCCGCCATGCTCGACGCGCTCGAGCCCGGTGGCGACGCCACTGATCGTCTGCGCCTCGTCACGGTGCTCGACCGGCTCTCGGCGACCTTCGGCGTTGATCACGTGTCGGCCTTCATCGTGAACGACCAGGGCTATAACGCGGCGCTCGTGCCCGACGGGTCGAAGTACTCGTTCTTTGTGACCTCGGCGATGATGGCGGACTTTGATCTCATTGAACTCGAGGGCGTCGTCGCGCACTGCCTCGCGCGTCAGCGTCTCGGACTGCTCGATCGCCAGAGCCTCGCGTGCAACTCGAAATTGAGTGACGAAACCCGCCGCGAACTCGCCGGCGAGGGCCAGGCCTACCGGGCCGATGAGGTAGCGGCCGCGAGCATTCGCTACCCGCTCGGCCTCGCGGGGGCGCTTCGCAAGTGCGCGCGCCAAGAGCTCGCGCCAAGCTCGTTTTTTCGGTCGCCAACCTACGACTTGTGGCGATGGGTCTTTTTTGACCAGCACCGCGACCGCCCCGTGCACGAGCTCGGCGACTTGGACGACGTGGAACTGCGGGCTCGAGCACTCGAAGAGTGGTAGACCACTGCCGTTAGGCTAGAGGTATGAGTTCTTCTGTAGATTCTTCGGTCACCGGTTCCGCGCTCGTGAAGCGTGGGCTCGCCGACATGCTGCGCGGTGGCGTCATTATGGACGTCGTCAACCCCGAACAGGCGAAGATTGCCGAGGACGCGGGTGCCGTGGCCGTGATGGCGCTCGAGCGGGTGCCCGCAGACATCCGCCGCGACGGGGGCGTCGCGCGCATGAGCGACCCGCTCATGATCCAGCAGATCCAAGAGGCCGTCACGATTCCGGTCATGGCGAAGGCCCGCATCGGTCACTTCGCCGAAGCCCAGATCCTTCAGGCGCTCGACGTTGACTACATCGACGAGTCCGAAGTCTTGACCCCGGCTGACGAAGAGAACCACATCGACAAGTGGGCCTTCACGGTGCCCTTCGTGTGCGGAGCGACCAACCTCGGTGAAGCGTTGCGCCGAATCAGTGAGGGCGCGTGCATGATTCGCTCGAAGGGCGAAGCGGGCACCGGCAACGTCGTCGAAGCCGTGCGTCACCTGCGCACGATCAACGCGCAGATGCGTCGCCTGCACAGCGCCGACACGAGCGAGCTCTACGCGCTCGCCAAGGACCTTCAAGCGCCGCTGCCCCTCGTGCGAGAAGTTGCCGAGATCGGCAGACTTCCCGTGCCGATGTTCTGCGCCGGTGGGATCTCGACCCCGGCCGATGCGTCCCTCGTCATGCAGCTCGGTGCGGAAGCCGTCTTCGTTGGCTCGGGCATCTTCAAGAGCGACGACCCCGTGCGCATGGCTCAGGCGATCGTCGAGGCGACGACGCACTTCATGGACGCGAGCGTCGTGGCGAAGGTCTCGACGGGCCTCGGTGCTGCGATGAAGGGCTGGGAGACCGCCTCGCTCGAAGTACGCCTGGCCGAGCGCGGTTGGTAATGAAGCGCGTCGGAATACTGGCGCTGCAGGGGGACGTTCGCGAGCACTCCCGCACGCTCAGTTCGCTTGGCTGTGAAGTGGTAAAGGTCCGGTCCGTCGAAGAGCTCGACAGCGTTGACGGTCTGGTACTGCCGGGTGGGGAGTCGACGACTATCGCGCACTTGCTCGCGAGCTCGGGACTCGTCGATGCGCTCGGTCTCAAGCTGAAAGAGGAGATGCCCGTCTTTGGCACGTGCGCCGGGCTGATCCTGCTCAGTTCGCAGATCCTTGACGGGCGAAGCGATCAGTGGAGCTACGGCGCGCTCGACGTCGCCGTACGCCGCAACGGCTACGGTCGCCAGATCGCGAGCTTCGAGGTGCCCCTTGACGTGAAGGGAATCGGCACTGTTCCCGGTGTCTTCATCCGGGCTCCCAAGATGGAACGCGTCGGACCCGAGGTTGAGATCCTTGCGACCTATGACCAGGGCAACGGCGAGGGACCCCATCCCGTCTTCGTTCGCCAGGGGCACGTCTTTGGGGCGTCCTTCCACCCCGAACTCACGAGCGATGACCGCGTACATCGCCTCTTTCTCAATTCGCTGTAATTTTCGGTACCATAGTCAGGCCCTGCACGGGCAGGAGGATCAATGTCCGGCCATTCCAAGTGGGCAACAACCAAGCATCGCAAGGGCGCGAAGGACTCGGCGCGCGCGAAGGTCTTCGCGAAGCTCATCCGCCAAGTGGAAGTCGCGGCGCGCGAAGGCGGCGGCGACCCGAACGGCAACGCGCAGCTGCGCACCATGTTCCAAAAGGCTCGTGAGGCCTCGGTGCCAATCGACACCATCGAGCGCGCCATCAAGCGAGGAACGGGCGAGCTCGAGGGCGTGCGCTACGAGGCGATCAGCTACGAGGGCTACGGGCCCGACGGCGTCGCGGTCATTGTCGAGACCTTGAGCGACAACCGCAACCGCACGAGCGCCGAGATCAAACACCTCTTCGGCAAGAACGGGGGAGCGATCGCCGAACCGGGCGCGGTCTCCTGGCAGTTCGACCGCAAGGGCGTCATCGACGTCGAGGGTCCGCTCGACGAGGATCAGCTGCTCGAATGGATCATGGAGGCGGGCGCGGAGAACTACGAGGCGAATGGGTCGAACTACACCGTGACGACCGAGCCCCACGATCTTGCGTTCGTGCGCGACGCGCTCGAAAAGCAGGGTCTCAAGATCACGAACGCGGAACTCACGCTCGTGCCCCAGAACACCGTTCCCATCACCGACGAGGCCGAGGTCAAGAAAGTGCTTCGTTTGATGGACGCGATCGACGACCACGACGACGTGCAGAACGTCTACGCCAACTTCGACATCTCTGACGAGCTTCTGTCGAAGTACGAGGGCTGATACCCATTCCCTAAGTCCCGGGTGGTGGCGCGGTAGCATCGAACATATGTTCGTACTCGGTATCGACCCCGGTCTCACTCGTTGCGGATTCGGACTGGTCGAGGGATCCTTCGAGGGCCTGGAGTCGTTCAGGGCGGTTCGAGCTGGCACCGTCGAAACCGACGCGAAGGACCCGGTCGAGCAGCGCCTGCGCCAACTGCACGTCGAGCTCGACGGACTGCTGCGCGAGATGAAGCCGGACGCGGTCGTGGTCGAGCGTCTCTTTTACCAGCGAAACGCGAAGACGGCCATTCCGGTCGCACAAGCGAGCGGGGTCGCCATCGCCCTCGCCGGCATCGAAGGTGTCGCCGTTCGACAGTTCACGTCCCAAGAGGTGAAGCTTGCCGTGACGGGTTACGGCGCGGCGAGCAAGTCCCAGGTTCAAGGGATGGTCGCGCGACTGTGCGGACTGAGCGACGTGCCCCGACCTGCCGACGCCGCCGACGCGTTGGCGCTCGCCATTGCGTACTTTGCCATCGTTCGCACCGAACGCCGACTCGCACTCGGGAGCCCCGCGTGATCGGGTGGCTCGCCGGGCGAGTTGTCCATCAGCTGAGGAACGGTGCACTGCTCATTGACGTCCAAGGCGTCGGGTACGAGGTGCACGTCGCTTCGAGTGAGACGCCGGCTTTTGATGAACTCGTCGAGTTCTTCATCTTCACCGTAGTGCGCGAAGACTCGATCCAGCTCTTCGGCTTTGCGACGCTCGAAGAGCGGGAGTTCTTCGAGCTGCTGCTCGCGACGCCCGGTGTCGGGCCGTCGACGGCCCTCGGTGCGCTTCGAACGATGAGCGTCGCGGAGTTGGCTTTTGCGATCGAGCACGACGACGCAAAGAAGGTCGCGACCATCTCGGGGATTGGGCCGAAGACCGCGAGTCGGATCGTGCTCGAGCTGAAGGGCAAGGTCTTTGCCGACGGCACGTTTGAGCCCACGGAGCTAACCACGCACGTGGACGCCGCCATTGACGACGCGTTGCATGCGCTTGGCTACACGAGCCACGAAGTGCGCAGTGCGCTGCACGACGTCGATCTACCCAGTGACGAGGCCGAAGCGCTTCGCACGGCGCTGCGGCTCTTGAGGCGACCGTGAAACGCGAGATCGACCTCGAAGAGCTCGGCGACCACGTCGTGACGCCTGAAGCGAACGAGCTCGAACGCCGATCGGAAGTTTCGCTTCGCCCCGAAACACTCGCCGACTTCGTGGGCCAGCGCGACCTTGTCGGACACCTGCAGGTCGTGCTCGGCTCAGCCCGCGCGCGGGGTCAGTGCGTGGATCACCTGTTGTTCGCGGGCCCGCCGGGACTCGGCAAGACGTCGCTCGCGAGCATCGTGGCGAGCGAAATGGGCTCTGGGTTCAGGGTCACGTCGGGGCCGGTGCTCTCTCGTCCCGGAGACCTTGCGGCCCTCCTCACCGACCTCCAGGACGGCGACGTCCTCTTCATCGACGAGCTCCACCGCCTCTCTCGCGCGGTCGAGGAGGTCCTCTATCCCGCGATGGAGGACCTTCGCCTCGACGTCATGATCGGGCGAGGACCTTCTGCGCGCTCCATTCGGCTCGATCTGCCGAACTTCACGTTGGTTGGCGCGACGACCCGGACGGGACTCGTGGCGGCGCCGCTGCGCGACCGATTCGGATTCATTGGCCAGCTCGACCTCTACGAGCCCGACGAGCTCACGAGGATTGCCGAGCGATCGGCGAAGCTGCTCGGCGTCAACCTCGACACCCAGGCGGCAGAGCTCATCGCGACGCGCAGTCGCGGCACCCCGCGCATCGCCAATCGGCTGCTTCGTCGAGTACGGGACTTCGCCTCGGTGAAGGGTTTCGACGTGGTCACGGTTGACGTGGCGAGAGATGCCCTGACGCTCTTCGGCGTCGATGAATTCGGCCTCGACAAGGTGGACCGGAGGATCCTCTCGCTGCTCTGTGAGCAGTTCGCGGCCCAGCCCGTCGGGCTCACGACGCTCGCGCACGCCTGCGGGGAAGAGCCCTTGACGATAGAAGACGCCTACGAGCCATATCTGCTGCGCGCGGGACTCATGGTGCGCACGCCGCGGGGGCGTGTTGCGACCGAACGCGCCTACGAACACCTAGGGATCCAGCCTCGTCACGGCGGTCTGTTCTAAACCGTCTGGGCCTAGCGACTAGAGTTTCCCTGTCCGATAACGAAGGAACTCCTTATGTTGGTTGCCGCCGCTTCAAAAGGGTCGTCCGATTCTTACCTCATCCTCATTTACATCGTTCTTTTTGGTGCGCTGTACTACTTCTACCTCCGTCCGCGCTCGAAGCGACAGAAGGCGCAGCGCCAGACCGCGCGCAAGGTGGAGGTCGGCGACCGTGCCCAAACAATCGGCGGCTTTGTCGGTACGGTGGTGCGCAACGAGAGTGACCTGATCACGCTGCGTACGGATGCCGGCGTGGAGCTTGATTTCATACCGTCGGCGATCGCGCGTCGCTACGAGCCCGTCGTGCCCGACGCGAGAAGCATCCCCGAGTCCACCGACGATGACGAGGACCATCCGACGGAAGGTGACGCCAAGTAATGCCCCCACAGGTAGGGTCACGGCGATCACTGGTCGTCAGCCTCGTTCTCACCATTGCGGTCTCTTTCGGCGCGCTCGCCACGACCATGTCGCTCGGCTGGGGTCCAAAATTGGGCCTCGACCTCGCGGGCGGCCTGTCGGTTGTCTATAAGCCCGCGACCAAGGCGTCGACGGCTGACATGCAAGAGGTCGTCTCCATCCTGAGCAACCGCGTCAACGGACTCGGTGTGTCCGGGGCGACGGTGAACCTGCAGGGCAAAGACGTGAACGTCAGCGTGCCGGGTGTGACCAACGCGCGCGAAGTGCTCCACGCCGTTGGCGAGACCGCCCAGCTGCTCTTTCGCCCCGTGCTCTGCCAGGCCGAAGTCGGGACGGGGAAGTTGACGACCGTCGCGCCCGGAAAACTTCCTGCGTGCGGTGCGCAGTATCTCATGAGTGCCGCGAACCTCGCCGTCAACACGTCAACGGGCGGGGCGACGAACAACATCGCGCCGGACCCCGCCTTCACCAACATCAAGTCAACCAAGCCCGCCCAGGACTACAAGAACGACGAAGTGCTCTTGCCGGTGCTCGGGGAAAAGGGCGTGCGCTACGTACTCGGACCATCGGAGCTGTCGGGTACCGCCGTCCACAAGGCAGTCGCCCAGCAGGACCCCGCCGGCGCGTGGGTCGTCAACTACACCCTCACCTCAAAGGGCAGCCCCGAGTGGGACAAGGTGGCTGAAAAGAACTTCCACGCGCTGCTCGCCATCGAGCTCGACGGCGTCGTGCAGTCGGCTCCCATCATCCAGCCCGACCAGGCAAGCTTCACGAGTTTTGACGGTTCGGGCCAGATCTCTGGCAGCTTCACCGAGAACTCGGCCAAGACCCTGGCGCTCGCCATGAACTTTGGCGCCCTGCCGGTGCGCCTCGAGCCATTGACGACCCTGACGGTGTCGCCCACGCTCGGCCACTCGGCGCTCGTCGCCGGACTCGGGGCGGGACTCGTCGGACTCGCCCTGGTGCTGCTCTACACGATCCTCTACTACCGCGCCCTCGGTCTCGTGATCGTCTTCGGGCTTTCCGTCACCGCGTCGCTGCTCTGGGCGATCATCTCGGCCCTCGGCCATACGGCTCTTGCGCCGAGCTTCGACCTCGCGGGGGTGACCGGACTCATTGTGTCCATTGGCATCACGGTGGACAGCTACATCGTGTACTTCGAACGACTCAAGGACGAGGCGCGCGCGGGAAGGTCGGTGCGTTCATCGGTTGACCGGGGTTTCCGTTCGGCGTGGCGCACGGTGCTCGCAGCCGACACGGTGAGCCTGCTCGCCGCGATCCTGCTCTACATCATCGCGGTCGGTGACGTGAAGGGCTTCGCCTTCTTCCTCGGCCTCTCGACTCTGATGGACGTCTTCATCACCTGGTACTTCACTCGTCCGCTCGTGATCCTGCTTGGTCGCCGTACCACGTCAAAGAGCACGATGCTCTCGATGGCGGCGGGCCTCCACGCAGGCATGGCAGGAGCTCAAAGTGAGTAACGCAACGGACACCTTCGCTCCGGCCGAAGAGCACCACTACGGACCCGTCGGACGGCTCTATCACGGACTGACGACGGTCGACTTCGTCGGACGGCGCAAGATCTGGTTCGCCGCGTCGATGCTCGTGATCGTTGCGGGACTGTGCTCGCTCGGCTTTCGCGGCTTCAACCTCGGCATCGACTTCAAGGGTGGCAGCTCGTGGGAGGTGCTCGCTCCGCACACCACGGTCGCGAGCGTCACGAGCGCCGTGGAAAAAGCCGGTCTCACCAACCCGGTCGTCGAGAAGCTCGGTTCGAAGACCTATCAGGTGACGGCCGACATCAACGCGCTCTCATCCTCGCAGCAGTACACGTTGACCAACAAGGTCGTCGACGCCATGGCCACGGTCGCCGGTGTGAGCCCGAACCAAGTCTCGACGAGCAGCGTCGGGCCAACCTGGGGCGGGCAGATCACCGATAAGGCCCTCGAGGCCCTGATCATCTTCTTCATCGCGGTCGTCGCCTACATCAGCATCCGTTTCGAGCTGAAGATGGCGATCGCGGCCTTCGTCGCGATGCTCCACGACCTTCTCGTGACCGTTGGGGTGTATTCGCTCTTCGGCCTCCAGGTTACGCCGGACACGGTTATCGCGATTTTGACCATCCTCGGTTATTCGCTCTATGACACCGTCGTCGTCTTCGACCGAGTGAGAGACAACACAAGCGGGGTGCTCAAGGGCGGAGATCTCACCTACAGCGAGATGGTGAACCTCTCGATGAACCAGACGCTCGCGCGCTCGATCAACACCTCGCTCGTCGCGATCTTTCCCGTGCTCTCCGTGCTCATCATCGGCGCGTACGTACTCGGTGCGACGACGCTGCAGAGCTACGGTCTCGCGCTCTTTGTCGGCCTCATGAGTGGGGCCTACTCGTCGATCTTCATCGCGAGCCCCCTGCTCGCCTGGATGAAAGAGCGCGAGCCGCGCTACCGCGATCTCTCGGCGCGAGTCTCGACTCGCCAGGAGCGCAAGGTGCTCACGGCGACGAGTGCGGCCCTGGTTGGCGCGCAGGCGAGCTCGACCGGTGCGGCGCGCTCGCAACGCACGAGTTCGGTCACGGGGACCATTCAGGCGCGCGCGCGTAAGCAGAAGCGGCGTTAGCTCGCCGGTAGGCTGATCGTATGGTCAGTCTCACCTCGCGCTCCACGGCCGACCCGGTGCTGCTGAGCTCGATCGAACGCCTGATCGCGCGATTTAACGAACACCACGACTCGGGCGACATCGAACTCATCCGCCGAGCCGGGATCGCGGCGATCAACGCCCACGAGGGCCAGCTGCGTCGCACCGGTGAACCCTACGTGACCCACCCGATCGCCGTGGCGGGCATTACGGCCGACCTCGGACTCGACGAGATCACGATCGCGGCCGCCTTGCTGCACGACGCCGTCGAGGACACGGGCGTGACGACCGAGTGGCTGGCTAGCGAATTCGGACCCCAGGTCGCAGCCGTCGTCGACGGGGTGACGAAGCTCGATCGCCTCGAGTTTGACTCAAAAGAGGCCCAGCAAGCGGCGACCATCCGAAAGATGTTCATCGCCATGGCTCAGGACTGGCGCGTGCTGCTCATCAAGCTCGCCGATCGACTGCACAACATGCGCACGATCTCGGTGATGCCGATGGCCCGCCAGCGCGCCATCGCCCAAGAGACGCTCGACGTCTACGCGCCCCTCGCGCACCGGCTCGGTGTCCAACAGGTCAAGTGGCAGCTCGAAGACCTCAGTTTCGCGACCTTGCATCCGAAGCGCTACGCCGAGATCGAGCAGATGGTGGCCGCCCGCCAGCCCGAACGCGAGGCCTACCTCGGCGAGGTGATGGAAACACTCTCAAAGAAGCTCGCCGAGTTCGGTATCGCGGCCGAAGTGCGCGGTCGACCGAAGCACTTCTGGAGCATCTACGAGAAGATGGTCGTCGGCGGCAAGGAGTTCGACGAGATCTTCGACCTCGTCGGACTGCGGCTCATCGTTGACGAGGAACGTGACTGCTGGGCGGCGCTCGGGGCAATCCACGCGCTCTGGTCGCCCGTGCAGGGCCGATTCAAGGACTACATCAACTCTCCGAAGTTCAACCTCTATCAGTCGCTGCACACGACGGTGATCGGCCCGCGCGGTAAATCGGTCGAAGTGCAGGTCCGCACCCAAGAGATGCACCGGCGCGCCGAGTTCGGCGTCGCCGCGCACTGGAGCTACAAGGAAGGCGCGACGGCGAAGGAAGTCGCCTGGATGCAGCGTCTCGCCGACGTGGAAGAAGAGGAGAACGATCCGATCGCGTTCCTCGAGGCTCTCAAGCTCGACCTCGGTCAAGACGAGGTCTACATCTTCACCCCGAAGGGACGGGTCATCCCCCTGATCGAAGGGGCGACGCCGATCGACTTCGCCTACGCCGTGCACACCGAGGTGGGGCACCGCTGCGTGGGCGCGAAGGTGAACGGGCGGCTCGTGCCGCTCGACACCGTGCTGCGCTCGGCCGACGTGGTCGAAATCGTCACGAGCAAGAACGACAACGCGGGGCCCTCACGCGACTGGCTGAACATCGCCAAGTCCTCGAGAGCCAAGTCGAAGATTCGCCAGTGGTTCCAACGCGAGCGTCGAGACGACGCCATCGAAGGTGGCCGTGAGGAGCTGATCAAGGCGCTGCGCCGGGAGGGCCTGCCGATCGCGACGTCGCTCTCCTCGAGCGCCCTCGACGCCGTCATCAAGTCACTCGGCCTCGAGGATCGTGACGCCCTCTTCATGTCGATCGACAGCGATCAGATCTCCGCTCTTGCAGTGGTCCAGCGTCTCGACCGCGAGCTGCGCGGTGGCGACGCCGAGCAGATGCCGACGACCGTCACGAAAGCCCCGCGTACGTCTCGCACGTCTCGCCGTTCCGCCGGCGTCTACGTCGAAGGTCTCGACGACGTCATGATCCACCTCGCCCGGTGCTGCTCACCCGTACCGGGCGATAGCATCATGGGCTTCATCACCCAGGGTCGCGGTGTCTCGGTGCACCGCGACGACTGCTCGAACGCGGTAGCCCTCGCTCAGCGCCTCGGTGAGCGCATCATCGACGTCGAGTGGGACGGCTCGATGGGCGGTCAGTACCGCGCCGTGCTCGAGATCATGGCCTTTGACCGGTCACGCCTTCTGCTTGACGTGTCCAAGGTCGTCGCCGAGTATCACCTCAACATCATTTCGAGCAGTTCAACGACGTCGGGCGCGCGCATCGTGCGCATGATCTTTGACGTGGAGCTGGCCGATCCGACGCACCTCTCGAGCTTGCTCGCCGCGCTGAAGGGTGTCGATGGTGTCTTTGACGCGTTTCGACAGCTGCCGGGTCAGAACAAGACCTCATGAGCGAGGGAATCGAGCCCTTTAAGGCACCCATTGGGACCCACGACGTGCTCGGACCCGAGTCCGCGCACTGGGAGGGTCTCGTCGCAGTCTTTGCCGAGTTCGCGTACCGCTACGGGTTCTCCCTCGTCATGACGCCGATCTTCGAGGACGTGGGCGTCTTTCTTCGCGGCATCGGCGAAGAGAGCGAAGTCTTTCGCAAGGAGATGTACGTCTTCACCGATCGAGGCGAGCGTCGCTACGCGCTACGCCCGGAGGGAACCGCTTCGGTCGTGCGCGCCTTCGTCCAGCACCAGCCAACGACCCCTTGGAAGGCCTGGTACCTCACGCCGGCCTTTCGCTACGAACGCCCCCAGAAGGGCCGTTACCGTCAGCACTACCAGCTCGGCGTCGAAGTACTCGGCACGGACGATCCCGCCGTCGACGTCGAGGTGATCACGCTGGCGCACCGGTTCTACGAGGCGGTGGGCCTGCGTCGTGTGACGCTGCTCATCAACTCCATGGGCCACGTCGAGTGCCGAGGGGTGTACGTCAATCTCCTCAGCCAGTATCTCGAAGAGCACCAGTACGACCTCTGCGACGAACACCGCGAGCTGTGGCGCCAGAACCCCCTGCGCGTGCTCGACTGCAAGCGCGAGCCGTGCATCGCCGTCACCGACAAGGGGCCGATGCTGATCGACCACCTCTGCGATGACTGTCGTGCGCACTTTGACCGCGTCGTCGAGGGACTGACGAACCTCGGCATCGTGGCAACGCTCAACCCTCGCCTCGTGCGCGGGTTCGACTACTACAACCGCACGACCTTTGAGTTCGTCGCCGACGCCTTCGAGAGCGCGCAGAACTCGATTGGCGGGGGAGGGCGCTACGACCAGCTCGCCGAAGAGCTCGGCGGCAAGCCAACGAGCGGCATCGGCTTTGGCAGCGGCGTCGAGCGGCTCCTGCTCGCTCGCGAGGCCGAAGGCGTCAGCGCGACGTTGTTGAAACGTTCCCTTGACGTCTTCGTCATCGACACGACCGGCGACGTGGGCGTGGGCGCACTCGTTGAAGAGCTGCGCGCGAGCGGTGTCGCGACGGATCGCGCCTACGACCAGCGTTCGATGAAAGCTCAGATGAAGGCGGCCGACCGCTCGGGAGCGCGGCTCGCTCTCCTCCTAGGACCCGAGGAGCTCGCGGCGGGCGAGGTTACCATTAGAGACCTGCGAAGCCAGGACTTCGATCAGACGCAACAGCGCGTCGCTCGAGAAAAGACCGTGGCGACCGTCGCCGAACTACTCACAAAGAAGTGATCATGCGTAAAGATGTTGAAGCCACTGCACTGCGAGACCTGCTCTGCGGGTCGCTCAACGACGACCACGTCGGCGAGCGAGTGAGCGTGTGCGGGTGGGTCGCCAAGCGCCGTGAGCACGGTGAGCACCTCGCCTTCTTGGACGTGCGCGACCGCTCCGGGGTCATCCAGGCCGTCGTGCCCGGTTCGGTCGACGTACGAAGCGAGTACGTCGTGCGCGTCACGGGAACCGTGACGCCGCGCCCCGAGGGCACCGTCAACGAGAAGCTGTCGACGGGGCGAGTTGAGCTGAGCGACTGCGAGGTAGAGGTGCTGTCGCTCGCCGAGCCGCCGCCCTTTCAGCTCGACGATCGCGTCGAGATCGACGAGGCGGTACGGCTGCGCTACCGGTACCTCGACCTGCGCCGGGACAACATGCAGCGCAATATGCGTCTGCGCGCGAAGGTGAATGGGGCGTTGCGGCGAGCAATGGATGAACAGGGTTTCTGCGAGGTAGAGACCCCGCTGCTCTGGGCCCCGACGCCCGAAGGATCGCGTGAGTTCGTAGTGCCCTCGCGCCTACAGCCGGGGGAGTTCTACGTCCTTCCCCAGAGCCCGCAGATCGCCAAGCAGCTGCTCATGGTGGGGGGGCTCGACCGCTACTACCAGATTGCTCGCTGCATGCGCGACGAGGACCTGCGCGCCGACCGCCAGTTCGAGTTCACCCAGATGGACATCGAGGCGAGCTTCGTCACCCAAGACGACGTGCTGCGCTTCGTGTCAAAGGCCGTGCTCGACGCGGCCGAGGTCGCGACTGGTGTGCGTCCTGGAGTGATGGACACGATGACCTGGGCCGAGGCGCTCGACCGCTACGGCACCGACAAGCCGGACCTCCGTTTTGGCATGACGCTGATCGATCTGTCCGACGTCTTTGCCGCGACCGAGGTGAAGGCCTTCGCGGCGTCAACGGTGAAGGCGCTGCGCGTCGAAGGGGGAGCGAGCTTCTCTCGAGCGAAGCTGGACCAGCTCACCGACCAGGCGAAGACACTCGGCGCAAAGGGCCTCGCCTGGTTTCGCATCACGACCGAAGGACTCGATTCGCCCCTCGCTCGCTTCGTGAGCGATGAGGAAGCTGCCGCCCTTTCGCACGTCGATGGCGCCGAGGTCGGCGACCTCGTGCTGGTCGTCGCTGGTGAGTACCAGCTCGCCTGCCACGTGCTCGGAGCGCTCCGCATGGCGATTGGGTCACCGCCCGTCGGTGAAGGTCCGCACCGCTATGTCTGGGTGACCGAGTTCCCGCTCTTCGAGGGCGTCGATGAAGACGGCAACCTGCAGGCGGCTCACCACCCCTTTACGATGCCCCACCCCGAGGACATCGATCGCATCGAGAGCGACCCGACGTCGGTGCGCTCCCAGGCCTACGACCTCGTGCTGAACGGCTGGGAGCTGGGCAGCGGTTCGGTGCGCATTCACCGAGCCGACATTCAGTCCCGCATCTTTCGGGCACTCGGGATCAACGACGAGGAGGCGCAGAACCGCTTCGGGTTCCTGCTCGGGGCCTTTCGATACGGGGCGCCACCCCACGCGGGATTCGCCTTCGGCATTGACCGACTCGTCGCCGTCTTCGCGGGGGAAGAGAACATTCGTGAGGTGATCGCGTTTCCAAAGACCCAGTCGGGCGCGGACCTCATGACCGGGGCGCCGAAGGGCATCACCGAGCGCCAGCTGCGCGACGTGCACATTCGTATCAGCCCCAAGGGAACGTGATCTACGTCGCTCTTTGACGACGCCGTGAGCGAACGACTGCGCGAGGCGGCGCCGCTCGCAGAGCTGCTGCGCCCGAGAACCCTCGACGAGATCGTCGGTCAGGACGACCTCGTCGGCGCCGAAGGACCACTGCGTCGATTCGTGGCGAATCGGCAACTGACGTCGATGATCCTGTGGGGTCCGGCCGGCACCGGCAAGACGACGCTCGCGCGCATACTCGCCGCCGCGGCCGGCTACGAGATGGAGAGTGTGTCGGCGGTCTCGAGTGGCGTGAAGGACGTGCGTGAGGCGATTCTTCGTGCGAGGGAACGCCTCGGGGAGCGCGGCGTGCGCACGGTGCTCTTCATTGACGAGGTCCACCGGTTCAACAAGGCCCAACAGGACCTGCTCCTGCCCGCGACCGAGACCGGTGAGGTCGTCCTCATCGGTGCGACCACTGAGAACCCGTATTTCGAAGTGAATGCCGCACTCATGAGCCGCACGACCCTCTGGCGGCTGAAGCC
>JBAUSF010000244.1:0-3517 GCA_049581565.1 Acidimicrobiales bacterium
CCAGGATCTCGCGAGGATTTTCGAAGCGCGGTTGTAGTGACGTGGTGCCAAGAGCCATAGATAAATTCTCGGTCACCGTCGTCGTGACGCGATGGATTTGGAGCGATTATTTCAGCGGCGTCCTAGATGACGGTTCGCGTGTCGGAGCAGTCCGCCAGCATCCACGACAGCGACACCGTCGGACAGCACCGACACCATCCGATGGAGCGAGGCCGGCACACCATCGTCAACATCGAAGTCGTCGTCTGTCGGCCAAGGGACGAGGACACTCTGTTCAGTCGGTCGAACGCGGCCACCATTCGATCGTCGAAGTATCGAAATGGCCATTCATCAAGGATTATCCGGGAAGATCACAAACTCCACAACGATTGCCCTAATTATCAACAATTCCGTTGCGGCGTGCTCCGATTCTACGGAATTACGTCGGTTCTAGATTATTTATAGACAACGAAGTGGTCTTTTCCTCGAATCCCAAGCAACCCTGACGGCACTGAACCGTACCTTGGCCGTGAACCCACCGCAGCGCGTGATGCCCTCGGAGTCGGCACCGTCACACTCAGAAGCGAGACTCCCGAGCGAATGTTCGCACGTGCGCGATTGCCGAGTCAAGCGCGACCTCGAGTGGACGAGTTCTCTTCTCAAGCTCAGCAAGCAGGAGCCCGCCTTGAAGGCTTGCCATCACGGCCACAGCTAGTTCGGCTGCGCGCGTGTCGTCGCGAAGCAGTCCCCGTTGGATCATCCTCTCGAAGCCTTGCGCAAGTAGCTGCTCCCATTCCTCGAACGCACGGGCGAGATGTGATCGCGCCTCGTTGTCGGCCTCGACCAATTCCACCACCAGTGAGCCCAACGGGCATCCACCACGGCAGCGGCGTGCGGCCTGAAACTCGACGATCATCGAACGCCAGTCTTGAAGGTCCTCCCAACTAGACAGGGCAGACAGGACGGGCCGGTGAAAGTTCAGCGTCCGTTCCTTCTGACACTCGATCACCGCGTGCACGAGATCGCTCTTATCGGAAAAGTAGTGGTAGAGCTGCGATTTACTGGTACCGGTCGCGCTGCGAACATCGTCAAGGCTGACCGCCTCCACGCCGCGGTCGTAGAAAAGATTCGCCGCGGCGTTCACGATGCGGTCGCGAGTTTCGCGCCCCTTAGGGGTAAGAACCCTCGTTGAGGGACCGTCCGTCGTATCCATGGGGACCTCCTTCATAATGGACTTGACAGTCCAAACAGCTCCCACTACTCTGGACCGACCAGTCCATTCTATCTTCAGGAGCCCCCGATGACCAACACCACCCCATCAACCCTCAAAGAGCAGCTCGACCAGATCAGTGGCTCGATACCCGAAGCGATCGATGCTCGCATTACCGCCGACACCGCCGAGATTGCCGACTCCAACGCGGCGCCCGGCCTTGAAGTCGGGGCTACCGCGCCCGATTTCACCCTCCTCGACCAGCTCGGTCGCGCGACATCGCTGCACGACCTCCTCGCCGCCGGCCCCGTCGTACTGACCTTCTATCGAGGTGAGTGGTGCCCCTTCTGCAACCTGCAGATTCGAAGCTTCCAGGCACACACTCCCCGGTTCACCGAGCTCGGCGCTTCACTCGTTGCGATCACGCCTCAGGGGGCTGACCACAGTCTCTCGCTCACCGAGAAGCACGAATTGGCTTTCCCGGTCCTGAGCGATCTCGACCAGTCGGTCATCCGCGCGTACCGCGTGCAGTTCGCGCTGACCGGCGACTTAGAGGACCTGCAAGTAAACGTCTTCGGCAACGATCCGGCCCTGCAAAACGCCGACGGGACTCGCACCTTGCCCGTGCCTGCCACATTCGTGATCGATCGCGACTCTATCGTTCGGGCCGCGTTCGTCTCGTCGGACTGGCGAAGCCGGCCCGAGCCGACCGCCATCATCGCAGCGCTCAAGAACCTGCAGTGAGCTTCACTCTGGACGGCAAGACCGCGCTCGTCACGGGTGCCGGCCGCGGAATCGGACGCGCTATCGCACTGGAACTCGCGGCCGCGGGAGCGTCGGTGGCGTTGCTCGCTCGATCGATCGACCAGCTCGAAGAGGTGCACCAGCTCATTGGTGCGAACGGCGGACGCTCGATCGTCGTCGCGGCCGACGTGGGCCACTTCGAATCCGTCGAGCACGCCGCACGCTTCGTCATGGGCGAACTTGGCAACGTCGACGTCCTCATCAACAACGCCGCCCTTGTCGGTCCGCTCGGACCCACGGTGTCGGTGCCGTTCGACGAGATTGAGCGTTCCGTGGCCGTCAATGTGCTGGGGCCGGTGGCACTTACCCGGGCAGTGCTGCCGAACATGCTCGGACGGCATTTCGGACGCATCGTCAATATCTCGAGCGGCGTGGCGGAGCAGCCTCTGGCCATGATCTACGCAAACACGTACACAATGACCAAGGCTGCCCTCGAGTCCCACACCGCCAATCTCGCCGCTGAACTCATCGGTAGCGGCGTCACGGTGAATGCGTATCGCCCAGGCCGTGTCGATACCGCCATGCAAGGATGGATTCGCAGCAGGCCGATCGAGGAGGTCGGCTCGGCACTGCACAACCGGTTCGTCGAGTGGCACGAGCGCGGCGAGCTGATCACGCCCGAGGCGTCGGCGCGGTCGCTGATGGAGCGGCTCTCGAGTGAAGCCTCGGGTGAGATCTGGAGCGTAGAACTCTCATGATGGAGTCGTGACCGTCACGGCATCGGTTGGCAATGCGCAACGCGGGCGGCTCGTCGGCTGAGGCTAAAGAATCACATTTGCGTCGATCCTCACTACACGAGGCCGTTCTCCGCAACGACAGAGGCGTACCAGTAGAAGCTCGCCTTGGGCAGTCGAGAGCCCGTCGGAAAGTCAACCCATACGATGCCGAAGCGCCGCGAGTAGCCGTAGGACCACTCAAAGTTGTCGAGAAGGCTCCAGACGAAATAACCCTGGACGTTCACTCCCGCGTTCATCGCGTCGTGTACGGCCGTGATGTGATCGCGTAAGTAGTCGATCCGCTCGTGGTCGAGCACGTGGCCGTTGGGGTCGACGTAGTCATCGAAGGCCGCACCATTTTCTGTGATGTAGATCGGCAGCGACGTGTACTCATCCTTGATGCGGATGAGCAGCTCGACCAGTCCGGACGCGTCGACCTCCCAGCCCATTGACGTCGTCTCACTTCCCGGAGTCTCGAGCGAGAGGACTCGTAGATCAGGAAACTGCTCGCTCAGCGGCACGCGATAGCCCGCGGCGCGGGCTTCACTCGCCCTCGTGGCGTCCATGACGGTGCCCGGGAAGTAGTAGTTGACCCCGAGAAAGTCGAGCGGCGTGGCGATGGTCGCCAGATCACCGTCGCGCACCACGGAGAAGCCCGGTGCGAGCCCCGCGTAGTGCTCCAGCATGTCTTCGGGGTAGCGAGCGTGGAAGACCGGTTCGAGGAAGAGTCGATTCAAGTTGCCATCCGCCCTCTGGGCGGCGGCCACGTCCTCTTCATGATCGGTGCCCGGACGAAGCACCCCAAGGT
>JBAUSF010000245.1:0-3284 GCA_049581565.1 Acidimicrobiales bacterium
GGGCGCCGGAACGTTGTTGAAGCTGTTGCCGACCGTGAAGGGCGGGTTCGCCTCGTCAAACGTGACGTCGATGAGACCGCCGTCCGCAAAGGCCGCCGAGCGCTCAATCAGTGGGATGTAGTAGCGAAGGAACAAGTCAGACGCGTACAGCCCGCCGGTGTAGTTCGTCGGCGTGGTCGCTTCGGGGTCGTAGGCCGGCAGTCCCGATGGGGTGTAGTTGGGCGTCCCGTCCGCGTTGAAGGCACCCGACAGGTTGTTGCCCGCGCACGTGGCGTCGTGCGCATCGCTGCAGTTGTTGGGCGTGATCCAGTTGAACGCGGGCACTTGGTTCGCCGGCAGACCGAGGTCGTGCGCGAGTCCGTACGTCGGGTCGTCCAGGTTCGCAATGTGGTTCGCGTCACAGTTCGTGTCCGTCGACCCGGTCGTCGGAGCGCTCGGACCGTCGTACTCGGGCGTCGCTGGCTCATTGAGGGCCGGTTGTGCGGGGTAGGTCACAGTGCTCTGCGCACCAGCAGACTCACCGGCCAGTGAAGCGAACCACGCCGGTGGGAAGTGCTTGGCCACGTACTGGTCGGCGGGGTCTCCGTTGCCGCCGGCGTTGGCCGGCTGGGCGCCCGTGTAGCTCGTGACGTCACCGCTCGGGGCGGTGAGGTTGGTGGGATTGGTCACGGGGTCCGCCGTCGAGGAACCAGGGTACCCGCACGCGCCGTCGTCGCGGCCCGGGACCGTGTCGGTCAGACCGGGTGTGCTGGCGCTGGTGACGTAGGTCGTCGAACCGACGGGCTGCTCGCCCCCGAGGTCTTGGGCGTACGCCTTCCAGGTGACGCCCGCGGCGTTGTACTGGTTGAATAACGTCGGCACGTCGGTCGGGTAGAAACAGCCGTTGTTGCCCAACGCGGCGTCCACGCCACCGTGAACCAGCAGCTGGCCGTAGTTGCCGTTGCCCGTTCCTGAAGGACTGGGCGTCGTGGTAAAGGTTCCCGTGCTGTCAGCCGTGTGGTCGGTATCGGTCAGCGTGCCGACCGTGCCGGTCGTGATGATGCCGCTGTTGTTGTTGGTCATGTTCGCCGTCGTCGAACAGTCGTCTTGCACTCCGTAGGACGGAGCCTGGCCGGACACCAGCGAGATGTAGTTGTCCATACTGAAGTGACCAGTGCCGTAGTAGTTGGTCAGCAACGCGCCCTGTGCGGGAAGCGTCTGCCAGAGGTACGAGTTCTGGTTGAGGCCCGTAAAGGTCTCGTCGTAGGACTTGTTTTCCAGGATGATCAGCCACACGTGCTTGATCGCTCCGACGGGCGTGCCCGTCGAGGTGATGACGCACTGCTCACCGAAGAAGGAACCTCCTTTGGGAGACTCGAGGCTGCTGCCAGCTGGACAGGTCGTAGGCGTGGCCGACGATGTCGTCGTCGCTACGAAAGCCGTTGAGATACCCACACCAGAAACCGTGGCCATCACTGCGGCAACTAAAAGCACAACCGTCCAAGGACGGCGTTTGGTTGAGTGTAAGAGTTTCATAAGCGACAAGGTATCGACAACGGGTTAAGCGAATCCCTCGGACAGACCACGAGACTGCAACACTTTGGTGACGACGAGGTCATACGTCGTCCGGCCACTCACATCGCGCATCCCGCGTGTTCGGTGAGAGCAGATCTCGGCCACGATGCTCGCACGTACGGCTACTTTCAGCCCGATGACCCCGTAAGCGAGTTGCCGAGCGCTCGGATCTTCGTCATGTCAGACGGTGGAACGAACTTCTCCAGCGAAGGACAGAGCGTGAGTATCGCCACGGCCTCGACGGCGTTGAAGGTCGTGACCGACAGCGGAAGGTGCGTCGTCGACTCCACTTGGCGCGCCCCCACCGCGACTGACACCATCGCCCCATCAATGTCGTGGTCGCGTTCCAGGAGCGCGCAGAAGGCTGAACCATCGGTGAGCAGCGATCGCAGCGCCACGTTGCCCTCGCTCTTTTCGTACGCGACGAGAGCGGGATCCACCTCGGTTACGTCGGTGAGAAACAGGCCGTCGGCCGCAACCGAGACCGACGGTGCCGACAACGGCTTCGTCGAAGGGGGCTCAGTCGCGGGTGTCGAGGTTGACGTGGTGGTCGTCGCCGTCGCGGCTGTGCCACCCTCGTGCACGGCGAGCGCGACACCGGCAGCGATCACGGCGAGCAGCAAGCACGCCACTGCAATAGTGCGGGGCGAACGCCATCGTGCGGTCATAGTCCGAGCAATCTAGTCCGCGGCGAGACGTCTCCCGCGCAGGCACGGAGCGGAGCCACGTACTCAGTGGCTGCGAGCAGCCTCTTCGCGGTAGGTCTTCGAAGCGGAACGTCTTCAGCCGCGGTCTGCGGATGACGTCGACGTTTTCTTTCGTCACTCGCCGGTCACGAAGATTTGACGTTCAGTATTCTGGGACACCCGTCGGCATTGGTCTACCGGGCGGCGGTAGATGTCGCTCGATGATCACGAGACCTACAGCGAAGAGAGGAAGCCGAGCAGCGCCCCGAAGTAGGCCTCCTGGTCGTCGTACATCGCAAAGTGGCCGCCGTTCTCGCAGATGTAGGACGTGCCACTGGGGATGCGCGTCGCCATCATCTCGAGAAACGTAGGGTCCATCGTGTCGTGACGGCCGCCGAGGACCAGAGTGGGGACGGTGATGTACTGAAGGTCGTTCGTGCGATCCCAATCGGCCAAACTCGCCTCTTCGGACATGCCCAATTCACTCGGACCTTGCATCGTCTCATATAGATCGTGATTGAGGTGCGCGAAAGCCAAGTCCACGGGCTCCGGCCACTCCTCGGGGTTCATACGCAAGATGTGGTCGACGTAGTATGAGCGAACGAGCAGCTCCATGTAACGAGGGTTGGCAAAGTCCTTCGCGGCTTCGATCCCTCGGATTTCGGCCAGGTCGTCTTGATTCATCGCCGGCATCAAGACCTCGTGTGCGTATCGGGTATAGGCCGGGGCACTCGACATCATGTTCGAGATGACCAAACCCTTCAGTTTTTTGCCGTGCTGGAGCGCGTACTCCATCGCCAAAATGCCGCCCCAGGAATGGCCCAAGAGGATGAAGTTGTCAGGTCCCAGGTCGAGAGCGGTGCGGACCTGCTCGACCTCATCAATGAAGCGGCTCAGGTCCCACATGCGCGAATCGGCCGGGTTATCACTGCGACCCGAACCCAATTGGTCGTAGTAGTAGTACTCGACACCCGCCGCCGGCAAGAAGCTGTCAAAGGCCTCGAAGTAATCGTGCGTCGCGCCCGGGCCACCGTGCAGTAGCAG
>JBAUSF010000246.1:0-2172 GCA_049581565.1 Acidimicrobiales bacterium
GCGTAGTTCTCGTCTCAATGAAAATCCCCCCGGGCGACGCCCGGGGGGATTTTTTGTTGCTCGAAGGTATTCGCTACTCGGACAGCACGTCAACGAGCTTGCGCCCGCCGCGGTAACCGAACTTCACGGTTCCTTCTGCGAGGGCAAAGAGCGTGTCGTCCTTGCCCTGGCCCACGTTGCGGCCGGGGTGGAACTGAGTGCCGCGCTGGCGAACGATGATGCTGCCGGACTTGACGGCGGTGCCGTCAAAGGCCTTCACGCCGAGGCGTTGCGCGTTCGAGTCGCGTCCGTTTCGCGTTGAGCCGCCGCCTTTGGTCTTGGACATTGGTTCTCCTTACGCCTTGGCCGAAATCTTCGTGATCTCGACGGTCGAGTAGTGCTGGCGGTGACCCCAGCGGCGACGCTGTATGGCCTTGGCCTTGTAGGTGAGGGCCCGGATCTTCGGACCCTTCTCCTCACCAATGATCTTGCCGGTGACCGTCGCGCCCTTCAGGGCCGGGCCGGCAACGACCTGGTCCCCATCGACGAGCAAAACGGGCTGAAATTCAACATCGGCACCGACCTCTTCGGAGCGCAGATCGACGCGGACCATCTGGCCCTCGGTGACGCGCTCTTGGGATGTGCCTACTCGGATAACGGCGTACATAAGGTTTCCATACTAGCCGATGGCCCAACTCCCGAGCGAGGTCCCGGGTGCACACCGTGCCGCCGTCTTCGCTTTTCGTGGCCCGATGAGCCACCCGACGAGAGCTGGCGAAACCCCTAGAGGCCCGTCTTCACGACGAATCCCCTGCCGTCACAGACGCTGCAGACGACCGAGAGAGATTCGAGGAGTCCTTCATTCACGCGCTTTCTCGTCATCTCGATGAGGCCGAGCTCGGAGACGTCAAAGACCTGTGTGCGGGTCTTGTCGCGCGAGAGGGCCTGACGGAGTGCCGAGGCCACGGCGTCGCGATTGGCCTTTGCTTCCATGTCGATGAAGTCAATGACGATGATCCCGCCGATGTCGCGCAGGCGCAGCTGACGAGCCACTTCTTCCGCTGCTTCGAGATTGTTGCGAAAGACCGTCTCTTCCAGGTTGTTCGTGCCGACGTTCTTACCGGTGTTGACGTCAATGACGGTGAGGGCTTCGGTGCGCTCAATGATGAGCGACCCGCCCGACGGCAGGAAGACCTTGCGGTCAAGGGAACGGTGGAGCTGCTCGTGGACGAAGTAGCGCTCGAAGAGCGGTAGCTCTTCGGTGTCGCGGTCGTAGAACTCGATGCGGTCGGCGAGCTCGGGGTTGACGGCCATCACGTATTCGCGGACCTTCTCATAGAGCGTGCGGTCGTCGATGAGGACGCCGCGGTACTCGTCGTTCAGCTCTTCGCGAAGCACGCGCACCGCAAGGTCGAGGTCGCGGTAGATGAGTCGAGGCTGGTTGGACCGCGCGACTTCGGTCTCGATGGCCGCCCACTTGTCGACGAGCGACGTGACGTCGCGCGCGAGGTCCTCGGCGCTCACGCCTTCGGCGGCCGTGCGGATGATGATGCCGTGGCGGTCGGGCTTCACCTCGTCGATGATCTTGCGCAACCGGCGGCGCTCTCCGTCGGGCAGTCGCTTTGAGATGCCGATCGTCGAGGAGTTCGGCACGAGAACGGCGAAGCGTCCAGGCAGGGAGACCTCTTGGGTGAGACGAGCCCCCTTGTGACCAATCGCGTTCTTGGTGACTTGGCAGACAACCGTCTGGCCGGCGCGGATCATCTCTTCGATGCGCTTGTTGTTCGAGGGGGCGCCGTCTACGTCGTCGGTGTCAAAGGAGACGTCGCCCTTGTAGAGGACGGCGTTCTTCGGGATACCGATGTCGACGAAGGCGAGCTCCATGCCGGGCAGTACGTTTTGGATTCGCCCTACGTAGATGTTGCCGTCGATCTGGTTGGTCTCGTCGGCGTTCTTCGCGACGGTGTACTCGACCATCGATCGGCCTTCGAGGGTCGCGATGTGGGTTGCGTCGCTCGTCGTGTGCACCGCCATGAGGTAGCGGCCCTGCGCACGGGTTCGGCGCTCTCCCCCGCGACGTCGGCGCGCCTTACCGCGACCGCCCGGCTCACCGGCGTCGGGTGCGGACGCTTCTACCGGCGCCTCGACGGCGCGCCGGCTCGCGCCCGCATTGGCGAGCGATCCGTTCTGGGA
>JBAUSF010000247.1:0-1950 GCA_049581565.1 Acidimicrobiales bacterium
AGCTACGTCGTGCCGGCGTGCTGGTACGAACACGAGTCGCTCGTCATGGCGCTGCAGGCGCTGCGGGACCACGAACGAGTGGCCTACGCGAAGTCCTCGCCCGCGTCATCGGGCACGGACTGGCACCGCGCGTACCGCGATATTACGGCGCTGCTGCGAGCGTTCACCGCCGACCTGCGATGTGGACACGGGCCCGAGAGCGCCGAACCAGGAGCGTTCGACACGTTCGTGGCGGCGGACGTGGCGCGGCGACGTCGTCAGGCCACCGCCGCGGCGTTGGGTCAATCAGAGCAGAGCCCACTACTGGGCTAGAGAGAAGGAGACGGGTATGGCCGTAGCAACGACATGGACGGTGCACCACCGGTGCGGACACGATCAAGATCACGACTTATCGAAGAAGCCGCCGTCAGAGCGCACGAGTCTCGCGCAGTGGCTGGGCCAGCGGGACTGCTCCGCGTGCTGGCGCGCCGGGCGCGGAGAGAATCTGGCGAGGGAAGAGTGGCTGGCCGAGCAACGTTCCAAGGAGTCCACCGAGATTGACCTCTGGGAGCGCCGGACGCGAATGCCCGAGCTCGTGGGAACTGAAAAGGCTGTGGCCTGGGCGGCACGCGTGCGCTACACCCTGATGAGTGAGGCCTACGACTGGCGCGTCGATCGGGAGTGGTCCGAGGAAGAGTTGGCGATTCGACTCGAAGCACCGGCGCGCGAGCGCGCCAGCGCCTCGTGGTGGATCGACCAACGCGACAGCGCCCCCGAGGACCTCGAAGAGCTGTTGACCGATGGCGCCTCCACGGGCGACGCGAGGTTCGCCCCTACTGACGGTGAAGTGCCATCAGCTGATGAATGAGATTGTTACTCTCACCGTGGACGGTAAGGAGCGCGAGTACCGCGTCGTCCTCGCCAACGGCGTCCCGGTGGTTGTTGGTTACGGGGCGAATTTGGCCTACGCCGACCTGTCGGGGACGGATCTGACGGGGCTGGATCTCTCGCTCGCGAACTTGCGCGGAGCGGAATTAGCCTTCGCCAAGTTGTCAGGCTGCAATCTTTCTTTCGCCGACTTGAGCGACGCGAACGCTTTCGGGACAGACCTTCGAGGGGCCAACCTGCGCGGGGCGGTGACGCGTGACGCGTGTCTGGACATGGCGGACTTGCGTGGGGCGACCTACGACAAACGATGGGTTCGAGGGGCCTTCATCTGCGACGAGCTGACGCCGGAGTATCTGCGCATGTTGGGCATCCCGTCGTCGGTCGAACTGGCGGCCGCCGAGCAGTCGCCGTCGCGCGCCGAACCGGCCGCCGAGAGGGTGGAGCAGATTGCCCTGCTCGAGCCGACAGCCGCAGTCGCCCACGAAGGGAACAACCAGACGGCGCAGCGCGACGTCGACGTCAACGGAATGCCGGACTCGCTCGATCAGGACGACGTGCTGGCGGACGCTCTCTCGGCGCACGACTCGGCACCACCCACCCAAGCCAACGAATCACGAGGAGGTCGTATGCGCGACTATTCAACACTGCTCGAAGGACTGAGCGCCGGCATTGCCGATCTCACGACCAGCGAGAAGTGGACGCAGTACCTCGACGTGCAGAGCAAGTTCTATCGCTACAGCCCCAACAACGTCATGTTGATCCTGCTGCAGAATCCGTACGCCACCCGGGTGGCCGGCTACAACGCCTGGAAGGCGCTGGACCATCAAGTCATGGCCAAGGAGTCGGCCTTGCGGATACTGGCCCCCATGACGTACAAGAGGGACGATGCGCCCGAGGGCGAAAACGCTCGCGAAATTCGCGGTTTCAAGCTGGTGCCGGTTTTCGATATCAGCCAGACCGAGGGACCGGATCTGCCCGACGTGGTGAGCAAGCTCCAAGGACTCGCACCCGAGGGCGTCTTTGTCAAGCTCAGCGAGTTTGCGCAAGCTATTGGTTTTCGCGTCGAGCGACCCGAGTCATTGG
>JBAUSF010000248.1:0-5370 GCA_049581565.1 Acidimicrobiales bacterium
TAGACCGGCGTGTCCTGGGCGACGAAACCGACGCGTTCGAGTTGGCTGGGGCTTTGGGCCGGTCGCGCGCCGAACACGCGGACCGAACCCGCGCTCGGCGTGAGCAGTCCCGCCGCCAAGTTCAGCAGCGTGGATTTTCCCGACCCGTTCGGGCCGACGAGACCGACTACGTGACCTTCTGGTACTTCGATCGAACAGTCGCTGAGTGCGATCTTCTTGCCGTATCGCTTGGTCAGTCCCTCGGTTTCCATGACGGCGCTCACGCGACTACCGTCCCCGAGGAGGACCGAAAGCATTCGCGAACGAGCGCGTCGATGCTTTCGTCGTCGAGACCTGCCCGGCGGGCTGACTCCATCCACTTCTGCAGGTCGTGGCGTAATGGCGCGAGCGCGGAGAGCGTGTCGTTGTTGAGCGAGGTCGCAACGAACGTACCGACGCCGACACGCGCCACGACGAGGCCCTCGTGTTCGAGCTCCCGATACGCCTTGGAGACCGTGTTGGGATTGATCGCGAGCTGACCCACGACGTCTTTCACGGTGGGCAGCTGGTCTCCCTCAAAGAGGAGCCCAAGCTTTAATGCTCGCCGAACTTGCTGGATGAGCTGCAGATAGGGCGGGACGCCCGAGTGAGCATCTATGTAGAAATCGATCATCGAGACCCCTAGTTCACTAGTTTCCTAGTGAACTATACCATAAGGGGTCGACGGATTAGTGCGTGATGACGAAGCGCTGGACTGACTCGACGTGAAGGAAACGGGGGCCAGCCTTCGCACAGGCAACAAAAGGGAACGGCACGACGGTTGATTCTTTTTGGTTGGGCGGATACACCCGAAATCCCGCCGCTGTAATTGGCACGCAACGCGACGAAGGAAAGTTACCCGCGTCGGCGATCTGAAGAACGACCGTTGCGGTGTTGTGCGATGTTGAAGTCTGAAGGCCCGCCGCGCTGCGTGCACTCGTGAGTGTGATCAGCGCGACAGGGTGAGCGTTGTTGCGCGCGGCAGCGCTGCCAACTTGCACACCGGCTTGGGTGACAGCGGAGACGCCGGGGTATCCGTAGAGCGTGCACGAGCCCGCCGAAAGGTTCGTGAGATTGAGGCTGTAGTACGCACTGCCCGCCGCGTCATTGGCCGTTGTATTCAGCCAGACGTCCAGGTTCGCGGTGGTGCACATGGGCGCGGTTGCCGCCGACGATGCCAGGGCTCCCGAGGTGAAGCCCCACACGAAGAGTGCCGCGACGAGGACTAACGCGAAAGCAACGGTCGCAACGTTCGTGCTGCGGCTTCTCGACAGGAGAACGCTGTGGCGTCGCATCACTCACCTCCTCTGTGCAATCGGTGCCCGGCGCCTCACCCGAAGGGTGTTGACCGCGTGCACCATCAATGGTAGGGGTGCGTGACGCGCGATTCGTTCCGCGCGTTGCTTTGTCACGAAGTTGTAAAGAAGTGACGGCGGCCTTTGTCACGCAGTTGTAAAGAAGTTGCGCACCTCATCGGCGTACCACTGGGCCGATGGTTTTGGCGTGCGCGCAAACGTCGTTCGATCGACTGACACGATGCCGAACTTCGGACGATAGCCGTAGGTCCATTCGAAGTTGTCGAGCAGCGACCACTGAAAGTAGCCACGCACGTCGAGACCGACCGCGAGGAGTCTTCGAAGGGAGTCGAGCGCACCTTCGAGATAGCGGATCCTCTGCGCGTCGTCCGCCGTCCCGATGCCGTTTTCGGTCACGATGACGGGCACCTTGGCGAGGTCGATGGCTCGACGCACCGTGTAGTCAACGCATTCGGGCCAGAAGAGATAGCCCATATCGGTGGTTTCACCTTCTGGGTTGGCAACGACGCCGCCTGGCCCGATCAGCAGCTTTGTGTAGCACTGCACGCCGAGAAAGTCGTCGTCGCGCACGTCGGCGAGATACTTATCTTCCATCTCAGCTCGAAAACTGTCCATCTGGGTCTCGAATCCCGAGATCGCCTCGTACTGCTGCATCGACAACGTGAGGCCCACGGGAAAGAGTCCCGGCCCCTCCTTTAGGACGTCGCGCATTGCGCGGTGGCAGGCGCGCAGGGTCTCGTTGGCGCGAGCAAAGCGACTCCAGCTCGTCACCTGTGGCGGAAAGACGCCCGCGAGGTAGCCGTACACCGCGACCACGTTCGGTTCATTGATCGTGCACGCAACGCCGATCGACTCGCCGAGCGCGTCGCTGACGACGCGGGCGTAGCCGACCATGCGCTGAACGATGTCGGGACTTTCGAACCCACCCTCTTCTGCGAGCCATTGGGGGATCGTGAAATGGTGCAAGGTGACAACAGGAAGCACGCCGCGCGCGCGACACGCGTCGATCATCTCGCGATAGTGGGCGAGTGCATCGCGGGAGATGGAGCCGCGTGCCGGCTCGATTCTCGCCCACTCGAGTGAGAATCGATAGGCGTTGAGGCCGAGCGAGTGAACGATGTCGAGGTCTTCGCGATACCGATTCCACGAATCGCACGCGTCGCGGCAGGGCTCGGCAGCCCGAGTACCGGCTGTTCGCTCAAAGTGAGCCCAGTCGGAATTTTCGTTGCCGCCCTCGATCTGGTACGCCGACGTCGCGGTGCCCCAGAGGAACTCGGCGGGGAAGGTGACGTGGTGACGTGGCACTGCCCCCAAGCTAGGGCTCTCGATCGTTCTGTGCTCGCGGCGCCCGTACGGTAGGCGTTGCCTCGGTACACTGCTCCAATGTTCGAGCGATGGACCAGGGGTGTGGTCCGTTACCGAATAATCGTGCTCGTCCTCTGGCTTGTAGTCGTGGTGCTCGGCGTCGTGTCGACGACGAAGCTGCCGAACCTTCTCACCACGTCGCTCAACGTGCCCGCGTCGAACTCGGCTCGCGCGAATGAGATCTTGGCCCAACAGTTTCACGACAACATAGAAGGAAGCTTCGCGGTCGTCGTGCCGCCGTCGGGCGGGGACCGCGATGTCCCGAGCGACGTGCGCCGAGCGATCCGGGTCATCGCCGGCGCCGTCGTCACCCAGCAGCGAAAGGTTGACTCGACGTGGTACCTGAACGTCGACACGCCGCTGTCGCTTGGGCGGGCCGCCAATGAGACTGACCGGTTGCGCGAAGCCCTTCGAAGAGACGGGGTCACGAACGCCCTCGTCACCGGTCCGCCGGCGCTGCAGCACGACATCGCGCCCGTGCTGGCATCTGATCTGCGCCGGGGCGAGATCGTGACTGCGGCGGTGGCACTCCTCGTACTCCTCGTGGCGCTCGGGCTGACGTGGGCGGTCGCCCTTCCGTTTCTTGTCGCGGGTGCCACGACGTCGTTGGCGCTCTGCGCGCTTTATCTCCTCGCCCACGAGATCACGATGGTGCTCTACGTGCCGAACATCGTCGAGCTGTTCGGGCTCGGCCTCGCGATGGACTATTCGCTCTTGATGGTCCATCGCTTTCGAAGTGAAGTGAAACGAGACGGCTCGCGCGAAGACGACGCGATCGTAGCGACCGTGTCGACGGCAGGGCGAACGGTTGCGTTCTCTGGCCTCACGGTGGCGATCGCCCTCGCCACGTTGATTGTCGTGCCCGTGCCGTTCGTGCGTTCGCTGGCGATTGCGGCCCTCTGCGTGCCGCTCGCGGGGATCGTCGGAGCCTTAACCCTCCAGCCGGCACTTCTGTCACTCTGGGGACCTCGGGGCGTGCACGCGAAGCGAGCGCCCGGCCTCTTGAACCGCGACGAAGAGCGCCGCGGCTGGTGGGCTCGTAGCGCCCGTGTCGCACTGGATCGGCCGAAGTCGGTGCTCGCAGCGTCACTCGTCGTCATTGCTGTCCTTGGCGCCTCGCTGGGGTGGCTACAGTTGACGCCCGCGTCGCTGACGGCCATTCCCTCCTCGATGAGCTCGGCCAAAGCCATTCGGCTGGCGACCTCTGAAGTAGGACCCGGCTTTCTCACTCCGATTGAGATCGTCATCGACACGGGGCGTGCGGGCGGGGCCGCGACGCGCGCCGTGAGCGCCGCACAGCTGCGGATGGCTGAGGCGACCCTGCGACGTCCTGACGTCGAAGTCGTCGCCATTGGCAAGGCGGCTCCCTACGTGAGTGCGTCGGGCGAGTACGAGCGGGTCTTTGTCATTACGCGCAATCAGTTCGGTTCGCTCGATGATCAAACCCTCGTGCGCCAGCTTCGCGCGACGATCATTCCCGACGCCCACTTTCCGAGCTCGTCTCACGTCTACGTCGGAGGAGCCGCGAGTCAGGGCGTCGATTTCTTGAACGACGTCTATTCGAATTTCGGATGGCTCATGGGAATCATCCTCCTCGTGATCTACTTCGTCCTGGCGCGCGCCTTTCGCTCCGCCGTGCTTCCACTCGTCGCAGTGGTGCTCGATGTGCTGAGCCTCGCTGCCGCCTACGGTGTGCTGGTCGCGGTCGCCCGCTTCGGCGTGGCGACGTCGTGGCTGCATACCTACCACGTGAGCCAGATCGAAGGCTGGGTCCCCATTCTCATCTTCGCCGTGCTCTTCGGGCTCTCCATGGACTACGAAGTTTTCATCGTCAGCCGCATTCGAGAGGGAATCGATCGCGGTCTGTCGAGCGAGGAAGCGATTGCGCGCGGCCTCGCGAGCACGGGCGGCGTCGTGAGCGCCGCCGCCCTCATCATGGTCGGAGCGATGAGCGGCTTTGTAACCGGGCACGTGGCCGGGCTTCAAGAACTCGGCGTCGGCCTCGGAGCCGGGGTGATCGTTGATGCAACCATCGTGCGAGCGCTGATCCTGCCGAGCGTCATGGGCCTTCTCGGTCGCTGGAACTGGTGGCTCCCGGCGCCGCTTGCTGCGCTACTACGCACCGCACCCTCGCCCCTTGGAGGAGCGAGGGTGCGGTGCGGGTGACGCGGTGGACTCTGCTGGCAGTTAGCCCTTGACCGTGAGGGTGCCAGTGAGCGTCGCGGTGAAGGCGTCGCTTTCACTCGACCCGGCGGTGGTCGACTTGATTGAGAACGAACCAGCGATCTTGAGGCTTCCGGTGGCGCCGGCGTACTTGCCCGTGCCACTGACCACCGTGGCGACGCCCTTCACGTCGACGCTCGTCGGCGCGGCCGACCCCGCCGCGCAGGCTTGCTGGGCCGAGGACGAGACGATCTTGAAGTGGATGACGGAACCGCCACCGCTGATCGTGCCCGATCCCGAGAATGGGTCGCACGTGCTTGACGGGCTGCTCGTCCCGGTTCCACTCAGGGTGCTCGCACCGAGTTCGGTGCTCGTACCCGTGCCGCTGGCTGAGGTCACCGACACTGAGTTCGAGCTCCAAAGCATCGAGATGTTGCCCGAGTAGCTTCCCTTGAAGGCAACCTTCTTGGTCTTCGCCTTCGCGACGTGCGTGCGCTCGGAAGTAGAG
>JBAUSF010000249.1:0-11940 GCA_049581565.1 Acidimicrobiales bacterium
AGATATTCCTTGGCGATTGGGTCGGTTCGCTCAGGTCACCCATGTTCCGTGGCGCATGACAGTGCGTCCGGCCAGGTCCTCTCCCTCTCGCCAGACCTGGATACGCTCTGGGTCAAACACCAAGTACACATCGTCGCCGCTCTCGGTGCGCGGGTCCCAGCCTGCCTGCGCGGCGTAGGCCTCGGCGAGGCTCGCCGGAGCCTCTGCTGCAACCACGGTCTCGGCGAGGACGGCGTCGACCATGACCACATCTCGGGTCTCACCAAGTGCGAGGCGGACCAGCCGGTGGTCGGTGGCGTTAGCTACGGTGATCGACGTCGCCTCAGTCGCAAGAACGACCTGGCTTCCGTTCCACGTGTGAGATACCGGCACGAGGTGGACGGCACCCGTGGGCGAGGCGGACGCAACCCACGCGTTCGTCTGGTTCGCCGTCAGCTTGGCGAGCGCGTGCGACTTTCGTTCGTCAGGCGATCGGGTCACAGGGAATCGACCATCCTCGTGAGCTCAATCACCCTGCGGCGCTGTTGGCGTTGTGTGTGGCATGTCAATCTCCTACGTTGGGCGTGGGCTATCTCGCGAGTCCGATCAGCGCAAACGTACTTCCGAGCGCGATATTCGTCAAGACTTCACTGCTGTGTGTTGGCGGTCGGCGCACGCACATCGTGTTCGCGCGATCAAACGGACCCGCGCAGAAGCTCATGAGAGCACGTCAGCGTCGGCTCGGTCTTCTACGGCGTTCTGCGCCGGTGGATACGCCTCAACACCCCTGATGGTGACTACGGACGTCGTTTACATCACGACGTCGCGCGACGCTGGTGATCGATCGAGGTCAGCGAACCAACGCTTGTGAAGTGAAATGCAGTACGAGCGAAACCCGTGCTGAATAATGTGCAGTCACCGTGGGATAGAATGGATCCATTCTTATGAAGTCTGCATGGTCCTCTCATCTGAGTGGCCTACATTTTGTCCGGTGATTGAGGTCCGCGGTCTTACGAAGCGCTTTGGTGACGTCGTCGCCGTCGACGAACTCTCCTTTGACGTGGCACCAGGGAAAGTCACAGGCTTTCTTGGTCCGAATGGCTCGGGAAAGTCCACAACGATGTCACTCATCATGGACCTCAATCACCCCGACGCTGGCTCGGTCACGATCTCGGGTAAGAAGTACAAGGATCTTCGCTGGCCCATGCACGAAGTTGGTGGATTGCTCGAGGCACGGGCCATTCACCCCGGTCGCTCGGCGTACGCGCATCTCTGGTCCCTCGCCCAATACGGCGGCATCGCGAAAGCCCGTGTCGAAGAGGTGATTGACCTGGTGGGGCTCACCTCTGTAGCGAAACGGCGTGTCGGCAAGTTCTCCCTGGGAATGGGTCAGCGACTCGGCATCGCCGCTGCGCTACTCGGTGACCCGGCGGTGGTCTTGCTCGATGAGCCGGTGAACGGCCTTGACCCCGAGGGTATTCGTTGGACGAGGGCTCTCTGCCGAGACCTCGCCGCCGAAGGCCGCACGGTGCTCATCTCGAGTCACCTCATGGCTGAGATGGCGCTCACCGCAGATCAGCTAGTCGTCATCGGCAAGGGCCGCCTCATCGCAGAGCTCCCCGTCGACGAGTTCGTCGCGTGCAGTTCCAAGCAGTCGTTCAAAGTGCGCGCGGCCAACCTGGAGCTGCTGATTCCGGTGCTCGAAGACGCCGGCGCGCTCACGTTGCGCGAATCGAAGTCGTGCCTCACGGTAATGAACCTCAGTGCGGAGACGATCGGCGAACTAGCGCTCGAACAGCAGAACGCGCTCTACGAGCTCACCGATCTCTGCTCGCTCGAGGACGCGTTCATGGAATTGACGGAGGGCGCGGTCCAGTACCGAGCGACGGCGTGATAAGCAATGTTCTCGTCCGTGACGAGATCACGGAAGCACATTCTCGAGCGGGACTTCGCTGCGCTCTTCGAGGTGAATGGACCAAGTTCTGGTCGTTGCGTTCCGCCAGCTGGAGTGTCTTCGCGCTCGCCTTTGTCACGTACGGACTGTGTTACCTCTCCACGAGCGCGTTGCGCGGCCACGCCCACATCGACGACCCGATCATGCGGGTCCTCGTCGGTTTCAACTTCGGTCAGTTTGTGATGGGTGTGCTCGGGGTTCTGTTTGTGAGCGCGGAGTACAGCACTGGCCAGATCCGCTCCACGATGGCGGCGATGCCGAGACGGGGTATCGTGCTCGCGGCCAAGGCCATCGTTGTCGGAGGCGTCGGACTCGTTCTCGGTGAAGTGCTCTCGTTCTCCACCTATTTTCTCGGGCGCCTCATACTCTCGGGCCAGGCGAGCCAGATTTCCCTCTCTCAGCCCGGCGTACTTCGCGTACTCATTGAAAGCGGCGTCGATCTCGCCATTGTGGGTCTCATCGGACTGGGAATCGCCTCGATCGTCCGCTCGTCGGCCGCGTCGCTTTCGATCTTCACGTCCATCATGCTGGTCCTGACCGTCGTGCTCTTCGCGCTTCCGGGCATCATCGTCCACGATATGAGCCGATTCCTTCCGGCCAATATCAGCTCGACGGTCTTCGCCTCGACCACCCCGAGCCAGCTTCAGGGAACGCCGCTCTTTAGTCCCCTCATCGGGCTGCTTCTCATTGCTCTGTACGCGGTCACTCTCTTGAGCGTCGGGGGCTGGCTCATGTCCCGTAGAGACACGTAGCGAACCTACGTGACTGCGCTGGCACTGAGGAGATGCTTCCCACGAGCGTTCCGCTTGACGGACTACCTGCGCGGCGGTTCTCTCGGGCCGATCTGATCGGCCCGGCGGCCGGGTGGTTCAGGAACCCGGTCGCCCTTTCGTGTCGGAGACAATCGACCCGTCGCGCAGTCGGACGCGTCGCTGGGTTCGCGCCGCAATGTCCTCGTCGTGAGTGGCGATGATGATCGTGACGCCGGACTGCTCGTGAAGATCGTGAAGCAACGCCATGAACTCCTTGGCGTTGGTCGAGTCGAGGTTGCCGGTGGGTTCATCGGCGATGATGACTTCAGGAGCGTTGGCGAGGGCGCGCGCGATGGCGACTCGCTGTTGCTCACCGCCTGAAAGTCGAGAGGGAAGGTGCGCAAAGCGCTGCTCCAGTCCCACCCGAGTGAGCAGTTCCTGAGCGCGGGCCGTTCGCTTTTCGCGAGATGGTTCGCGAGGAACCATGGCGATTGCAACATTCTCCTCGGCCGTGAGCGTGGGGATCAGGTTGAACTGCTGGAAGACGAACCCGATCTCTTCGGAGCGAATGTCGGTCAAGACCTTGTCGGATTCGTTTTCAAGGGAACGGCCCGCAAAGTAAATCTGCCCGGTCGAGGGCGTGTCAAGTGCTCCAAGAAGTTGGAGCAAGGTTGTCTTCCCCGATCCGCTGGGACCCTCGAGGACCAGCATCTCGCCCCGGTCGATCGTCAGATCGATGCCGCGAAGGGCGTTCACCACGACGCTTCCCTTCGAATAGGTACGGGTCACGCCACGCAACTCGTACAGGCGCGAACCCGCCGGGCTTGCGCCGCTCTCACTGGTCATTACTTCGGTCATCGCAGGGTCCTTTCGACTCGACCGATCCTCAGCCGAGGTCTCGAAGTGCGGAGGCGGGAGAAAGGCGCGCCGCTCGCCAACCGCCAACGGCGCCCGCAATCACGCCGCCGAGAAGTGCACCGACGAACGCGAGCACGATCGTGAACGGGCGAATAGGGGCGCTCAGGTGCACGGTCCTCGCTATCGAGGCGCTGGTCGTCTGGTGAAGGAGGCCGCTCACACTCGAAGCGCCCACCGCGAGTCCCGTGCTCGTCACGCTGAGCGCGGGGCCAACCGCACCAATGATCAGGCAGATTATGACTCCGAGAGCGACTCCGAGCACTCCGCCAATGATGCCGATGCCGATCGTCTCGGCCATGATCTGGCGGACCACGCGCCCGCGAGACCATCCAATGGCCCGCAGCGATCCGATCTCTCGTACGCGCTTGGACACGCTTGACAGGGTCAAGAGACCGGCAATCAAGAACGCCGCCAGCAAGACCACGACGGCGAGCGCGCCACCGAGATCGTTGGCGAGCTTGCGGGCGTTGGAGAGACTTCCCGTCACCTGATCGGCCAGGGACGCCGAGGTCAGCACCGTGGCGCCCGGCAGCTCCTTCTTGATCGCCTTGGCCACGCTGTTGACGTCCTGCGCGTTTGCCACGGACACGAGGACCTCGTTGATGCGGCCCGCGTTGCTCGACAGGGATTGCAGGTTTGACATGCTGAAGTAGATGTCCGATACGTCGCCGGTCAACGTGGGGTTCACTAACCCGACGATCGTGTAGCCGACATCATTGATCGTGAGGGTCTGGCCGACCTTCAGTCCCTTCTGTGAGGCGTAGGCGGTGGTCACGAGCACTTGGGTCTTCGCTATGGTGGGGTTCGTTGAGAGCCACGCGCCCTTGGTCAGCTGGGCCTTGGTGACGAGTCCCGATGAAGTGTCCGAGGGATTCACGCCGGCCACCGTGTAGGTCGAAGTCTGGGTGTTCGTCGTGGGCGGGTTGAGCACTTGTTCGATGGTTCGTTCTGGAACGACGACGTTCGCCTGATACGCCTTCTGGGCGGGCGTGAGGCACTTGGCAAAGGCCGAGCTGGCACCGGCGCCGAAACGGAAGCCACCGCCACCGCCACCGAATCCTCCGCCACTCGATCCGCCTCCGGGAACCGTGGTCGTCGTAGTGCCGAGCTGCTTGTTAATGATTCCCTCGATGCACGTGCGTTCGGCAGCCTGTTGCGCCGCAGTGAGGACGGGAGGTTTCACCGAGGTCGAGATCGTCTGGCCTCCGGTCTTGACCGATGCGGTGATCTTGGGGACGGTGCCGGTTTCGTGCAGCGCGTCAAGCGAGAGCGCACCGACGGCGCTGGTGACACCCTTCACCTTGAGCACGTCGCTCACGGCCTGAGACGGGAACGTGATCAAGGTTCCCGGCACAAAGAAGTCGTGCGTGAACTTCGTCCCCGGCTTTCCGAGCTTCGCCAAGTCGGTGATGACAGACGAGTTGGCCGCGGCGAGCGCTGACGCGTCGCTTGAATTCAATGCGGCTCCGCCCCGACCGAAGAATCCGCCCGCCCCCGCTCCGCCGCCCCCGCCAAAGCTGAATGAAGGGGTCGTGGTCGTGGTTGTTGAGGTGGACAGTGTCGGCGCCACAGTGCGGGTGACGATGATGGCAGTCCCCACCGAGTTGAGCGGTGCCAGTGCCTTGCTCTGAGCATCACTGAGTCCTTGGGATACGCCAATGATGCCCATGACCAGCCCGACACCGGCGGCCAGGCCGACCGCGGTCACGATGGTGCGACCGAGTCGCCGGCGAAGTTCGTTCCATGCGTAGCTAAAAGAAAACACGAGATGCCTTCACGATCGGATGTGGTCAACGGTCTTGACTACATGAGAAGAGTAACCATCACATTGCTCGTGGCGGGAGGGTTTTGGGTTGCACGGAGTCATATTTACGATGGTCTTATTGGAGTCTTACCGTGTACACCATCCAATCAATTTCAACGAGACCGTCGTCCTCTTTGGCCCTGACTGGGCGAGGCCGCTGAGCTCGATGAGCGGTCGGTACGCGGTGATGGGCGCCGCCGTTGTAACGAATCTTCCACGCGGACCCTCTGATGACACGCGCCGATTCCCAGTGTCCAGCGTTTGGTTAGACCGGCCGCCAGCGTGACGCAACTTAGAAGTGGTCACGTAACGACGGGGCCGAGGACGCATCGTCATCGGAACGTGCCGCTCGCGCACGGGTTTAGCATCCGATTATGAACGACCGACGGCTTTGCTCGTTCCCGATGGACAGCAGATGAGGACTCATGTCGCTCTGCTGCGCGGGATCAACGTCGTGGGCCGAAACAAGGTCTCAATGGCAGAGCTCCGCCGCGTGGTGGAATCGCTCGATCACAGTGATGTGGCCACCTATATCCAGAGCGGGAACGTCGTCTTCATAGCCGCCAAGCCCGACTCCAACAGCGCCGAACTGGCAGACGATCTCGAGACCGCGATCGCGGATCGGCTCGGTGTCCGTTCTGCCGTCGTGGTCCTTACCCGCGGCGAGCTTGTCCAGGTCGTCCGTGACAACCCCTTCGTCGAAGAGGACGATCACAGGCTCCTCCACGCCGTCTTCCTGAGGAAAGCCCCCGGGGCGAACGGCGTGGCGTCAGTAGAGGCCGCCGTAGAACGGGCCCGCGGTAAGGAGAGCAGGGACGACGTTCGAGTCATCGGTCGCACGTTGTACCTATGGACGCCCGACGGGTTTGCCCGCAGCACCTTGAGATCGGAGCTGGACCGCAGCGGAGCGCATCGCACCCCGATGCGAGCAGGAACGGCGCGCAACTGGAGGACCGTCAACGCCCTCGCGTCACTTCTGGAACGCTGAGAGGGAGGGAGTCCCACGTAACCACCGAGGGGGCCCGCAGGAGAGAGGAACGACCCCAAATAGGATGTCGCGAGCGGTTACAACGTCTGCCGTACTGCGAGACCACGGTTGACTCGCGATGACCACAAAAGGGGAGTCCCCATGACCGACGAGAAGAGGGTTGTCCGCAGGACCTCGAAACGTGCCGCACACGCGCGAGTCCCGACGAGCGTCGGGCCCGATCCCGCAAACGGAGCGGAGCGTCTGTTTGACTTCTATCGCGAGATGTTGTTCATCCGTCGTTTCGAGGAGCGCGTCGCACGCAGCTACACCCAGGCGCTCATCGGCGGCTACTGCCACCTCAATCTCGGCGAGGAGGCCGCCGTGGTCGGTCTCATCTCGGCCCTTCGCCCGACTGACTATCTCTTCACCAACTACCGCGAACACGGCTACGCCATCGCCCGAGGCATTGACCCGAAGCGAATTCTGGCTGAACTCTACGGACGGGTGGACGGCGTGTCGAAGGGCTGGGGCGGATCAATGCACATGTTTGACGTCACGCACCGGCTCCTCGGCGGCTACGGCATTGTCGGTGGCCAAGTTCCCCTCGCGACCGGTGCCGCCCTCGCCATCGACTACCGCAATGACAGCGACGTCGTGATGTGCACCATGGGTGACGGCACCACCAACATCGGTGCGTTCCACGAGTCATTGAATATCGCGAGCCTTTGGAACCTGCCCATTGTCTACGTGATCATCAACAACCAACTTGGGATGGGTACCACCGTTGAGAAGTCGTCGGCCGAGCCCGATCTCTACAAGCGCGGGGCCGCGTACCGCATCGAGTCCGCGCGGGTTGACGGGCTCGACCCCGTCGCCGTGGCCGACGCCGCTCAGCACGCGACGGAGGTCGCTCGCGCCGGGCGTCCGTATCTGCTCGAAGTGGTGAGCGAGCGGCTCCGGGGCCACTCGGTCGTGGACCCCGCGAAGTACCGCTCCGCTGAAGAAGTTGCGAGCCTTAAGGAACATGATCCGGTCCACGCGCTCGCCGTCCGCCTCGTCGCCGACGGCGTGTGCGACGAGGCGACTCTCGCAGTTCTCGATCAGGAAGTATTAGCGAACATCGAAGAGATCAGCGCGTTCGCCGAGGCGAGCGCGTTCCCCGATGTGGGCACGCTCTTCGACTACAACTACGCGACGCCCGTCCCGAACGACGCGCGCCGATTGCCGGGCGAGCCGCTCTTTGGCGCACCCCCTAAGAACGGAGCTGGTCAATGACGCTCATGTCCTACCGTCAGGCGCTGCACGACACGCTGCGTTCTGAAATGTTGCGTGATGACAACGTGTTTCTGATGGGCGAAGAGATTGGAGTCTTTGAGGGCTCTTACAAGATCACGGCGGGGCTCCTCGCGGAGTTCGGCGAAAAACGCGTCCGCGACACTCCGATCGCCGAGGAGGGATTCACGGGCGCCGCCATCGGCGCCGCAATGTTGGGTCTGCGCCCGGTCGTCGAGATCATGACGATCAACTTCTCGCTACTCGCGCTTGACCAAATCGTGAATCACGCGGCCAAGATCTACGGCATGTTCGGCGGGCAGGCAAAGGTGCCGATGGTGATCCGCACGCCGGGTGGTGGCGGCCAGCAACTCGGCGCCACCCATTCGCAGAACATCGAGCTCTACTACGCGTTCGTTCCCGGGTTAAAGGTCGTCGCGCCGAGTACGCCGACCGACGCGAAGGCGTTGCTCATCGCCGCCATCCGTGATGACGACCCGGTCCTGTTCCTTGAGAACCTGGCTCTCTACAACACCAAGGGTGAGGTGCCCGACCACGACGTGCCCGCCGTGATCGGCAAGGCGGCGGTGACCCGCGAAGGTCAGCACCTGACGCTCATTGGCTACTCGCGCATGGCTCACGTCGCGAAGAAGATCGCCGATCAGCTCGCCGATCACGAAGGACTTGACATCGAGGTGATCGACCTGCGCAGCCTGCGCCCACTCGATCGCGAGACGATCGTCGAGTCGGTGAAGAAGACCCACGCGGCACTCGTTGTCGAGGACGACTGGCTCACGTACGGCATCGGTGCCGAGGTCGCGGCGACCATCTCCGATGGGGCGTTTGACTACCTCGACGCACCGGTGCGACGCGTCGCCATGGCCGAGGTGCCGATGCCCTACGCCAAGACTCTTGAAAGCGCCGCCCTGCCGTCAGAGGACGACGTCATCCAGGCCATCTATCAGACGCTCGACGCGGTCGGGCATCGTCGCACGAAGGCGGGCCCCCATGATTGAGATCACTATGCCGAGACTGTCGGACACGATGGAAGAGGGAACCATAGCCGTGTGGCACAAGAAGCCGGGCGACGCCGTCGCGATCGGCGACATTCTCGTAGAGATCGAGACCGACAAGGCAACGATGGAGTATGAGGCGTACGAGGCGGGCACGCTCGCTGAGATTCTCCTGCCCGAAGGTGCCGTCGCTTCGATTGGCACTCCTATCGCCATTCTCGATGGCGGAAGTGGCACTTCGTCCGTTAGGCGCGAGGTGGTCCCCGCCGCAAGTCCCGCCGAGGGAGCCCTCGCGACCGTCCCCGACGTCGCGCGCGACGAGGCCGACACCTCGCGCGCGGTGCCACCGGCCGAGTTCGAGACGGACGCCGAGCGACGCATTGCGTCGCCGCTCGTGCGACGACTGGCCCGCGAGCACAATCTTGATCTGCGTCAAGTACGTGGTAGCGGACCGGGCGGTCGCATCATCCGGGCCGATCTCGACCACATCCTCGCCTCGCCGAGTACCGATGGCGCGCGAGGTCCTGCGATGCCGCTCGCGAGCGGACCACTGCTCGACGAGAAGCGCGGATCCGAGGAGGTCCCGTTCACGAACGTGCGTCGCGTCATCGCGCGTCGCCTCGGGGAGAGTGCTCGTAGCATTCCCCACTTCTACGTCACCGCCGTCGCGGACGCCGAGGCGCTCGCGCGGCTACGCGCTGACCTCAATCAGCAGCTCGACGCGACAGGTCGGGCGAAGGTGAGTCTCAACGACCTGTTGATCCGCGCCTGCGCGATAGCGCTGCGCGAGCATCCCCTCGTGAACGCCTCGTACGTGAACGACGCGAGCGCCACTATGCTGGTCCACCACCGAGTCAACGTTGGGGTCGCCGTTGCGTCAGAAAACGGGCTCGTGGTGCCGGTCATCATGGACGCCGACCAGAAGACGGTGGGCCAGCTCGGTGCCGAAGCGAAGAAGCTGGCGACCCTCGCGGGCACGAAGGGGCTCTCGCTCGATCAGATGTCGGGCGGAACGTTCACGATAAGCAATCTGGGCATGTTCGGCGTGGAGGAGTTCACGGCGATCATCAATCCCCCCGAGGGCGCGATTCTCGCGGTCGGTGCCACCGTTCGCGAACCGGTCGGCGTGGGCGAGGAGATCGTCCTGCGCCACCGCCTGCGTTACACCCTCTCGGCCGACCATCGAATCATCGACGGTGCCCTCGCGGCCAAGTTCCTCCAGACGTTTACGAGTCTTGTTGAGAGTCCGCTGTCTCTCATCGTGTAGTTCGCCCAAGTGCTCCATCCCAACGAACCGAGTCGCAACTCAAGATGATCCTCCGCTCAGGCCAGCGGACCCTGTCGTCTAATCGTCTCAACCGACTCCATTGCTTTGCGGAGCTTCAGTAGCCACTCGTCGGCGTTCGTTCCAACCAATCTGACGCACCAAGCCAACGCATCGGAGCGACTGCGGGCCACACCACTATCAACCAGCGTGTCGAGAACTGTTCGCTCGGACTGGCGAAGTCGAGTCATCACCGGTATCGACAGGTTGGTGAAGATATGTTTGGTGGCGCCGACCTCGGCTCCCCAGCTGATGGCTCGACCGAAGTGCTGCTGACCTTCCCGCGCTATCTTCATTCGCTCTTCTCGCGTCTCCTCGCGGAACCTGGTGATTCGGCCGACTTCGGCGGCGGCTTTAGATTCAGGTTCGACCGCCTCGCCCAAATCGGGAGCGGGTAGTCGTCCGACGATGAGTATTTCGTCGCGATCGATGGTTATAGCCGGCGCCTGATCGAACCAGCTTTCGGGCAAGCGACCGATAGTCCAGCCGGAAATCTCCTCGGACGACACCGTCTCTGGCTCAATTGACGATCGAGAGAATCGTTCTCCTCGACCGCTTTTCGTTGTTCGACTGGCAGATTGGCGTGATTCCATCTGCGCCTCCTCGCTATGATTACTTAATTACAGACTATCACGTATTACGACACCGCAAACCGCGGGGCTAGGAACCCAGGCGTCGGTACCAGAGCCTCCAAGGAGTCGTATGGCGCTGCCACACCTCAGGTCCCGCCGTGTACGGCGGCCCGACGTGGCGACGATGGGATGCAGATGACTCATCGACCTCGTAGACGGCAAGATATTGAGGAGCTCTCGGGTAGGGAGCTTTTACTTCTTCGATGAATTCGTATCGCACCGCGCGCAGTGCGTGGCGGCGCTCGGCGACTTCCACGAGATGGACGTTCGTATAGAAATCGTTGAAGGTCGCCAGATCCGCATCGCTGATGTCGTCGGGCGGATTCACGCCGAGAAGGTAGATCGCATAGGGCCGTTGCGTCGCCCGAGCGGTTTCGGCAATCTGGCGATACAGTATCGACCACACGAGTCGAAGTCCAGGGAACTCGTCCGTACCGGGGTTCTCCGGGCTGTCCACTGTCACTGCATTCGCGCTCAGCATTTGTGGCGGATGAAAACCGCGGGCGGCAACAGCCAACAGTTCGTATCGGGACTCAGAGCTCGGAAAAGGGGGAGCGAAACGCTCGAAAGCTTCTGTCGCATGGGGAATGGCTCGTGCACCGGTACTCAGTTCCCATCCCCTCCAGGACACGGCGTTCGACGCACCCTCTTCCACACCCGCAGGCTACGTTCGATCGAGGCGAAGTGTGGCCTCATCGGCGCGCAAGTCATGGGCAAGTCATGGGAACATCGTGACGTGCCCGAATTGCCCGAGATGCAAGCCTTGGCTGAACGACTCAACGCGCTGCTCGCGGGCACCACATTGCTTCGGGCCGACGTACTCGGATTCTCTTCGCTCAAGACGTACGCACCCACGCCTGAGTCCGTGCTCCACCACCGACTCGTAACCGTTGGTAGGAGGGCTAAATACCTAGTGTGGGAGTTTGATGACGGAGTTCGCGTCGTGTTGCACCTTTCACAAGCGGGACGCTTAGACGTTGAGCAGCCGCCAAAGGGGACTCGGCCTCGCGGCTCAGTGGTGCGCTTCGTGTTTGGTCGAGGTGGCGCAGGACTCGAAGGGCCGGGCGTCGGCGTACTCGTGCGCGAATATGGCACTCATCGGAAGGCCTCGTGGTGGGTCCTCCCGCCGGAAGAGGAGGGACCGCTGGCAAGGCTCGGGCCTGAGCCGGGAAGTGAAGAATTTGCCGAACTTATCCGTACCAGTAATTCGAAGCGTCGTCTCACCACCGACTTGCGTGATCAGCACGTCGTGTCGGGTATTGGCCGGGGTTGGGGCGACGATATCTTGCACCGCGCCCGACTGTCACCCTTCGCCTCGTTCA
>JBAUSF010000250.1:0-4453 GCA_049581565.1 Acidimicrobiales bacterium
GGTCACTTCTCCTAGGTATTCGGTGATGATGTCGCGGGCCTCGTCGACTGAGGCTTCGAGCTCTTCGAGTGGCATACGGTGCGCGACCGCGGTGATGCTGACCGCTCCGTCTGGCACTGACTTCGAGGTCAAGAAGAGCGGAATCGCGAGGCAGTTGATGCCCGGCTCGTTCTCCTCGCGGTCGAGGGCGTAACCCGCCTCACGAATCCGACTCAGTTCGTGGTGGAGCTTCCTCGCCGACGTGATGGTGTGGGTGGTGTGGCGCACGATCGTGTCGTGGTTGGCCTTTACGAACGTGCTCACCGCCACCTCGGTCGTCAGCTCGTAGGCGAGCAAAGCCTTGCCGACGCCCGTGCAGAACGCGGGGTTGCGGCCCCCGATCACCGAGGTCATGTGAAAGTGCGACGCGGGAGGCTGGACCTTGGCGAGGTAGACCACCTCGGGGACGTCGAGAATCGCGTAGTGGCTCGTCTCGCCGAACCTGCCGGCGAGTGCGGAGAGCATGGGACGGATCCTGCCCACCTCGTCGAGCTCTTCGTAGTAGGAGAACGCCAGCTTGAGCAGTCCGTAACCGAGGCGGTAGCGACCGTCACGGCCCTGCTCGATGAGGTCTGCCGTGCGCAGCGTCGAGAGCGCGCGGTGGACGCTCGAACGCGGCGAGTTCAACACGCGCGCGAGATCGTTGAGGCCCACCCCCTCGGGGTACGCGCCGAGCGCGCTCAGCGTGGCGAGCACGCGTCCGGCTCCGCCTAGTTTCGACGATTCGTCGGACGAACCGACTATCTCTTCACGGCTTGCCTTCACGGCCCCCCCAGAGAATTCAAGTCGCCACTATACCCAGGTCCCTCAGAGTAGGAACAGTGTTCCGCTATCCGAAACGCGCCGCGGCGTCCGCGTGGCGCCGCGGCGACGTCACTTCGATCGTGGCACGAAAGTACTGTCATCACATTCCTAAAACGTCGCCGACATGCCACCGTCGATGCGGATGACCTGTCCGGTGACGTAGGTGTTGTCCGATGAGCACAGCCACGCGACGAGCCCCGCGACGTCCTCGGGCGTTCCCGCGCGTCCGACCGGAAGCTTGCCCGCTTCTAAGTAGACGCGGCGGAACGCCTCGGTCGTGGTCTCGAGGACCCCGTCGACGAGCGCCATCGCGGTGTTGATGAAGCCCGGTGCGACGGCGTTGCAGAGCACGTCGCGTTCGGCGTACTCCAGGGCCAGCGTCCGCGTTGCCTGGTTGAGCCCGCCCTTCGCGACGTCGTACGCGAGCCCACCGCGCTCGCCGAACTCACCGTGGATACTCGTCACGTTGACGATGCGACCGTATCCCCGCGCCGCCATCTTCGTCGCGGCGAGCGCGCCGAGAACGACGGGCGCGTCGAGATCAACGGCGAGCACACGGCGGTAGGCGTCGAGAGAGAACGACGCCGGATCGATTCGCTCGTAGATGCCCGCCACGTTCACGAGGCCGTCGATCGGTCCGAATTCGGCCTCGACCTCACCAAACCACGGCTCGAGACGCTCGATCTCGGCAAGGTCCAGCGTCTCCATGGGATAGGGGGCATCACTCACCGCCACCCGGTCGACACCGACGACCGCGCGTCCGTCTTTGGCGAGGCGTTCGGCGATCGCGCGGCCGATGCCGTTGGCGGCGCCCGTGACAATGACGGCTCCGTTGCTCACGGACGCCATCAGCGCACTGCTCCCGAGAGCATGCCGCGGATGAACACTCGGGCCGTCACGGCGTAGAGGAGCAGGGTGGGAAGCGCACCGAGGAGCAGCCCCGCCATGAGCACGGGGATGTCCGAGGTGAACTTGCCGCTCAGCTCGGCGAGCGTGGGGGTCACCATCTCGGTGTTCGGCTGGTGCAACAGCACGAGGCTGACGAAGAGGTCGTTCCAGATGTTGAGGAAGGTGAGGATCGCGACCGTGATGATGCCGGGCTTGCCGATCGGCACGATGACGCGCCAGTAGACCTTGAACCAGCTCGCGCCGTCGACGCGCGCCGCTTCGACGACGGAGTTGGGAATCGCGCGGAAGTTGCTGCGCAGCAGATACGTCCCGTAGGGGATGTTGATGGCCGTGTACACGAGCATGGCGGGCGCGAAGTTGTTCGAGAGTCCCGTGCGCGCCACCTCCACGTATAGCGGCAGCAACACGACGACGCCCGGCATGAACATGATCATCAACATCGTCCAGAACAGCACGTTGCCGAGCTTGATCGGCACCTTGGTAAAGACGAAGGCGGCGAGCGACGAGGCGAAGGTCGCGAGCAACACGGCGGGCACGACGACGATGAGCGAATGCAGAATGCTCTGGAGGAAGGGAACCTGCTGGAACAGCGAGGAGTAGCTGCCAAAGGAGATGTGACTCGGCAGGCCGAAGGGGTTGACCTCAAAGGCCTGAGAGGTGCGCATAGAGTTGAGCGCCATGAAGAGCAACGGGTAGACGGTAGAGATACCGAGCAGCGTGAGCACCGTAAAGACGAGGCCGCGTCCGATTCGTGACGACATCGCTAGGACCCCTGCTGCACTTCGCGGTTGGGAAAGAGCTTCACTTGAGCGATCGTGAGCGTGAGAACAATGAGGAAGAGCAGCAGCGCGAGCGCGGCACCGTAGCCAAACTGCCCGTTCTCGAACGTCGTGATGTACGTGTAGTAGTCGACGGTCGTCGTCGAAAAGCCCGGACCGCCAGCCGTGATCACGAAGACGAAGGCGAAGAGCGAAGTGAAGGTGTAGATGACGTTGATCACGCTCAAGAACTGGAGCGAACCGGAAATCATCGGAATCGTGATGGAGCGAAGTCGCCGCCACCACGACGCGCCGTCGATGGCCGCCGCATCGTAGAGCGCGGTGTCGACGGTCGCCATCGCCGAAAGGATGACGACCATCCCGAAGCCGAACGAAGCCCACACCAGAGCGAGGATCACGACCCACCGCGCCGACCAGGGATTGGCGAGCCACGAGAAGTTGCCGAGTCCGATCGGGCGCAAGAGCTGGTCGACCACGCCGCCGGGGAGGAAGAAGGTGCTGAACAGCACCCCGATGATGACCGGCGAAAGGACCATCGGAATGAAGAAGAGGAAACGAAAGACCTTCCACCCGAGGACCTTCTCGTAGACGAGCACGGCGGTGACGAGTGAGGCCGCCAGGATGAGCGGCACGGAGATGAGAAAGATCAGGGAGTTGATCAGCACCGACGCGATGATCGGGTTGTGGAGGATCAAGTCGAAGTTCCTGAACCCGATGAAGGTGCTCGAGACCCCGTCCCAGTTGGTGAAGCTGTGGTAGATCGTGGCCCCAATTGGCACCACCATGAGACCGAGCACCAGCAACGCTGCTGGCAGCAGCGCCACGTAGGAAAAGACGTTGCGCCGCTTTCGATCCCTCACCGGTAGGTCCGAGCCACCGACCTCGGTTGGCTCAGCGTCACCGTTACTCGCCATCTACAGTCTCCCCAAGCCAAATCGTCGTGTACGGCCCTACCTCGCCAACGATCATCCGGTGGCGGCGGTAGCCAGGTAGCTCTTCATCTGGGACTGCATGCTCGAGGCGGCACTCTGGGGGCTCAGCGATCCCGCGAAGGCGCCGTTGTTCGTCTGGTACCAGTACGAGCAGATGCTGCCCGGCATGATGTTGTCGAACGCCTCGTCGAGCGCGTAGTGGTCATTGGAGATGTACGTGTTGAGCTCGGTCAGGAGCGGCTGGGACGCCTGGAACGCCTTGGACGGGGTGAAGCCCACGTTGTTCGGAAGCTGTCCGAGCTCGTTCACCGAGAGCAGCTGCACCTGCTCGGTGGTGAGGAACTTGATGAGCTTCACGTCGTCGGCCACGTGGGTCGAGTTCTTGAAGATCACGTAGGCGTTGTTTGGTCCACCCGAAAGCGACTTCGGAAACTTGGATCCCGTCAGGGCCGGCACCGGGAAGAGTCCCACGTTCGTACCGAGTCCGTCCGAGATCTGGGTGTCGTAGTACTGGCCCGTGATCGTCATCGCGCCCTGGCCCGCCGCGAAGTTCGCAATACCCGTCGTATAGGTGAGCGTCACGGCGTTCGAGTTCGTGAGCCCGCTGGCGTACAGCCCGTGCCACGCCGTGTAGGGCTTGATCAGCTCGTTCGTGTCGAGCGACGCCTTGCCGTTGTACATGTTGAGCACGCCCTGGTTGCCGTCGAGCATGGACATCATTGAGTCCATAGTCCAGGCACCGAAGTACCCTTCCTTCTCGCCGAACTCGAAGGGCGTGATGCCCTTCGCCTTCAGCGTCTTCGCGTCTGCGACGAGCCCCGTCCACGTGGTGGGCAGCGACGTGATGCCGGCCTTCGCGAAGTCCTTCTTGTTGTAATAGACGGTGTAGTAGTAGCCCGCACCGTAGGGCACGGCGTACACGGTGCCCGTTGACGCATAGTTCTTCGTCACGAACTGCCAGCCGGTGAGCGAGTTGATGTAGGACTGGCC
>JBAUSF010000251.1:0-4461 GCA_049581565.1 Acidimicrobiales bacterium
AGAGAATCGCCCAGATCATCGCAGTTAGAGCGTTACGAAATCCCGAGTTCCTGAGCGCGAGTTCGATCCACGTCATCCGTCGTTGTCGCTTTGGCACTTTGGCCCCCCTTGTCGATTCGGGCTTCGAACATACTGACACACTTCTGTCAGTCACCTGTAGACTGACATTCTGATGTCAGTCACCCCTGCTCCCAATGCGGTCAAATTGGCCAGCCCCACAGGGGCGTGGGAGGTCGCGTCCGGGATAGACGCGCTGTATATGTCGGGACACGTTGAAGCACCAGACTCGGTGTTTGAACGCCTTCAGATCGCTCGCGATATTGCGACGGAAACGGAAGAGCCCATCGGGATTGAATTTGGTCAAGTTGACTTCAACGTTGAGCCTCACGGATTTGGTCGTTATAAGTACCGTCTGCGCGACGCGTTCGGTGTCATTGGAATCAGCCCGAGCGACAAGCTACCCACCGTTCGCATTCAACCCAAGTCCGAGTTTTTGCACCGCGCCGGAGTAGAGGAAGTGGTGAGGTTCTATCGCCGCGTTATCGAGCGAGAGATGGGCGACGTTCTACTCAACGCCTCCCGCCTCGACCTTTACGTCGACACGCAGGGTTGGGCGCCACGCATCGACGAGAGGAACAAGTTTGTCCGGCGCGCTTCGGGCGTGAGTGCGTACGAGGACAATGACGAGTTCAATGGCTTGACGTTTGGCAAGCGCTCCACAAACACGGTGTACGCGAGGATCTACAACAAGACAGTTGAGATCGATAAGAAGAAGGACTACTACGTCGAACAGGTATGGGGAGGCAAGTACGAACGATCGCTGCCGGTGATTAGAACAGAGTTTCAGATCGGTCGTGCGGGGCTCAAGGCGTACGGAATCAGTTCGGTCGAAGAAGCGTTGGCGTGTGCTTCAGGCCTCTGGGTGGGGCTCACCGAGCACTGGCTCTCGTTGAGGCAGGTCACCACGGATTCCAATCGGTCTAGGTGGCCAGTCGCGCCCGAGTGGGCAGTGATTCAGAAGGCATCACTCGGAGCGGGCGCGATTGGGCTGCAGCGGATGGCCGCCGATCACCGGAACGCTGACCTCGATGCCATCTTGCCCGGACTGGTTGGTTTCGTCTCAAGCGCAGCGGCTATTACTGGATCGCGGTCGCTCGACGACGCGCTCTCAACGTGCCAGCACTTGATACGCGGCTACACGAATTCGAGGAAGAAGTCTTTCGAAGAGATCGTGGCAAGGAAACTTGGGGAGCGCAGTTTCGTAATACCGGAGGACCTTCAGTGACCCCTGCCGAGGCACCACCCCGCACTCGCGCCGCCGGCCGCCGGATGTGGCCGGGAGGTCACACCGGCGCCGGCGCCGGGGAGCTGGTGAGCCACGAGGGAGCACTTGATGACAAGTGATTTTCCTTCGAGCCCCGGCTACGCGCCTCTCCTCACGATCGAAGAAACGGCGGCGCTACTAAGGATCGGGCGAACCAACACGTACGGGCTGGTGATGGCCGGACAGATCCAAAGCGTGAAGATCGGTCGCCGTCGCCTGGTCGTGGCATCGGGCCTCCAGGTCTTCATTGACCGGCTCATCGAAGAGCAAGGCTGACTATTCATTGCTTGGAGATGACCAAAGCACTCGGCCCATCGCGTCAGCGGCGGCTTGGCGGTCAGGTGCCAGTATGTGGCCGTACACATCCGCGGTCATTCGTATCGAGGCGTGACCAAGGACCTCGCTTACGACCTGAATCGGTACACCCATCGCAAGCATCAAGCTCGCCGCTGAATGGCGCAATTCATGAACGTGCCAGTTTCCAAGCCCAGCGTCGGCACAGATTGACTTGAATTCTCTCAGGAGGTTCCTTGGATCGATGGGCGTGCCGACGGAGGACGTGAAGATATAATCAGTGTCTGTCCACGTCGCGCCCAGTGCAAGTCGTTCTGCAGCTTGTTGAGCACGGTGAGTCTTCAACATCGTGAGCATTGGGCGCGGCAAATTGATTGCTCGTCTGCTTCTTGCTGTCTTCGTATCTTTCAGAACGAGTCCCGTCGTCTCGCGCTGCAGCTGGCGACGCACCTGAATGACACCGGTTCGTTCGTTGAAGTCATCCCATCGAAGCCCCAAGGCTTCACCTCTTCGGAGTCCGACGGAGAGCATAAGAGCGTAGAGAGCCTCGTTTCGATGGCCGGACAACTGTTCGAGAAACCTGTGGGCTTGTTCGGGCGTTAGCGTGCGGCCCTCTTTCCGCTGTGCCCTCGGAGCGCGAGAGAGGCTCGCGACATTGCGATTGACTGCACCCCATCTAACGCCTTGATCGATGGCTTGAGCCAAGACTGAACGAATCCTGCGGACCGTGGACACGGCCAAACCAGAGTCAATCTTGGAAGATAGGAGGCGGTCCACGTCGCTCGTTGTGAGCGCGGCGAGTTTTTTCCTCCCGAGCGCGGGGACAATGTGATGGTTGGCGACACTTTTATACCCGAGAGCCGCGCTTTCGGCCACCTGATGGCGCAAGACATCGGTGTACCAACGATCTAGCAGTTGAGCCACAGTCATCGACTGGTCGGGAAGCGGCAGTCCATCGTCCAGTTGGCGCTGTATCGCTTTGAGCTTTTTGACGACCTCAGCGCGAGTCTTAGCGGTGACTACCTTTCGAACAGGTTTGCCGTCTTCGTCGTACCCCATAGAAACTGAAGCGCACCAACGTTTATCCGTTGTTTTTCGCTGGTAGATCGAACCTTCGCCGTTTCCTCTACGTCCAGCCACAGTGGTCCTCGCAATCTCAATTGCTTACGGAACTGCTTACATTCCCGAATAAGAGATTACAACAGTGGATCACTTCTCGCATTTTGTACCTTCTATCAGGTACTTTATGGTGGGCCGTACAGGACTTGAACCTGTGACCCCTTGCGTGTCATGCAAGTGCGCTACCAGACTGCGCCAACGGCCCCTAGGGGGTACACCCTACCATTTGGTGAATTGAACGTTCGCCTCCTTATATCCCGCGTCGAGGCGTTCTGCTCCTGGCCGCTGACGAGACAAGAGCCATAAGGTTGCCGCATGGACCTACATAACCTCGGACGCACGGGTGTCAAAGTCAGTCCCCTGTGCCTCGGCGCCATGATGTTTGGCGCCTGGGGCAACACCGATCACGACGAGTCGGTGCGCATCATCCACCGCGCGCTCGACGCCGGCATCAATTTCATCGACACGGCCGACGTTTACTCCCAGGGCGAGTCGGAGATCATCGTCGGCAAGGCGCTTGCCTCGCTGGACCGTTCCCGTGTCGTGCTCGCGACCAAAGTGCACGGTCAAATGGGCGACGACCCGAACGCCCAGGGTAGTTCGCGACGCTGGATCATGGCTGCGTGCGACAACAGCCTGCGTCGGCTGGGCGTTGACTACATCGACCTCTATCAGGTCCATCGTCCAGACGAGACCGTCGACATCGACGAGACGCTCGGCGCGCTCAGCGACCTCGTTCACGCGGGCAAGATTCGCTACTTCGGGAGCTCAACGTTTCCAGCCGAACGAGTCGTCGAAGCACAGTGGGCTTCGGAGAAGAGAGCCCTCGGGAGATTCGTCACCGAACAGCCGCCCTATTCGATGCTCGTGCGCGGGATCGAACGCGACATCCTCCCCCTCGCGCAGAAGTACGGCCTGGGCATTATTCCCTGGAGCCCACTCGCGGGAGGGTGGCTTTCGGGCAGCTTCGGCGAAGGAAAGGCAAACACCAGCCGACGCGCGGATCGCCTGCCCGGTCGCTACGACATGAGCCTGCCCGCGAACCAGCACAAGCTCGAGCTCGTCACTCAGCTGACCGCGTTGGCGGACGACGCGGGGCTCACCCTCATCGAACTCGCGCTGGGCTTCGTACTCGAACACCCTGCGGTGAGCGCCGCCATTATTGGACCGCGGACGATGGAGCAGCTTGAGTCCCAGCTCTCGGCTCCCGACGTGCGACTCGACACGAGGCTGCTCGACGCGATTGACGCGATCGTGGCGCCCGGAACCAACGTCAACCGAGAAGACGGCGGCTGGAACCCGCCGGCTCTTTCCAACCTGCGCCAGCGTCGTCGCCACCGCGCGTAGTCAAGCGGCTCACGAAGCGCCGAAGGATGTTATGAACTCCTCGGTATCGGTTGGTAGCAGCATCGAGGTTTGACCGGCGTTGTTGCAGACGACCTGCTCGAGAAACACCTCGACGGCGGCGCGCGCGTCGCCGAGCGCGTCGTGACCACCAGGCGTCACGCCGTAGTGCTGGCAGAGAAAGCTGAGCCCACGACGTGGTCGCACCTCACGACTTGGTTCGATCGCGAGGTCGTGTTCAACGACGTCAATGATCCGCAGCAGCGAGATATCAAACTCCTCGCGATCGAGCGCGTTGTCGAGAACCGAGATGCAGCTGCGCCGAAGCATCTCGAGATCGAATCGGCCAATGTTCGAGCCAACGACGTAGGCGCCAAGGG
>JBAUSF010000252.1:0-2289 GCA_049581565.1 Acidimicrobiales bacterium
GGTGCGGTGAGGAGTTACGCGATGCCAAGAAGTGGACCCCGAGTCCCGTCGAGAGCCGTACCGGTTCGACTTTCGCCTGAAGCTCAAGCGAAGGTCGAGAAGATGCTGCGCTGCTTCGGCGAGCGACCGACGGCGAGAAGGCTCCAGTGTCACGAAGTCACGCTCTGCAAGCTCTCGGGCGGGGGGACAGCTTCGGCCGCGACGATCGAACGGCTTGAGAGGGTGCTGGCGTGAGAGGCGATCGCTGGGGAGACGAAGGGGGCGGTCCGACCATCTGCGACGTCTGTTTCGTGAGGTTCGCGGACTATCCGACGCGACGTGACCATCGCTGCTCGGGTCCGCCGCGGGAGGTGAAGGACCTGGTTGAGCAGCTCGTCGCAGCAAAGCGAGAAATCGATCGCCTTCGCGGGGCGCTGGCTCAGACCGCCCACTTCGAGGGACTCTATCTCGCCACGCGATCCGAGATCGAGAAGCTCAGGAGAAAGTCATGAGCCTCCGTGCCGGCGTCGAGGTCGTCTCAAACTCGGAGATCTCGGTCTTCCAGCGATGCGCAAAGGAACATTTCTTCGCCTACGGCCTTCGACGCGCCCGACGCTCGTACGAGCGCGAGGCGCTCTCGCGCGGTAAGGCGATTCACAAGGCGGTTGGAGAGTTTCAGCGTGGGGAAGCCGTCGACTACTCCGGCCTGCGCCCGGAGGACCGCGCGCTGGTCCGGGGGTACGTCGCGTTTTACGCGGGACCCGACGGACGAGACCGACAGATCGAAACCGCCCAGACCGACAAGGGCTTTCAGATCTCGATCGACCGGATTCAGGTCGTCGGCGAATTCGACGGTGTGGGGATCAAGAAAGACACTAGAAAAAAAGCCATTTTAGAACATAAGAGCTCGAGTGAAGACATCTCGGTAGGAAGCTCGTACTGGCGCAAGGTCGCGATGACCGATCGGCAGGTCTCGCTCTACCTCATCGCGAGCAAGCAGAAGGGCTGGGGCGAGACCGAGGTCCTGTTCGACGTTCTTGGAAAGCCGAAGCTTCGACTGAAGAATGGAGAGAGTGAAGAGGCCTTCGAACAGCGCGTCCTCGTCGACATCGCGGAGAGCCCTTCGAAGTACTACGTCCGCGCCACCCTCGTCCGTCTCGAGCATGAGCACGCGGCGCACATCCGAGACCTGAAGGGCATCGTCCATCTCATGCAGCGGGCGCGCGAGATGGGTCCCGACGTCCCGCGGAGCACGGAGGCGTGTTTCAAGTTCGGGAAACCATGCGAGTACTTCCCGGTCTGCGGGGAGGGCTCGGACATCATGGATGACCGGCTCTTCGAGCCGAAGAAGTCGAGTCGCGCGAGAGAGGCTCCGGAGTCGATACCGGCTCAGCCGAGGTTTGTGTTTTGAGCGAGTGCGAGTGGTGTAACTGCGATCCGTGCATGTTTGAGTGCACCGAGGAGAATCGGATGAGCTGGACAGACAAGGTAGTGAAGGGCGGCAGCCAAAAGATCTTACAGCCGCGTCTCATGGTGTACGGCACCGCGGGAATCGGAAAGAGCTCCTTCGGAGCGAAGCTCCCGGAGCCCATCTTCGTGGATTTCGACCACGGCATCGATGACGTGAACGTCGATCGAATCCCCGGTCCAACGTCATGGAAGGAGTCGTTGGACGTCATCCGATCCGTCGCCGCATCGCCGGGTAAGTACAAGTCCCTTGTCATCGACACGGTCGACCCTCTCGAGGAGATGGCGATGGAGCACGTCTCGCAGGAGGCCGGCAAGAGCTTCTCGCGAATGAACGACGAGTACGGTGCGGGATACGTTGCCGTGGCCTCGATCTGGAAGGTCTTCCTCGCCGAGCTCGATATCGCTCGACAGAACGGAATGCTCGTTTGCCTTCTCGGCCACGCCGTGATTCGGCAGGCGAGCGATCCGACACTTGGAAACTTCGACCAGTTCACCTCGCAGCTCGGGAAGAAATCTTGGGCTGGAACCCAGAGATGGTGTGATGCCGTGATGTTCGCGGGGTGGGACGCGGCGCTCGTCGACAAGAAGGACGATCAGCGAATCATCGTCACCGGCAAGCGTCTGCTCTACACGGTACGCGGCTCGGGGTACGAGGCGAAGAATCGTTGGTCGCTCGAGACGAGACTCCCGCTCGAGTGGTCGGCGGTCGCCGACGGGATCGAGAAGCATCGCCGGACGGTTCCGGTAATCGAGGCAAAGATTCGACAGCTCGCTGCGCTTGTGGGTGGCGAGGCGCAAGAGAAGGCCCAGGCGTACGTCAAGGATGCAGCAGGCGACCTG
>JBAUSF010000253.1:0-6487 GCA_049581565.1 Acidimicrobiales bacterium
CACCGCCCACCAGCGCCGAACAGGTCGAACGTCATCGTTCTGATCGGAAGTCGACATAACCGCACGATCGACATAAAAGTTGTTATGCGGATTTCTTCATAACGATTTTCTTCGGGGCGGAGCTCGACCGCCGACAGAAGAGGTAGTTACCTTCATCGACGCCCACCGGAACAACGAAACCGGTGGGCGTCGCTGGGGGGTCGAGCCGATCTGTGCACAGCTGCAGGTCGCCCCTTCCACCTACTACGACCAGAAGTCCCGTCCGCCCTCTGCGCGTCAGCTCCGTGACGACGAACTAGGGCCCCAGATCGAAGCGATCTTTAAGAAGAACTACTCCGTCTACGGACGACGCAAACTCACGAAGGCGACACAGCGTTGCGGGCTCGACTGTGGTCGCGACCAAGTGGAGCGACTGATGAAACGCCAGGGCATCCGAGGCGCTTCTCGGGCCAAGCGTCGCTTCACCACCCACGCTGATTCAACGCACCTGCGCGCACCCGATCTCGTGAAGCGCGCCTTCGTGGCGTCTCGTCAGGATCAACTTTGGGTCGCCGATTTCACTTACTGCTCGACGTGGAGCGGTGTCGTCTACGTCGCCTTCATTATCGACGTCTTCTCGCGCCGTCTCGTCGGCTGGAAGGCGTCGCGTTCAATGACGGCGTCACTCGTCGTCGACGCGCTCAACATGGCGGCCTGGACGAGGGGCACGAAACTCGACGGACTGATCTGTCACACCGACGCAGGGTCGCAATACACCTCTGTTTCCTACACCGACCGCATCGACGAGCTCGGCGTCTCCGCCTCGATCGGCACGGTCGGTGATTCCTATGACAATGCCCTCGCCGAATCGGTCATGGGACTCTTCAAGACCGAACTGCACCGCAACCCCGCGGTGTTAGCCGACAACGGCGGCCACTGGCGCGGGCTCGACGACCTCGAGATCGCCACGTGCGCGTGGGTCTCGTGGTTCAACGAAGAGCGTCTGCACGGCGAGCTCGACGATCGCACGCCAGCCGAAGTCGAGGCGGAGTATTCTGACTCAACTCACGCCAAGGTGGCTTGAGATTTCCAAGCTCGGGAGTCTCCAACAAACCCAGGCCGGTTCATTGTGCGACATTGTATTCACGAGCACTCAACTAAAGAGGCAAGCAAGATGGGGCAAGACTGAGATCGTTGGCACGCAGATGGTCTCGAGTGAGGGTCATTCGCCAGTCCGTGAGGTACTGCAACGGAGCTTGCCCGAGCGCGTCGTGAAAGGCCCGTGCGAATGCGGCCCGGGACAGGCCGCTGATCGCCGCCAGCTCTGGCACACTCCAGGAGTGACTGGCGTCTTCGTGCATCGCCTGCAACGCTGGGCCTAACCGCGGATCCGCCGATGCCCGATACCACCGGGGCGCGGTGTCGCTTTGGCGAAAGTCGCTGCGCAGAGCGAGGACGAGCAGTACGTCCAACAGACGATCGAGCACCGTCTGTTGACCAGGCTCCTCGATCGTGAGCTCACGAGACAGCAACGTGACCACATCGCGAAGCGGCTCGTCGAACACAAACGAAAGCGTCAGCACGGGTGGTAGCGAATCGAGTAATCCGGTACCAACGTCGCCTGAGAACTGATAGGCGCCACAGAGGAAGATCGTCGCCGTTTGGCCTGCGACAGGAGTTCTCTCTGAGTGCTGGCGCCGAAAGTCATCGGGCTCCCAGCAGTCGGCACCTGGCTCGTGCCCGATGAAGTGATCTCGACCGCCGCGCACGAGGGTGATCGCAGCCCAGTGCATGCGTGGCCATGGTGTACCGAACTACCCCGATCCGACATCCGCGGGCGTCGTACGTCTGGGCGGCAACCTGAACCCGGGTTCTCCCGAGTATCAAAACGCTCAGAAGTCGTGTCAGGCCTTCGAGCCCGGAGTAGGTTCAAAATGAGTCCGGGGTCGACCTGCGAAGAGGGCGAATCAGATCCTCGTACTGCGGGTGATGACCCGGTTCGGTGAGGAGGTACGCACACGTGACTGACGATCGCACCAGTTCTGACGCCGGTGCCGCGACCAGTGGCGGAGCCGCGATCCAGCTCTGGCGAACTGCAAATCGAATATGGCCCGGGTTCCCCACCCTGCTGTTGGCCCGGGCCGTAACACGCCGGAGTCCGGCAGTCGGCGAGGGCGGGGTCCTCAGCATCTACCTCGACGCCTCGAAGCTCGGAACTATCTCGCCCGAGAAGGTCGAGTCGTACCGGGTCTCACCCGGAGAACACACCTTGAGCCTCCGTTTCCTCGGGGGCTTGCGGCGGTCGAAGAAACGTACCTTTACTCTGAACGAGGGCGAAAAGAAGCAATTCGTCTGTTTCCTGAACCGTTTTGCCTGGCCTTGCATCCGGGCGGCCAACCTCGAGGATGTCGCCGCACTGAAAGAGTGGCAATCTCACGCCGGGGAGTCCTAGGCGACCATCACCCCGCGATGTCTACAGCCGGTCATATCCGGCTTCGGCGTGATCGGTCATATCCAGTCCCGCCGCTTGGTCGGCGTCGCTGACCCGCAGCCCCACAGTTTTGTCGGTAATCCACAAGATGGCCCGGGTCATGACGAAGGGAAAGACCAGACCCGCGAGAGCTGGGCTCGTGTTATTCCTGTGCTTGGGCCCACGCGATCGTGAATCCGATTGTCACGCCGAATGCCAATGCGCCAAGATTCTCTTTCGATCCACCTGGAAGAAACTCCTTCAGATTTCTTGCAATGTCTTGCGCGACACCTTGGATCCCGCTTCCTACGGCGGGAATGTTTTCCGCCTTCCCGTGGGCAACGAGTTGTTGGACTCTTTGGTGAGATACTCCGAGAAGTTCCGCGGCGTCGCGAAGGGATAGTCGTGCGTCTTCGGTGAGTGCCAGGGCTGCAGCCGACATCATTCCGCTCACAGCTTCGTTGGCAGCATCTGCCATTGCTCGCGCGGCGTTCGCTTCGTACACGATGTTCTGCACGTTGGCAGGCAACGTCACTGGTTGGAAGTCGATGGATCCCTTGATGGTGTCAATCGGTACGTTCAGCCACAGTGCGAGAGCATCCACCAGATACTCGCGGGCCTTGCCCAGAGTTCGCCCGAAGGTGTGGACCTGCGGGATTTCTGAAACTTGGGCAATCCAGTTGCCTGACTCATCGAGCTCAAAGGTCCCGTGATAGTTGGTGACTTGCGTATTAGTCATTTCGTAGCCATTCCTCTCCTAGACACGGTGCAAGGTCTCGATCAATCGCTCGAAGCAGCCCCTTCGGAATGTCTCCCGCATGGACGGGAACGACGCTCTGGCAAGTGCCGCATCTCACGATGAGGTGGGAGCCGGACTGACGCACTTCAACACAACCGGCACGCCGCAAAATTGCTCGTAAATCTCGAACCTTCACTCACATCAGTCTATCTTACTAGACTGATACATTCACTCGCTCAACGTCAATCGCGCGGGCCTTCGGCGAATCCCACGAAAAATCCCACATACCAGAGCTATTCGAATCAACCAGATGAACTCGAAACACGCGATTGGCTGAAATTTCAAGACTTAATCAACCAGATCAACCCGGCAAAACAGAACGGAACTCGCTCTTAATCAACAGGTTCCGGGTTCAAGTCCCGGCCGGCGCACCACTGGAATTCCTCGTCATAGGGTCTTTCTGAGTGTAAATTTAAAGTGCGATTACAAACCAGTTCTGAGAATCGATCCTGAATAGTTGCGAATATGCTTGCAAAACGGCACGAACGCACTGACAAAATAAGACTGTGGTATTATGGGTTTATGCGTACTACCCTCCGGCAGGCAAGAGAATCGGCAAATGTCAGCATGAGCACCCTGGCGACTCGCCTGGGCGTGAGCCTGGCATCCGTCTCGACGCTTGAACTCAACGATGAACGCGGCGTCGCCAAAACTGAGACTGTGGAGCGTGCCTTGGCGGCGCTTGGCCTCGCTCGATGGGATGTCGTTTTACCGGCCGACGAACTCGCGAAGATCATCGAATCGGCCAAAGAAACCGCCGCGAACGTGAAATGGACGATGGCACTTGAAGCACAGAACGTCCCGGCTGAGTCCCTTGACGCGGTGGTGGCGCGATCGATTGCTCGTAAGGTCGCCGAGCGAATTTGAGCAAGACCGACGATGAGAGAGAAGCCAATCAACGCAAGTTGGAGGGCGTTGGGCGGCCAGAGAAATCGGGAACAGCGAGACAGAACCCGGAGGCTGGAGTCGATGTTGTGCTGCCAGACGCCAACCGTGAATGGGATCTCCACTCAGTTCAGTTTGGCGAAACACCCATCGACGAAGATGTCCGCGACTACCTCACGGAACAGTGCCAAGGAATCGTGACGAAGGACGAACTGAATCTCGCGGAGTCGGAAAACATTTTCGAGGCCATGGAGTGGCTTCAAGAACATCCGTTTGGCGCACCGTCGGAGCTACTGAACCAGGTCGCGCTACGCGACCTTCACCGTCGAATGTTTGATCACGTGTGGACCTGGGCCGGTCAGGTCCGAACCCGCGAAACAAATATGGGGATTGATCCGTTGCAGATTACCCACGAATGGCAGATTGCGCTCGGTAACGCAGAATGGCAGATAGAGCACGATGCGTGCGCGTCCGAAGAAGTGTGCGTCCGCTTACATCGACGGATGCTCAAGATTCACTGTTTCCCAAACGGTAACGGTCGCCACGCACGCCTCGTCGCCAACGAACTCGGCAGAATCCTCGGACTTGGTTCTAACGCATTCACGTGGGGTCGGCAGACGGGCGAAGGTCGCGAAGAAGAATTACGTCGTCAATACCTGGACGCGATAAAGCTTGCTGACGCCACGGACAACTACATTCCACTTATAAAGATCGCGCTCTCGTAACTGAGTGGGCGCCGCCCCTCGATGCGTTCGGAGGGCGGCGCGAGCGCCGAACGCTCATGAACGCGGCACTCTTCTCCGTTGTAGCTTGACGCCGCCGAGAAGAGCTCAATTCGTCCGCCCCTAACGTTCTCTCAATCACGACTCACCGCGGAGATCGGCCCGATCGTGGGCACCTTCCACGTGACCGCGGGCTAACAGAGTGAGTTCGCCTCCTAAGTTCGACGACGTCCTCACCGCCGGCCAAGCGGTCCGCTGTACACGGTCACACCGCGCTTGAGTTCTACGATACGGTCGGCCGCGACCCGGTCCACGTAGGTGGAGATTCTCACCAGAACGTCGGTCGCGGTGTCCTTTTAGCGCGAAACCGAGATGTTCACGATGGCCCCTTGGAACCGCCCCCAGATTGCCATGCGGCCTTGTATTTCATGGCCAAGGAGATCGGCATCGTCGCGATCCTAAAGGACATTATCCCGAGGGGTGCGAGGATTCCCGTCAGAACGAGAACCGCGGCCAAGGGAAAAAAGACTACCCCCAAAGGAACCTCTAGACAGAGCAAGCCAGCGATCAAGGCTGTCTTCTTCCAGAGTGGGATCGCCCGGACTAAGTGTGCCTTTGATGAGACCATGTGATTCGCGTTCGTGACCTCACACTATGCCGTTGAGGCTCCCAGGTCAACGTCGCAAGCGCGTCTATGTTTACGGGACCCTGCGGCTGGACAAATGGCAAAACGCACGAGAACGCAAAATACCGCTCGACGAACTGGAGAACACCCGGCGTGTCCGTGACCAAGCGACGAGATCGACCCACGCCAACGGACGAAGACTTTGGCTTAATCAACAGGTGCCGGGTTCAAGTCCCGGCCGGCGCACCGCTCGTCGAAACTGTTTCTGGTGATGCTGTACCCAACTCCGCCTGATCCTTGACACAGTTTCGAGAATTGCTTGACACTACAACCGCCACCGCCCATTGCTCTTTGCTAAGCGGGAGCGCTGTGCCGTTTCTCTCGTCTCCACTCTGTCAAATGCTCGATATACGAGGTGCTAGTCGAGGTGCGGCGCTATGAGGTACTTCTCGCCGGTCGCTTGCTTGCTATAGCGGGTGAGCGACTCGGGCGCGAGAGCTCCCGCCAGCGACACGTCCTCGCCATAATTGCTCGCGAACGTTGTGGTCAATTCCGCGGCAACCCGTGTCCGCAGTTCCTCGACCTTCTGAGGTCCCACAGCCTGCAAGAACGGAGTGAGGAGCCAGCCGCCGACGCTCCACGAGAATCCAAAGTTGCGCGCGATTACGGTCGGGCCTGGATCAAGACCGCCGTAAATATAGGCCTGTTTGTGGGTCGTTGAACCGTAACGCGAATACTGCGTCGTAGTGGCGTTGGCACTCACCTCCATGGCCGTGAGTATCTGGCCGACTAAACGACCCCCACCGATGGCGTCGAAAACGAGCGTCGCGCGCGTCTCTTTGGTCGCGGCGATGAGCTCATCCATAAAGGAAGGCGATGACGAGTTGCACACGTATGTGGCGCCGCGTTCCCGGAGTATGTCCTCCTGTTCAGCCTTGCGGACGATATTGACAAGTGGAACTCGTTCGTCTACGCAAAGTTTGACGAGCATTTGTCCGAGGTTCGAC
>JBAUSF010000254.1:0-2656 GCA_049581565.1 Acidimicrobiales bacterium
GCGTAGAGACGGCGGAGGAGATAGCCGAAGACAAGATCGAGAGCCACCTCACACTGGTGCGCGGGTTCAACTTTCGTGCGATCTTTGCTCTGGCGTTCTCGGACATCTCGCCAATCGTGTCGATATACACGGTCTTTGGCATCATCGTCGCGATTTGCGGTGCCGGATTCTGGCTCGCAATGCCCATCGTGCTCATCGGCCAGCTCCTCGTCGCCGGCGTCTTCGGCGATGTCGCGTCGAGGTTCCCGCTGGCGGGGTCCGTGTATCAGTGGTCGCGCTATCTGGTGAATCCGCGCTTCGGGTGGTTCACCGCGTGGGCGTACATCTGGGGCCTGACCATTGCCCTGGCGACACTCGCCTACGGCGCGGCAGGCTTTCTCCTGGGCGTACTCGGCGTGACGTCTGAGAGCCACAACGAACAGGCGCTCGTCGCCGTCGCGTTGACGGTGTTCGCGTGCACCGTCAACATCGCTGGACGGAAAATCCTCAAGTACTTTTTCTACTTCTCGATCGCGGCCGAGGTCATCTGCTCGGTCGTCCTTGGCACGATCCTCCTGATCGGCTATCGAGTCAACCCTTTCAGTGACCTCTTTCACAGCGCCGGATCATTCCACGGTGGCGCCTACCTCGCTGGCCCCTTCCTCGCCGCCGTAGCCGTGGCCGGCTGGTCGTTTCTGGGTTTCGAGTCTGCGGGCTCCGTTGCCGAAGAGGTGGACGGACCCGCGCGGGCGGTGCCACGAGCGATCTTCTTCTCCCTCTTGGCCGTTGGCCTTATCGTCCTCTACATCAGCTTGGCGCTCACGATCTCGGTGCCGAATCTCGGCGCAGTGTTGTCCGGGCAAGTGCTCGACCCGATCGCGGCGACATTGAAGGCCCACTTCGGCTCGGGCGCGGCGCGCGGATTCCAGTTCCTCTTCATGGTCGGATTTCTCGCGAGCTTCATGGCGGTCCAGGCCGCTGTCTCGCGGTGCATTTGGGCTAACGCGAGAGATCGGGTCCTGCCCGCCCACAAGTTCTTCATCAAGCTGACCAGGCACGAAAAGCTCCCTTACAACGCGGTCATCTTCACCGGCGTCATCGCCGCGGCTCTTCCGTTCATCAACTCCCCGAAGATCTACGGCACGCTCATCAACTTCACGAGCGCGGGCTTCTTCATCGCCTACGCGCTCCCCGTCTTTGGCGCCGCCTCCGTTCGTTTGCGGGGCAAGTGGATCCCGGGACCCTGGACGCTTGGCAAGTGGGGCCCGCTCATCACGTATGCGGCGTCCATCTGGCTCACCTTCGAGATCATCAACATACTGTGGCCACGCGCCGACCTCTACGGTGGGGGCTTCCTCGCCTGGAGCGCGATCTACATGGTTGCGGGTCTGGCGGTACTCGGTACGATTTTGTACCTGTGGATCTATCGAGACGGCGGCGTGCACGTTCGCCAAGGCACACTTGAGGGGATCGAGGATGTCGACCTCACCAACACCTCAAACCGGTGATTCGTTTCCCCGGGTGGCACTCGTGACGGGTGCCGCGAGCGGCATCGGGGCGAGCGTGGCTCGAGTGCTTCGATCCTCGGGACACACTGTTATCGGGTTCGACCTCGTTGAGTCGGACACCGATCTGTCCTGTACCGGGGACGTGAGCGATGCCCGAGTCGTCAACGAAGCCGTCATGCGCGCGTCGTCAGAGCTCGGTCCGATCGACACCGTCGTGAGCGTGGCGGGTTACTACGAGATGATCCCGTTCTCGGAAATCACCGACGTTCAGTGGCACCGGATGCTCCGGGTACACCTCGGTGGGCTCACCAACATCGTTAGAGTCACGCTGCCAGGCATGCTCGAGCGCGGTCGGGGCTCGATAGTGGCGGTGTCGTCAGAGCTGGCCATTGGCGGCGGGGATCAGGACGCACACTACGCATCGGCCAAGGGAGCGATCCTCGGTTTCGTCCGCAGCCTCGCGGTTGAAGTCGCGCCAAAGGGGGTGCGAGTGAACTCCGTGGCCCCGGGACCCTGCGACACCCCGCTGCTTTCCCCAGACTCGCCCTGGCGCAACAGCGACTACCTCGACACGCTGCCGGCGCGTCGACTCGCGCATCCCGACGAGGTCGCGATCGCCGTTCAGTTCCTCGTGGACGACGCGAGCTTCGCGGTGGGCGAAGTCGTTTCCGTCAACAGCGGAGCGGTGATCTGATGTCGAGCGCCGATCTGGATTGCACTTCGCTGACGCTCGTGAGCGGGGCTACTCAAGGCATTGGCGCTGCCATTGCACGGCGCTTCGCGGCAGCCGGAGCCAGGGTAGCGATCAACGACATCGCCGCCGGTCAGGTGATGGACGATATGGTCCGAGAGATTGGCGGCGTCGCTGCGCCTGCCGATATCTCGAATCGTGCCGAGGTCAAAGCGATGGTCGAGAAATTGGTCGAGACGGCGGGCCCCATCGGGACCCTCATCTGCAACGCTGCGTACATGTCAATGTCGCCGTTCCTCGAGCACTCGCCCGATGATTGGTGGAAGATCGTTGACACCAATCTCACCGGAGCATTTCACCTAGTCCAGGAGGTGCTTCCCTCAATGCGGACCCTCGGTACCGGACGCATCGTGATCGTGTCCTCCTACTGGGGAGTGATCGGATGGCCCGACGCAACCGCGTACGCCGCCTCCAAGGC
>JBAUSF010000255.1:0-1644 GCA_049581565.1 Acidimicrobiales bacterium
CTGCTGAACGGGCACATGGCGATCAAGATCGCCGCGATGCTGGTTGTGCTGAAGCTGATCACGTCGGCCACCAGCAGCGGCAGCGGCAACGCCGGCGGAATTTTCGCGCCCGTGCTCTTCATCGGCGCGATGCTGGGCGGCACAGTAGGAGGCATAGCGCATCACTTCCTGCCGCAGTTCACGGCTAGCCCGGGAGCGTACGCGCTGGTCGGCATGGGCGCGGCGTTCGCCGGGATCATTCGGACGCCGATGACATCCGTGGTGCTGGTGTTCGAGGTGACGCGCGATTACACGATTATCGTTCCGCTGATGATCGCCAACCTCGTGAGCTATTTCGTATCGAAGAAGATTCAATCCGAGACGCTCTACGAGGAAATGGCGCGCCAGGATGGAATCCACCTTCCGGTCGCGGGTTCGCACGTGCGGCCGGACGCGCGGCTCGTGGGCCAAGTGATGCACAAGCCGGAAGAGGTGCTGATCTCGAGCATGACGGTGGACGAGGCGGTTACGCTCGCGGAGCGCAGCGGGCTTAGCACGTGGCCGGTTGCGGACGATCACGGGCTCATTGGCCTGGTTTCGACCGACGAGCTCAAGCGGTTGAAGAACGACAGCAAGGGCGGGCTGCGGCTGGCCGAAGCGGTCGATTCGGAGAACTTCCCGCACCTGCACAGCGACCAAACGCTCGATCTCGCGCTCGAACGCATGGGCGCTTCGGGCCTGCGCGTGCTGCCAGTCGTGAGCCGGTTCAACGTCCGCGAGATGCTCGGCGTCGTCTATCTTACGGACATTTTGAACGCGTATCGGGTTGCGATTCAGACGCCGGATCATCCGGCGGTGGTGCAAACGCAGCCGGAGAGCGAAACGGCGGGGTAGCGCAGCGGAGTCGGCGATGCGCCTGCGCGGCGCTCTCGGCTAGCCCTGGGTTTTCAGCTTTAGCCGGGGCTTGTTTTCTTCGAGGAACGCGCGCAGATTGTCGGACGCGTCGAGCAAGCGGACCCACTGCTCGTAATAAAGTGTCACCGGGAAGCGTCCGAGGCCGTAGACGCTGACGCCTCCCTTTTCGCCGACGCGAAATTCGAGGGTGCCCTTGGGCCTGCCGGACGTCTGCTTTTCGAGCTCGGCAATGCGCGCGAGCAATTCTTCTTTCGTGGGTTCAGACATGAGTTCGCTCCTTCTGGTGCCGCAAAAATCGGATGATACCACTTACGTGAGCTTGGAGGCTTCCGTGCTGGCGCGAATTTCCTGCCAGCGCTTGGGGCGCTTCTTGGCGTCGAGAACTTTCTTGCGCAGGCGAATCGATTTCGGCGTGACCTCGACGTATTCGTCGTCCGCGATGAACTCGATCGCTTTTTCGAGCGTCATATCGCGCGGCGGAATCAGGCGGATCGCTTCGTCGGCGGAGGACGAGCGCATGTTGGTCTGCTTCTTTTCTTTCGTGATGTTGACGTTCATGTCGTCTTCGCGCGCGTTTTCGCCCACGATCATGCCTTCGTAGACTTCGACTCCCGGGCCGACGAACATCTCGCCGCGCTCCTGAATGCCCCAGATCGCGTACGCGACGGATACGCCCGCGCGATCGGCAACCAGCGCCCCGGTGAGGCGCATCGCCATGTCGCCAGCATAGTCCGTCCAGCCCTCGAGCAG
>JBAUSF010000256.1:0-1518 GCA_049581565.1 Acidimicrobiales bacterium
AGCGCGTGGTGACGGGAACGGGCTGCCGGTTGCCTGACTTGAGGAACTCGAGTTGGCCCATGTCCACCGTTTTGCGGATGGCGTTGTAGACGAAGGTTTCCGCGTAGGGCTGCTCCATCGCAGGAACGATTTCGGCGAAGGTTAGCGTGACAGCGGCGGAGATTTTGGCATGGAGATTGTGGACTCCGCCGTCGGCCACGTGAATTTCGCCGTGGACAAGGTGGGTGTCGGCGCCTGAGGTCGAAGTGTGAAAGGGCCAGCGGAAATCTCTGAAGGATAGGGGCAGGCCGCCAAGGGTGACGTAGCAATCGGGATGCGGATTACGCAGCCGTTTGGCTTCGCCCGCCAGGTGCGCGGTCATCTCAGGCAGCAGATTTGGCTTGTCGAAGTCGAAGGCCTCGCTCAGTTCCAGTTTGAGCGAGCGGCCAGGGGATTCAGCGCCGGGCAGGCCAAGCTCGAAAACGGCGGTAGGATGGCCGTGAAAGTCGGCGCCCTGCTTGACAGAGATGAGAACTAAGCCAGCGTTTTCTGCGGCTGCTGTTAGCGAGGCGACAAGGGATGTTTTGAGATCGGCGGCCATTGAGCGGGGAATCCTATCTTGAGATCGATGCAGAACCATTTTACGGGAACAACGCTCCGGCAGCCGCATTTACAATGGCAGGGTGCCGTCCGAAGCGTCCAGCCACATCATTCTTGCCGAAAATCTCACCAAGGTTTACGCCGCAGGCAAAATCCACGTTGCTGCAGTGCGCGGCATTTCGCTGGCCGTTGAGCCGGGCGAGTTCGTGGCTATTGTTGGGCCGTCGGGCTCGGGCAAGTCTACCCTCTTCTACCTGTTGGGTGGGCTCACGCGGGCGACCGAAGGCCGTGTGGTTATCGATGGCGTGGATTTTGCCGCATTGACCGATGCCGAGCGTACCCGCCTGCGCAAGCACCGCATCGGTTTTGTATTCCAGAAGTTCAATCTTCTGCCTACCCTTTCGGGCTTGGGCAATATCGAGATCGCCTACACCGTAAGCGGGCGCGCCTCGGGTCCAAATGGGGTGCCGATGGACCGCAACTATCTTGATCATTTGAGCGAAATGCTGGCCATCAAGGGCCGGCTCCAACACCGTCCCGCCGAGCTGAGCGGCGGCGAGCAGCAGCGGGTCGCTATTGCCCGGGCGCTGATTACGCGGCCGGCCATCATGCTGGCCGACGAGCCCACTGGCAACCTCGACACGAAGAACTCCGATGCGGTACTGCAGATGCTGCTGCGGTCGAACCGGGAATTGGGCCAAACCACGCTGATGATTACCCACAATCCTGAGGCTGCGGCAGTCGCCGGGCGGATTCTGCACATGCGCGACGGGCAGATTGTGAAGGAAGAGGCGGGATTGCGGTCTGGGGCGGCTCTTTAGCTGATCCCCAAGCCAACCGCGAACTCCTGCTTCGGGCGTTGACTCGGCGGTTTTTTCTTGCTATCTTTGAAAGGTTCGCAAGAACTCGGCCTGAGGTGTGTGTGCATGCAGGTCGTGT
>JBAUSF010000257.1:0-4463 GCA_049581565.1 Acidimicrobiales bacterium
TCAGCCCAGGGACGACCTGGGCGAGGCTGACTAATCCGACGTCAAGGTTTGAGTGAGTGAGACTGTAGGCTTGGTAGACAACGGTCGTGACCGTGAGTTGCGCGCCGAACTGGCGCAGGCCGTATCCGACCCACAGACGGCGGAACTCGGGGAATCGACGCAGCGGCCCCGTGTCCACCAAGAAACGAGCGAGCAAAGTTGGGCTCCTACAACGCCGAGGGCAGTTAGCCCATTCTCTCAAACGACATCGAGTGCCAGAGTTCTAACGCTTCGCCACGTGCGAGCACTGCGGATTGAGACACCGGTTAGTCGACGGCGTGACCACCCTGACGTTCGTTGTTCACTCCGAAGTGAACGTCGCGAGCACCGAGAAGTCGCCCAAGGCGTCGCGTGACGAACGCCAGGCTTCCAACGTCTGGCGAGCCCATGTTGAAGTCGTCGAACCCTCGTGGTTGATCAAGGCGTCCCACTTCGAGAACAGTTCATTCGCGTCCAGCGACCCAGCGACTGTCGTCGGGTCGCCCGAGAGTTCCTCGCCCGCGGCGGTTGTGACGAACACCCTCGAGGCTTCGGCAGGATTGTCCTGGAGGAGTCGAGCGTCCCAGCGTTGCAGGATGTCGACTTCGACACGACTCAGGGCGTCAGTGACACCCTTGGCAGTCACCGCCGAGGGTTCGAAATCGGCCATCGTGATCGATCCGTGGTGGAGAAGGCACGCAAGCACGTAGTGCAGGCTTCGACGGGCCTCGTCGCTTGTCTCGGGAATGTCAGAGCGCGTACTTTCCGAGGTCGGCGGCACGCCTTCGACGCGAACTGTGGCGATCTCCGTCGTCGGAATTGACTTCGAATCCGCGAGTGCTTGCACCGTAGCGATGACACGCTGCTGTTCGATCACACAGGGAAAACGACGAAACCGCACAACGTCAGAGAGCCGCGCGGTGGCTTCGAGTTCGTCCTTGAGGCCGAACAGCGGTCCATCGGCGGGACCGAAGATCGCCTCGCCGAAACCCTGTCGCGCCTCGAGCGCATCCAGCGCGCCATAGATGCCAGCGCGCGCGAGTGACGCGGCCTGGAAACCGTTACGCGCGGCGAAACCGGCGTGGAAGATGCCTACGTCGGTGCCGAGGTTGGCCACCAGGCCACCCATCTCCGAAACCGCAATGGCGACCGCAGCCGAGGACTGCACCGCGTCAAGTTTGAGGAGTCGCGCACCGGCCGCCGCGCAGGCAATCGAGCCGAAGATGTCGGTGCCGTCGAAGCCGCGATCGGCCTGGCGGTAGCGACCCTTGGTCCAGAGCGCCACACCGATGCGCACGCCAACACACCAGGCGTCGAGAAGTCTCGACTCGTCGGCAATGTTGTCAACCTTTGCCAGCAGGAGCAGCGCGCCCCATAACGACGCACCGGCCGCACCGTAGGGTGCCCAGTCATCGAGTTCCAACGATCGTGCCGTTGCGCCGAAGGCAAGTGAGGCCATAACCGGCGCAGCCGAGAGCCGTACGCCGCACAGTTCGACGCCCGCTTCCTCGTCGCGATTGAGACCAAGGAACGGGCTAAAGGGAGCTTTCGTCGCCGCCTCGTTGAACGCGAAGGCGGTGTCGATGAGTGAGAGCTTCGCGGTCGCGAGGTCGTCGCTCGAGATCGAGTCACTCGGTGTCTCGGCGATGAATCGGCCGACGAGGCGGGTCGCCCCATCAGTGCTAACCATGGTCACGTCAAGCCTCCGTTGCGCGGGTAGTAATGGACGCGAGCGCGGGTGAAAGTGTCGGCTGTTCGCGCAGGTTGCGCCAGAGTCGCGACGCGCCCTTGACGGCCGCGTCGCCGTTCAATTCGCGCGCGGCGTTATCGTCAAACTTGACCGCAAGCTCGTCCCAGCTCATGCGGTTCTTCGGAGCACCAAGCATGAGGGTGCGCTGGATGGCGTGGCGATATACCTTGCCGTCCTTGGTCGTGATACGCACCGGGTTGCCAAGCGCCTTACGGTCGGCGCCAGCGCGCTTGTCCCAGCGCGAGAGCACTTCGGCCTTGACCTTAGCGACCGCTTCTTTGACTTCGGGCTTCTGAGTCTCGGCGTCGGTGAAGTCGTCAATCGTCAACTTGCCCTTGAGGAGCAGGTTGCCAACCGTGTAGTGGATGGAGAACTTGCCGTTCAGACCGCGTACTGGGGAGGGGTAGCGAAGCACCGGTGACGTGTCGGCCATCTGTTCGACGACGCACTCTTGGATCTGGTCGTAAGCGATTCCCTCCCTGGCGACCAGTTCACGTACCGCGTGCAGCGCACTTTGGTTCGACCCGCAACAGGGGAAGACCTTCACGTGCAGGTGCGAGGCGGCTTTGTAGGGATTCCCGATTGAGCTCGCGACGCGCGCGGGCTGCATGGCGCGGTGACGGAAGAAGGTCTCCGCGAAACCGCCGCGTCCTTCGAGCACGTCGGTCGCACCGCGCACGCCAGCTTGGGCTAGCTGCACCGCGCTGATGGCAGCACTGGCGGAGAAGCCCGCGTGTAGGGGCTTGACCATGGTGCCATTGTTGCGTCCGAGCCCGCCGGCCTGCGAGGCTGAGATGGCGATCGCCGCCACGGTCTCTTCGTGGCTGAGCCCGAGGAGCCTCGACAGCGCGCCGGCGGCGCCGATGGCACCGAAGACGGGTGTCGAGTGGAAGCAGGCATCGTACTGGTCGTACTTACCATCCGCGTAAAGTGTCATCGCCGTCTCGAAGCCGAGTGCGTAGGCGACGACGAGCTCTTCCCCACTGACGCCGTCGAGTCCGGCCATCTCAGCTGCGGCAATCAGCGCCGGAACCAACGGCGCGCTCGGGTGGCCGTAGGCGCCCATGTCGTCGTAGTCGTCGGCGTGCACGAACACGCCGTTGGCGAGTCCGGTCAGGGGGGCTGGCGCGCGTTTACCGGAACCGATGATGGTGGCCTCTTCGACGCTGCCCTGTGAGAGGACGTATTTCTCGACGATCTTGCCGTGCGGCGAACCCCGCCCGGCGAGTCCAGTGCCAATCGCGTCATATACGGATTGGGCACAGGCCTCGAGGTCCGCTTCGGGGATGTCGGCCCCTTTGGTTCCGAGGAGAAACTCTGCAAACTGGTCTGAGAGGGTGACCACGAGGAGTCCTACTTCTTGAGAGATGCGGCAAACTCAGCCGCGGAACGACCGGCCAGTCGACCGAAGGTAGCTCCGGCCATCATGCCTGATCCTGATGGGTAGTTCCAAAACCAAAGTCCACCGACCATCTCGCCGGCCGCGTAGAGACCCGGCATCGCCACGCCCGCGACGTCCTGGACCTGCGCGGTGGTCGGAACGATGCGGATGCCACCGAAGGTGAACGTGATGCCGCAACGCACCACGAACGCCTCGAACGGGCCCTCGTCGATGGTCATGGCGAAGTTGCTCTTCGGCGGCTCGATGCCGACCGTGTGCGCGCCATCCATGCGGAAGGGGTTTGGGTCGGGCTTGTTGTCGGCCGGGATCGCGGCGTTGTACTGCTTGATCGTTTCGACAAACGTCGTCGGGTTGACGCCCAATTTCGCGGCGAGCTCTTCGAGCGTGTCCGCGGTCTCTTGAGTCGCGTTGTCGTGGTTCGCAGGGACCAAGCCTAACTTGCGGACCTTGGCATCGATGACCAGGAAGGCCTTGCCACCGGGTTGGCCGAGGACCGAGCGGCCCATCTTCGCATAGGTGAGCGCGCGGATGTTGTCCGCCTCGTCTACGAAGCGCTTGCCCTCGGTGTTGATCATGACCGAGTACGGGTACACGTAGCGCGTGTAGATGCCTTCCCCCGCGGTCGTGCGCGACGAGGGCAGCACGTAGTCGGGCAGCGCCCAGTCGTTGGGCGAGGCGTGACAGCTGCCCCAACCGCCGTAAGGCTGGGCGCCGATAGCGAGCGCCATACGCAGACCGTCACCCGTGTTGTACGGCACGCCACGGTTGTGCACGTAGTCCCAGCGCGGCCCGAGGTAGCGAGCGCGCATCTCGGCGTTGGCCTCGAAACCACCGCTCGCGAGCACGACGGCATCGGCATTGATGGCGACCATGCCCTCGGGCGTTCGCGCGAGCACGCCGCTAATGCGACCGCTCTTGTCGACGACGAGCTCGACCGCAGCGGTGTCGTAGTGGAATGTCACGTTGGGGTTCGCCTCGAGTGTGTCAAAGTTCCGGGTCTGCAGACCAAAGCCGGCGCCCTCGCAGCGCACGATGTTGCCCGTCGTCGCGTTCTCGTAGGCGGGAATCCAGTCGTGACCCTTCGAGTGCAGCCACTTGATCGTGTTGTAGGTCTCGTCGATGTGCACCTTCAAGAGCTCCTGGTCGGCGAGGCCTTCGGTGACGAGCATGATTTCGTCATACAACTCTTGCTTTGTACGCTGCGGCAGACCTTCTTGAAGACGACGGCGGTTCTCGGGGTTCTCGTCCTCGGGGCGCATGATCGCGACGAGCTCGTCGACGTTGTTATAAGCG
>JBAUSF010000258.1:0-8366 GCA_049581565.1 Acidimicrobiales bacterium
CCTCAACTCGGAGATTGCCCTGGAGGGTGACGCGAGACCTTCGACGTCCGAGGCGATGCTTCGACTGAAGATTCGCACAGTCTCCGGCGACCTCACCGTACGACGCGCCTGACGATCTGGCGATTCGTGCGAGTGTGCGACCCCTGAGCTCGCGCTATGACGGCACGAACGAAACGCAGCGCTGCGAGCTCGGGGGCGGCCAAGGTTGCGAAGCTGGTGTGCGGCGGCCAGACCGGTGCCGATCGGGCCGCGGTGGAATTTGCCATCACCTTCGGCGTGGCATACGGGGGCTGGGTCCCGCGTGGCGGGTGGGCCGAGGATTTCCCCGAGCCACCCGGTCTCCTCGCTCGCTACCCTGCGTTCATCGAGTGCGACACCTGCGATCCGGCCCTTCGCAGCGACATGAATGTCCGCGACTCCGACGCCACGGTCGTCTTCACCACTGAGTCGGCCGCCTCGCCAGGCACGGCCCGGACGTGTTCGAGTGCGAGCCGGCTCCAACGTCCGCTCGCGGTGATTACCGTCGGGGAAAGTTCTGCCACTGATGAGCTGCGGGCGTTTCTCGCCGCCAACGGCCCGGCCATCATTCTCAATGTCGCCGGACCTCGCGAGAGTGAGGCGCCCGGTCTCTACGCACTAGCACTGGAGCTGCTCTCGCAAAACGGCGACCAGTTCGCTGGCGAAGGTCACTGATCAATGAGTTGGACTCTCCCGATCGGGTCGTCCAAAGGCGTACTAGCACGCCGCCGCCCGAGCGGCGATTCCTTGGAGCGGACGACCGGGCTCGAACCGGCGACCTCGACCTTGGCAAGGTCGCGCTCTACCAACTGAGCTACGTCCGCGTGGTACATCGATTGTAGCCGAGTCGCGCGCCCGTACCAAGCGCTCTTACGAGAGGCCAGACGCGATCAATTCGGCTGCTTGTTCGACGATATGGTCGCGCAGGAGCGCGAGATCGCTCACGTGTTCGGCGCAACCAAGCATCCCGAATTCGAGGTACTCCTCGAAACCGAGCACCGTGATGTTGAGCGAGATTGCTCCCACGAGTGGCCCGTAGGGCGCCGCTGACTGGACCGAATAACCGCTCAGCCACAGAGGAATCGGCGGACCCGGCACCGACGAGATCATGAGGTTCGCCATGGGGATGTGATCGAACAGCCCAAGACTGGTTATCACCTTCCCACCGACGGACAAGAGTGTGGGGCCGAGCACGCGGGGCACGTCTTGAAAGATTTGAGCGCGGTGCGTACGCTGCTCGCCCACGGTCTTCAGCGCGTCGCGGGAAATCGCAAGCATGCGCTCGACCGGATCGGCGACGTCGGTGTGCAGTTCGATGAGCATGCCCGATATCTGATTGCCGAGTTCTGCGGTGTCCCCCTCGCCTCGAACGTTGATCGGCACGAAGGCGACGAGATCTTTCTTCAACACTTCCCCGCGGTCGTCGAGCAGTTGCTTCAGTGCGCCTCCGGTCGCCGCCATGACGAAGTCGGTGACGGTCGCGCCGTGAGCTTTCGCCGCACGTTTTGCCTCGGGGAGCGAGACGCGTGTCCTAAGGAACGTCTTTTCGATGCCCGCGGCTCCGTTGAGCGAGGTGCGCTTCGCCTCGAAGACGGAGGGCTGACCCGGCGTGGCGCGATGTCGGCCTCGCACGACGGCGACTACCGCGAGCGCACGAACGATCTCGTAGAAGCGACCCCCCCACGACGCGAGGTTCTCAATGACGAGCTGCGGTCGCTGACGCAGGTTTCGAAGGCCCTCGCCGATGAGCCCGAGCGAAGTGGTGACGGTTGGCTCTTCGACCTCATCGTCGACGCCTTCTCCCGGTGTACGCACCGCCGGGGAGATATCGAAAAAGTTGGCGAAGGTTTCGGCGAACGAGACGCCGTCCGCGAGAGCGTGATGGGCCTTCATCACGAGGACCGCGCGACCGTCCAGTTGTCCTTCGATGACGAGCAGCTGCCAGAGAGGGCGCTGCGGCGAGAGAGGCCGTGACAGAAAGTCGGAGATGAACTCATCTAACTGCTCCCGTGAACCGGGCGTCGGAAGGGCAACTCGAACGACGTGACGGCTGAGGTCAAAGGAGCGGTCTCGAACGAGGATCGGCCAGGTCATGTCAAAGGGGGCGCGCACCACTCGCTCGGTGAGTACCGGCATCTCGTGCAGGCGAGCGGCGATGTTCGACTTGATGAGCTCGAAGCGCGCCGCCGGATCGCGGGGCTCCTCCGGTCCAAGTTCGACCACGGCGCCGATGTTCATCGAGGTGCCGGGCGTTTCGAGCAGGATGAACGCGCTGTCGAGCGGATCGAGGAACTTGGTCACCGGCCCGAGCTCCCAAATCCGCCTTCGCCGCGCGTCGTGTCGGGGAGCTCATCGACGACGAGAAAGACCGATGGCGACACCGCCATCACCACGAGCTGGGCAACGCGATCACCCTTTTCGACGAGGTAGTCGTGGTCGGGATCGAGATTGACGAGCGCGACTTTCACCTCGCCCCGATATCCGGCGTCGATCAGACCCGGCGCGTTGGCGAGCGTCACGCCGTGGCGTGAGGCGAGGCCGCTGCGCGGAAGCACGAATCCGCCGTGGCCGTCGGGGATGGCGACGGCCACGCCCGTCGGCACGAGGGCGCGTCCCCCACCGGCCTTGATGGTGCAGGCCTCCACGGCCACGAGGTCACAGCCCGCGTCACCGTGGTTGGCGTTGGCGGGGATAACGGCATCGGGGCGGAGTCGTTTTACGAGGATTTCCATAGCGGGAAGGCTAGTCACGCCCCACACGACCGTTCGTTAAGTAAGGTCGCACTGTGCTTGCGTGGATGGATTTGGAGATGACCGGCCTCGAGCCACAACGCCACGTCATCGTCGAGATCGCGACGCTCATCACCGACGACCACCTCAACATCGTCGCCGAAGGGCCCGACCTCGTTCTCCACGCCAGCCCCGAGCAGCTCGCCGAGATGGGCACCTTCGTGACCGAGATGCACACGAAGTCCGGGCTCCTGCCACAGATCATTGCCTCGACCATCACCGTCGACGAGGCCCAAGCAGCCACGCTCGAATTCCTGCGACAGCATATTCCTGAACCGGGGACCGTACCGCTCTGTGGCAACTCCATTGGCACCGATCGTCGATTCCTCCAGGAGTACATGCCCGTGCTCGAAGCGTTCTTTCACTACCGCAACGTCGACGTCTCGACAATCAAGGAACTCGCCCGTCGGTGGAATCCTGCGGCCCTCGAGGCTATGCCCGAGAAAGAGTCGACCCATCGCGCACTCGACGACATCAAGGAGTCGATCGCCGAACTCGTCCACTACCGCGCGACACTCTTTCAGCCCGTCGAGTCGAACCAGTAGTCTCCTATCGATGGCCGTAGGAACGCTCTCGATTCACGAGGCCACGGCCCAGCTGACCGCACCGGGGCAACTGTTCGAGACTGAGCGAGCAGTCGTCAACGGCGTGGACATGACGGTCTGGAAGTACGCGCCCGCCAACCTGCGCCAGGTCCTCGATCTCTCGCTGCGCCACGGCGGACTCGACTTTCTCGTCTACGAAGAGACGCGCTACACGTTCGATCAGCACTACCGCATCGTCTCGACGCTCGCCCACCGCCTGCTCGACGCGGGCGTCACCAAGGGCGATCGAGTGGCTATCGCGGCCCGCAACCTTCCCGAATGGGTCATGGCCTTTTGGGCGACGAGCATCTCGGGTGCGGTCGTGACGCCACTCAACGCATGGTGGACGACCGACGAGCTCGTTTATGGTCTGAAGGACTCGGGGACCTCCGTCCTCTTCGTCGATGAAGAACGCCTCGAGCGAGTACGCGAGCACCTCGACGAGCTCGATCAGCTCACGACCGTCGTCGTCATGAGTGAACTCCCCACCCGTCGCGCGCGACTCGGGCGTACGCTCGCTCGCGCGCGCATCGTCGATTTCCACGACTTCCTCGGTACCGTTGACCCCTCGGCGACGCCACCGGACGTCGACATGCAGCCCGACGACGACGCGACCATGCTGTACACCTCAGGGACGACGGGACACCCGAAGGGCGCGGTTGGATCGCACCGCAACATCATCACGAACTTCATGAACCTCGCCTTTGGCGCACAGCGCGCCGCGCTGCGCTTTCGCGATCCCGAGGACACGACGCCCTCCGAACAGAGCTCGGGGCTCATCAATATCCCCTTCTTCCACGCGACCGGCTCGCACGCCTTTCTCGTACCGAGCACCGCGGCGGGCGTGAAGATCGTGATGATGCATCACTTTGACGCGCGCCGCGCCCTCAAAGTGATCGAGGCCGAACGCATCACCGGCATCGGTGGCGTGCCGACGATTGCGATGCAGATCATTGACCATCCCGATTTCGACCAGTTCGACACGTCGAGCGTGAAGAGCATCGCCTACGGCGGCGCCCCGGCTCCGCCCGAGCTCGTCTCGCGGTTGCGGGCCAAGTTCCCGGGCGGACAGCCGAGCAACGGCTACGGCCTCACCGAGACCTCCGCCGGAGTTTGTGGCAACGCCGGCCCCGACTACGTCGCAAAACCTGACAGCTGCGGGCCGGCCTATCCCGTCAACGAGTTCGCCATCGTCCCCGAGGACTTCGAGGGCGACGAACCGCGCGGGAACCTCCCGGCGGGACCCGAGGTCGTCGGCGAGCTGTGGATCAAAGGACCGAACGTCATTCGCGGGTACTGGAACAAGCCCGAGGAAACGGCGCGGTCGTTCACCAAGGGATGGCTGCACACGGGCGACATCGGGAGAATCGACGACGACGGCTTTCTCTACATCGTTGACCGCAAGAAGGACGTCATCATTCGAGGCGGCGAGAACGTCTACTCGGTCCAGGTCGAATCGGCCATATTCGAGCACCCCGACGTGGCCGACTGTGCGGTCGTCGGCGTGCCCCACCCCACGCTCGGCGAAGAAGTCGCCGCCGTTGTGGTGCTTCGTCCGGGCCGACTCGTCGAGGCGGAGGAGATCAGCCGCCACGTGGCGGCGCGCCTCGCCAAGTTCGAGGTACCGACGAAGGTCGTCTTTCGAGCGATCGCGCTACCGCGTAATCCACAGGGCAAAGTGCTGAAGCGCGAACTACGCGAGTCACTGGCGTGAGTTGCCCCGGCGCACGAGCGCCGGGGCAACGTGAACCACTACTGCGAGTTACTTATTTGGCTGAGGCGTGAAGCGCAGGTAGTCCTTTACCTTCCTAAAGCCCTTCGGAAACTTCTCCTTCGCGTCTTCGTCGCTCACGGCGGGGGCGATGATGACGTCCTCGCCGTCCTTCCAGTCGATCGGGGTCGAGACGGGATAGGCGGCCGACAGCTGCAGGGAGTCAAGGACGCGCACGATCTCGTCGACGTTGCGGCCGGTCGAAGCCGGGTAGGTGAGGGTCAACTTCACCTTCTTATCCGGTGCGATGATGAAGACGCTTCGCACCGTCAAGGTGTCATTCGCGTTCGGGTGAATCATGTCGTAGAGATCGGCGACCTTGCGGTCTTCGTCGCCGATGATCGGGAAGTTGAGCGTGGCGCCCGTCACTTCGTCGATGTCAGCCTTCCAGCGGTTGTGGGACTCGACGGGGTCGACCGAGACCGCGATCAGCTTCGTGTTGCGCTTGTCGAAGTCCCCCTTGCGCGCGGCAAACGCGCCCAGTTCGGTGGTGCAGACGGGCGTGAAGTCCTTCGGGTGGGAAAAGAGGATTCCCCAGCTGTCGCCCAGGTATTCGTAGAAGTTCACGGGTCCTTCGGTGGTCTCCGCCGAGAAGTCGGGAGCCACGTCCCCTAAACGAATTGCCATCATTACTCCTTGCCTGTGAGAGGGCAGTCACTCGACTGCACGAGAACACCATAGCGGTCAAAAAATAATACCTACATAAATCCATTACATTTGTAGAGATAGCGGTTGCGAGGTCTCGGTGTTCTGTGAGACTGGGCGGGTGACCAGTTCCGGGCCGGTTGTCGCCGCCTTCGATCTTGACGGCACGTTGAGCAGTGGCGGCAGCGTCTTTCGCTGGCTGCGCTTTCTGTGCGGACGGCGTGCGACCTACCTCGCCGCCATGTCTCTCGCTGTCCCGTTGCTCGTGGCCGCGGTGCGCAGCGGCCCCTGGGCCGACCGCGCGAAGGAGCGGCTCTTCGGTCGACTGCTCATTGGTCGTGACGCTGACGAGGTCAGGGACATCTCGAGAGCGTTCGCGCTCGCCCACTTCGAAGAGCACGGACGCGACTGGGTCATCGAGCGCCTCAACTGGCACCTGCGACAGGGCCACGACGTCGTCATCGTCTCGGCCTCACCGGAGCTGTACGTCGGCGTCGTTGCCGAAATGTTGAATGCTGACGGCGCACTCGGTACGAGGCTCGCCGTCGACCCGCGGGGCAAGCTCTCTGGGAGCTACCTCGGCAAGAACTGCCGAGGACGAGAGAAGCTGCGGCGCCTGAGCGAATGGCTCGAGGCCCGCTACCCCGACACCGCACCTACCGTGTACGCCTACGGCAACTCCCGAGGCGACCGGCGGATGCTGCGCGATGCCACCTACCCCTATGACGTCGGCCGACTGGGCAAACTTGGCGCGCTCCGGCATTTCCCGCGCCTGAAGCGCGTCGCAAGCGGCGCCGAGGTCACCGCAGTCGAATAGAGGCGTCGAGCTCGACGAGCCCGCCTTCGCGTCCGTCGTAGGAGACTTGAATGGAGGCGGCTCGTTCGCTCCAGGCGATGACGGTGTGCCCGCGCGGATCGACGATGCCGACGTTGAGGTCGTAGGTCCCGTCGAGCAGCGGAATCTGTCCGAGGTCGACGCCCACCACGTTTCGTCCGGGCGTCAGATTGACCGGTGACGCCTGGGCGTCACTTCGACTGACGAGCAGTCCCGTGCGGGTAAAGAGCTCCATCACGAAGTTGCCACTGTAGGCGGTCTCTGAGGTCACGGCCACGTCAAAGTGCAAACCGGCGCCGCTCTTTACTTCAAAGGAACCAGACGGGGTCGAGACCGACTCGATGTGGATGGTGCCAAGGAGGTGAGAGCGGTCGTGCTCGACAGCGTCGCTCAAGAGGCGTTCGCGAAAGATCCGCAGCGAATCGCGCGTCGGGCCGTCGGCGATCATCTCACCGGAGTCGAGCACGATCGCACGATCACAGAGCGCTCTCACCTGGTCGGCGTTGTGGGTCACGAGCAGGATCGTGCGACCCTCTTGCTGAAAGCGCTTGATCCGATCGACGCACTTGGCTTGGAAGCGCTCGTCACCAACGGCGAGCACCTCGTCGACCACCAGGATGTCCGGATCGACATTCACCGCGACGGCGAAGGCGAGGCGCACGTACATCCCGCTCGAATAGAACTTGACCTGGGTGTCGATGAACTGCTCGATCTCGCTGAATTCGACCACCTCGTCAAAGATCGCGTCCACCATGCGACGCGAGAATCCGAGCATCGCTCCGTACAGGTAGATGTTGTCCCGTCCGGACAGCTCGGTCTGAAAACCGGCGCCCAGCTCCAGCAGCGCGGCGAGGCTCCCACGCAGGCGAATCTCGCCCGTCGTTGGCTTCAAGACGCCACAGATGCACTTGAGCAGCGTTGACTTGCCCGATCCGTTGTGGCCCACGATGCCGAGGGTCTCGCCGTCCCCGACCGTGAAGTTGATGCCCTGGAGCGCGTCGAAGACCTCGGTGGTGCCAGACCTCGGGTGCAGCAGCCGCTCTTTCAGCGACTGGTGGCGCTCGTGGTGGATCTTGAACGTCTTGGACACGCCCTGCACGTCGATGACCGTCGTCATTAGAGCTCCGACTCGAATTCGCCCTCGAGACGACCGAAGATCGCCTCGGCGACGAAGAACGACACGAACGCCACGGCGAGCAGCACCACGTTCAAGGTGAGGAACTTGTCAAAGGACCAGGTCGGAAGGATGTCGATGATCGGGTGCGGCGCCACGGTCGAGTGCACGATGGTGTTCACGTAGAAGACCCGCTGAAACGTCACCACGATCAACGTGATGGGGTTGAGAAAGTAGATCCACGAAATACCATGTCGCTGCAGGTGGGGGGCGATCGAGTGCTCGAAGGAGTAGACAACGGGCGTCATCCAAAACCACAGCTGTAACAAGACCTCCATCAGGTGCTTCATGTCGCGCAGGTAGACGTTGATCGCCGACATGACGATCGCGAGCGCCGAGGTGAACAAGTAGAGGGCGGCAAATGAGATCGGCAGGATCGCGACGAACTTCCAGGCGGGAGCGTGCCCGACGCCCGCCACGAAGATGATCAGCACGACGAGCTGGACGAGGAAGTAGACCACCGATGCCCCGACGTTCGAGAGCGCCAAGATCTCTCTCGGGAAGGAAACCTTCTTCACGAGCGCTGCGCGATCGACGATGACACCCGTGG
>JBAUSF010000259.1:0-23146 GCA_049581565.1 Acidimicrobiales bacterium
GGGGCCTTCTTCGCTGGAGCCTTCTTGGCTACAGCCTTCTTCTTCGCGGCTGGTGCCACTTTCCCTCCTTGGGACTCAACGTTGAATCAATTTGGGACCAGACGTCACCGAAGTGGAGCCTTGGTACCGCATTGATATCTCGTGTACTCGGCCATGTGCCACCCAACCTCACGGTTGTGCGGCGACTGATCGCAGTGCACGGTCCTCTCGCGAAAGAGCGTTCTTCACAGCGTTGATCACAACGCAACGAACAACGTATGCCTCCTCCGCAGAAGGACAACTAAAAGTTCAGTCGTTATTCACACCAATGTCAAGCATTTCGAGATTTTTTACGACCGATGGTGTGAGTGCTCTCCGAGTTCGGCATCTACTTAGGTCGAGGTTCACACGGCGATGCGATGAGTGGACACGAACGTTCAACACTCGTGTTGGGTCCAACACGCAGTGGAAAGACATCATCGATCATCGTTCCGAATCTCCTGATGACAACTGACGCGTGCGTCGTCACGTCAACGAAGAATGATGTCGTCGCACTGATGTCCAACGTGCGTCGTGATGGCGCGACGTTGTTGTTCGATCCATCCGGAACGGTCGCGACACCACGCGGTGTGCATCGAGTCGGTTACTCACCTCTAAGACAATCTTCAACGTGGGATGGAGCCGTTCTCGCTTCTCGAAGCCTTCTCGACGTCGCTCGACGAGGTCGCGGCGACAGGAGCGACGACCACTGGACAGAACGCGCGGGTGCGCTCGTTGCTCCATTGATGCACGCGAGTGCGCTGCGCGGCGACTCACTCGGACAGCTTGCGTCGCGAATCGATGAGCGACGCGGCGACGACCTGCTGCGCGAACTTTCCGAACGACACGGAGAGCATCATCCCGCGGTATCGCTTCTCCACGGCGTCCTCGCGACCGAGGAGCGAGAGCGTTCGAGCATATGGTCGACCGCGGCGGGTCTCTTCGCTGGCGTGCGCACGGAGGCGGCAAGGGCGTCTGCGCGCGAGGCGCCTCTCGACGTCGAGGAGTTCCTTGCCGGTCCCCACCAGCTCCACGTGGTCGCCCCGAGCCGCCACCAGGCGGTCTCAATTCCACTCGTCGTCGGCTTCATCGAAGAGCTCGTGCACGCCACCTATGACCGCCACCATGACGGCGCGCGACTCCTGCTCGCCCTCGACGAGCTCGCCAACGTGGCGCCCCTGCCGCGCCTCGCGGGGATTGTCTCGGAGGGTGGCGGCCAAGGCGTGCTGACGCTCGCGTGCCTCCAGGACCTCAGCCAGGCGCGCGCGCGTTGGGGCACGAGCGCCGAGGGATTCCTCTCGCTCTTTCCCACCACCCTGGTGCTACCGGGCATCGCGGACCGCACGACGCTTGAGACCTTGCGACAGCTCGCCGGACGAGAGCTCGTCATGTCCCCGAGCATCCAGCGCAACACGAAGGGCCGTGCAGTCGGCCACAGCTCATCGTGGGTAGAGCGCGATCGCCTCAGCGTGAGCGAGCTCGCCCAGGGTCGAAGCGGTCACGCCCTTGGCCTTGACGCCCAGAACCACCTGAAGTGGGTTGAGCTCACGCCCGCCTATCGCGATCCTCGCTTTCGCCCCTATCTCGAGCGACCTCGAGATCGATCGTTCCCGAGCGATCGTTCTCGCCACTCCTCCAGCTGAAGTCGTTCGAGCGGTCGTGGCCCGTTCGCGCGAACGGCCGTGATCATGCGAGCGTCGCGCACTGCGATCGTCCGCTCGTAGACCCCGCCGCGCCCGCGAAGGTCGGGGTAGAGATCATCGACCGCCCGCGCCAGCGTCGTCGGGTCTTGGCCGAAACTCGCCGCGTCCGCCCAGGCGGCCACGACGTGCCGACGGGCCACGTCGTGGCGGCCTTCCAGCGCGCCGGCGAAGCGGTGTTCGTCAAGGACGTTCGCGCGTGTCGGTGCTCGCATCGCTCCGAGCGGCTCAAACCGCCGTTGATCGCGAGCCCACGCGGACAGCGTCTCGTCTCGACTCCAGGCGAGCTTCTCGCCGCGTTCGCGGTGATGGCCCGCCCAGAGGGCGCGGTACCCTTCGTCAAGTCCGACCACGCGCTCGACTCCTTCGAACGACCGCCAGGCCGACCACGGCGTGCGTTCGGCGAGCTCGTGCCGCAGGGACGCTCGATAGAGGGCATCGGCCGCCTGGGCGTGCGCGTAAAGCCCGCGGGCGTCGAACACGTTGCGCTCACCCGTAGGACGGGCGCCGACGAGCACGTGGTCGTGGAGGTGGGGCTCACCGTGGCGATTGAGTCCGTGGGTAAAGCTCACGATGCGCTCCCACGTGGCGGGTTGGTCACGGTCGAGTCCGCCGCTGCGGTCGCGTACGACGAGCGCGCGCTCTTCGAGATACTCGATCGTCGCGCGAACCGACGAACGATGCGCCTCGACCACGCCGGGCGCGTGACCCGGGTCAACCGCGAGCAGGATCGAAATGGGTCGCGGGGCGGCGATCACGAGGTCGTAGCCGACGATGCGCGCTCGCTCACTCGTCGCGAGCACGCGTGAGACGACCGTCGGGTCGCGGGTATCACCGTCGCCGCGCATCCACCAGCCCGGACCGGTACCGCGAAGTCCGTCGAGCTCGTGGGCGGCGTCGTTGGTGAAGTAGGTGACGTCGTTCGATCGACGCGGAAGTAGACGAAGCACGGGGCCCCCTTTTCGGGCCCAACGGTCGGCTAGAGCTGCGCGGCGATCTTTCGCGCGAGTTCGTGTCCGGCGAGCGCGTACTTCTCGGTGACGACGACCGCACCCGGGCCGGCCTGCAGCATGAGCGAATCGAGAAACCGCTCTTCCGAGACCCGGAACTTGACGGCGTGACGTCCATCGTCGAGCGTTCGCCACTGGGCACCCGGCAGCGGCTCAAAGAGCCACCGCAGGTCCGACTCCAGCACCACGATGACTTCGTCGCCCTCCTCGCCCACCTGCGTGAGCCAGTTGACGCTGGTGTCGGCGGGTCGGTTCTCGCTCGCCGGTGACGTGGCGAGCACGGCGCTCATGCGATCGAGACGAAACGTGCGCCAGGCGTCGCGCGTCGTGCAGTATGCGCGCACGTAGGTGTGTCCGTTCAGCACCTTCATCTCACGTGGCTCTATGGCCCGCGCGTGGGTCTCGTCGCTGGTCGCCGAGGCATACTCGATCTTGATCTGGGAGTGGGTCTCAATGGCCCGTTCGACCTGGGCGATGAGGGCCTCGTTCGACATCTCGATCTGAACCGGCGCGCTGGTCGCCCGTTCGATCTTCTCGATGGCTGAGAAGATGGCGGGATCGGTGTAGACGCGCGACGCTTCGCGCAGCGCGATGTTGAGCTCGAAGAGATCACGCCACATGAAAGCAGAGGGATCCTCGGCTCCCTCGGGCAGGTCGGAGAAGTCGGCGCGATAGAGCGAATCGTCGTTCGCCTCATCGTCCCAGTCGTCGCACTCCTTAATGACGTGGGCCGGAAAGCGGTTCGTACCGTCTGAGAAATCGGCCATTGGCTCGAGGGAGACGAGACGGTCCATGATGAGCCGAACGTGATCAGCGCTGAGCGAGAAGCGCCGCGCGAGCTCGCTGATACGAAGTCCGTCCTCGCTCGCGTAGACGGCGTGCAGCAGCTGGAGGGTCTGGCCGAGCACGTCGTTCGCGGGCGAGGATTCGAAGGAAAGGGCCGACACGTCGGGCACCGAGCCGCGGTTGACGTCACGCAGCCACACGGCGAGCTCCGCCTTGAGCGACTTCGGTGACTGGAGCCGCACGCGGTCGGCGCTCTCGAGCACAAAGCGCATCGCCGCTCGAGGGCTCTCGAATTCAAGGCCGATCTCGACCTTGCCGTTCGGCTTGTTTGCGGCGACGGCATCGGGATACTGGCGCACCAGGAGATCGGCGTAGCTGTCGTTGGTAGCCACGACGATCTCAAAGGGGCGAGGGGACCTCGCGAACTCGGGACGCCACGCTCGGGCGATCGCGAGATCCATTCCCTCGATCTCGAACAACTCGGGCAGGACGACCGGCATCGAGGTCATGCGCGAAAGACGGTAGCCCTTGATCTCGCGGGTGTCCTTCACGCGAGCGACGAGGTAGCTTGTGCCGTTCACGACGTCGATGACGAGCGGTTCGACGACGCGGGGCTTGTTCGCGCCCGAAAGGTAGTCGAAGGCGAGCGTGCGGCGCAGGTTCAGCGCGCGCAAGATCGGCGTGTAGTAGTTCGACGCCGCAAGTCCCCCGTCGCTCGCGGGCAGGTCGTTGAACACACTGAACGCCCCCGACTTGCCAAAGCCGCAGAACCGCAGGGCGAGGCGCACGACGCGCTCTTCGTCGGGGCTGAAATAGATGGTAGGGGCATACCCGCTCGAGGGGTCGATCCGGTAGCCAACCGATCCGTCGTCGTTGGTCACCGTGTCGATCTCAAAGCCCAGCTCCCTGATTCGGGCCTTGTCGCGCTCGAACTTCTGGCGCACCGTGCTCTCTTGGCCCTCGTAGGCGCGAACCTTGCGCGGCCCCTTCGCCGAGACGGGGTACTCATCGATCATGAGCTCGCGCAGGATCTCCTCTTGGGTGAGCGCCCCGTACTGCCAGGCTCGCTGGAGCAGCAGCACGAGGGCGACCAAGCGCTCACGACTCTGCTCGACACCTCCGCGAATGGTACTCATCTGACTCCCGATTTCATCTGACACGAGGGTACCGGTCGACGGGGTCGATCCGGTACCGTCACTCGCCGCGAACGGGGATCTCTTCGCGGCGCCAGGTTCCCGAGCGTCCGCCGGATTTCTCCCAGAGCGCGATCTGATCGATGGACATGGTCCGGTCGCTGGACTTGCACATGTCATAGACGGTCAGAGCAGCGACGGTCACCGCGGTCAGGGCCTCCATCTCGACGCCCGTGCGATCGATCGTGTCGACTCCCGCCTCGAGGTCGATATAGGTGTCCCCGATCGTGAAGTTCACATAGACGTTGCCGACGAGCACCGGGTGGGCCATAGGCAGGAGCGTCGACGCGCGCTTGGCGGCCTGGATACCCGCCACGCGGGCCGTCGCGAGGACGTCGCCCTTGTTGAGGGTGTTCGCCGCGACCGCGGCCGTGGTCGAAGCGAGCATCGTCACCCGACACCGTGCCAGGGCGCGTCGAGCGCTGACCTCACTCGGTCCTACGTCACGTGGGAACGGCGCACCCGCGGGTCCGCCGCGTCGAAGTTGGTGGAAGTCGTCCACCGCGCAATGCTACGTCACGCAGGAGTATTCGCCCTGACCGGTAGACTCGCCTAGTTAGTTTGTCTGCGGAGAAGCCATGCCCACCTACGAATACGAGTGTCAACAGTGCCACGAGCGCGTAGAAGCCGTCCAGAAGTTCTCTGACGCCGCGCTCACGGTCTGCCCACACTGCGGGGGCGAGTTGCGCAAGGTTTTCTCGGCGGTCGGCATCGTTTTCAAGGGAAGCGGGTTCTACAAGAACGACAGCCGCACCTCGAGCTCGAGCGCGAGCTCCTCGGCGAGCTCGGGTTCGACCAGCACCGCCACGGCGACGTCGGAGTCCTCCGCTCCCGCGGCGCCCGCGCCAGCGCCGGCGCCGAGCCCAAAGACTCCCGCCGCCAGCGCCGATTAGGCGCCCGAGACCGAAATCCCCTCGATAGCGAGGGTCCCCGCCACGGCCGAGCCCGGCAACCACTCCACGTCATTGCCAACGTGAGTGAGGTCGAGCAGCATTCGCTGCAGCGTCGAGGCGACCGTCAGCTCGCGCACCGGCTCGGCGAGCTGACCATCTCTGATCATGAGCCCCGTCACGCCGACCGAGAAGTCGCCAGAGATCGGGTTCACCCCCGAGTGCACACCCATGATCGACTGGACGAACACCCCGTAGCCGACGCTCTTGAGTATCGCCGCCTGATCGTTCTCGCCCGGGGCGAGCTGCAACGCTCGACATCCCGCCGAGGGAGCGTCGGCGATGCCCCCGCGCAGGGCGCTGCCCGTCGACACCGTCCCGGCCCGTCGTGCGGACGTCGTGTCGTAGACGAAGCCCTGGAGCCGACCGCCATCGATGAGGACGTTCCTTCGACAGGCGAGGCCCTCGCCGTCATACGAGCTGGCGGCAAAGTGCCGCTCGTCGGTTGGATCGTCAATGAGTGTGAAGAGCGGCGACGCGACTTCCTCTCCGACTCGGTTGGCGAAGAACGAGCGTCCTCGCACGACCGCATCACCGCTCAACGCGCCGCCGATGATCGCGAGCAGCGTCGCGGCGGTGCGAGGATCAAAGACCGCCGTGCACTTCATGGAGGCGGGCTTCACCGCGCCGAGCATGCGCGTGGCGCGTTCGATCGCGTCGCGGGCCGCCTCATCCACGCTGAGCTCTCGCGGGGCGCGTCCCGCGCTCAGTCCCCATCCGGTCTGGTCGTCGGTACCGTCGCTCGCGATTGCCTCTACCGACAGGTACGCACCCGTCCTCGCGTAGCTCGCGCGAATGCCCGCCGACGAGGCGACGGCGGCCTCGGCGACGTAGTCCGAGTAGTTGGCGGAGTCGACTTGGCGAATTCTCGAATCGCCACCCCGCACCCGCTGCTCGAGCTCGATGGCCAGGGCGATCTTCTCCTCTATCGCCGTCGTCGCGACGGTCTCATCAGTCAGCGTCAACGACGTCGCCACGACGCCGTCGGGCCGCGCGAAGGCGAGAAACTCGTCTTCCGTTGCGAACTGCGCGTTGTCGCGCGCGTCGCGCAGCGCCCCGCGTACGGCCTCGTCATCGAGTGAACCGGCCCACGCCGCGCCCACGCGGGCACCGTTCGGTCCATCGAGCAGGACTCGCACCCCGATTCCCGAAGAGCTCGCACTCGTAAGGTCTTCGACTTCGCCCTGGTAGACGCGCACGTCGGTCTCTGTGCCAGTGGAGAGATAGATCTCGATCTGCTCGTCACCGAGCGCGTCGCCGAGCAGCTGTTCGGCCCGTTCGAGGAGCGTCATGCCGCGGCACCGCCGACGGTGATCGAACTGAGCCGCAGGGTCGCCTGCCCGCAGCCGACGGGCACCTGCTGGCCGTCCTTGCCGCATGTTCCCGGCGTCATCGAAAAGTCTGACCCGACGGCGTCGACGCGGCGAAGGATCTCGGGCCCGTTGCCAATCAGGTTGCAGTCACGAAGCGGCGCCGTGATCACGCCGTTTTCGATCAAGAACGCCGAGGTCATGCCGAAAACAAAGTCGCCGGTCGCCGTGTTGACTTGCCCGCCACCGAGCTGGGCGACGTAGACGCCGTAGGGCGTTTGCGCGACGATCTCGTCGGCGTCGGCGTCGCCTTCAAGGAGGTAGGTATTGGTCATGCGCACCATGGGCAGGTGCTGGTAGCTCTGGCGTCGCCCGTTCGCCGACACCCGCCCGCCCTCCTTTCGCGCACGCAAGTAGTCCCACATGTAGTCGGTGAGCACGCCGTTTTCGATGAGGACGTTGCGGGAGCTCTCGTGCCCTTCGTCGTCGATCGCGAGATACCCCCATTCGCCGGCAACAGTGCCATCGTCGACGAGTGTGACGAGGGGACTCGCGACCTGTTGGCCAACCCTTCCCGCGTAGACCGACGCCTGCTTCATGATGGCGTCAGCCTCGAGCCCGTGACCGCAGGCCTCGTGAAAGAGGATGCCGCCCGAACCGCTCGCGAGCACGACCGGCAGGTCGCCCGAGGGAGCCGGGCGTGCCGCGAGCTTCGTGATGGCTTGGCGAGCCGCTCCGCGCGCCGCCTCTTCCACGACGCCCGGATTCAAGAGCTCGAAACCCCGAGTGGCAGCGATGGGTCGGTAGCCCGTCTGCATCCCGGTATCGCCGAGGGCGACACAGGATACGTTGAACCTCGTGCGCACTTGGTGGTCCGAGGCGAAGACGCCCTCGGAGTTCGCCACGACGAAGCGTCGAGTCGAATCGCCGAGACCGACCTGAACCTGCGTGATGGACGAACCTTCCGAGCGCGCGACGTCATCGGCCTGGCGAAGCAGCTCAATCTTCTTTGCCTTTCCGACCGAGTCGGGCTCGATCAGAGCCGGCGAGTCGTGGCGACGGATCTCACCGACAGTCACCTCGCGCACGTCACCGCCGTCGCGGGCAACGGCCGCCGCCGCTCGTGCGGCGGCTCGAAGCCCCGCTTCGCTGAGATCGGCCGTGTGAGCAAAGCCCGTTGTCTCGCCCACGACGACTCGAATCCCGGCGCCACGGTCCCGGCCCGAACTCAGGTGCTCGATTCTTCGTTGATCGAGCATCGCCGAGGACGTCGTACGGTCCTCGACGAAGACCTCGGCGAACGCTCCCCCACGGCTCAGCGCCTCGTCGAGAGTGCGTTGCAGGACATCTCTTTCAACTAGGGGTGCGCTCATCATCCTCAGGCTACCGGGGCAGATTTCGCTTCGATGCCCGAGTGGTGGCACCGGTAGGCTGGTCCTAATGATCCTGCCGTCCATCGAAACACCCGCTGATCTCCAACCTCTCTCGTATCGCCAGCTCGACAAACTGAGCGAAGAGATCCGCGAGTTCATTATCTCTACGGTCACGAAAACGGGTGGACACCTCGGTAGCAACCTCGGTGTGGTCGAGTTAACGATCGCCCTCCACCGGGTCTTCGAATCCCCGAAGGACATCCTGCTCTGGGACACCGGTCACCAGGCCTACGTGCATAAGCTCCTCACGGGTCGCCGATACGGCTTTAAGAACCTGCGCCAGCGCGGTGGTCTCTCGGGCTACCCGAACCGCTCCGAGAGCCAGCACGACTGGATCGAATCAAGTCACGCCTCGACGGCACTCTCCTACGCCCACGGTCTCGCGATCGCGCTCGAGCAGCGCAAGGAGCTCATCGGCCACGGCGGCAAGCGTCACGTCGTCGCCGTCGTTGGCGACGGATCGCTCACCGGTGGGATGGCGTACGAGGCGCTCAACAACCTGGGACACTCGAACACCCGCGTCGTCATCGTTCTCAACGACAACGGGCGCAGCTACGCACCTACTATCTCAAAGCTCTCGGAGTCACTGACGTCGCTGCGCCTCAACCGGACGTACCTCACGGTGCGCGATCGCATGCGCCGCATGGTTTCGGGCGTGCCGCGCGTCGGAAGGGCCGCCTATATCGGCATCGACGGCTTGACCGCCGTCGTGCGCGAGATGGTGACGCCCCACACCTTCTTCGAGAACCTCGGCGTGCGCTACGTCGGGCCGGTTGACGGTCACAACATCGAGGCGCTCGAGAATGTGCTGAAGGCGGCGGCCGAATGGGATGGTCCGATCGTTGTCCACGTGCTCACCCAGAAGGGTCGCGGCTACGAACCCGCCATGACCGACGACCTCAAGATGCACGACTACAAGCTTCCCGCAGCTCAATCGAAGAACGTGAGCGCTCTTAACTACACCGAGGTCTTCTCACGGGCCCTCGTAGAGATCGCCGCCGAGGACGATCGAGTCGTCGCCATCACGGCCGCGATGGCCGGGCCCACGGGACTACTCGACTTCGAGGCTCAATTCCCCGACCGATTCTTTGACGTCGGCATCGCCGAGCAGCACGCCGTCACGGCGGCGGCGGGCATGGCGATGGGAGGACTGAAGCCGGTCGTCGCCGTCTACTCGACGTTCTTCTCGCGCGCGTTCGATCAGGCGAACCTGGACGTCGGGCTGCTCAACTTGCCCGTCGTTTTCGTGTTCAAGAGTGCGGGCATCACTGGCGACGACGGCCCGAGTCACCACGGGCTGCTCGACATCGCCCTCTGCCTGGCGATCCCGAACATGACGGTCTTTGCGCCCTCGAGCACCGCGGAGCTCCCGGTGATGCTCAAGGCCGCGCTCTCCATGACGAGTCCCACGGCGATCCGCTATCCCAAGACCGATCCTCAGCCCTTCGACGGACGGGTCGGCGAAGGGCTCTCGGCGCGCGAAGTCGTGCGGGGGGACGGATCGCTCTGCGTGCTCGCGGTTGGCAAGATGGCGCCCAACGCGTACGCGGCACTCGAGCGCCTTGGCGAGGAGGCGAAGCACATCACGCTCTACGACGTGCGAGTGCTGCCGCCCGATCCCAACATGATCGACGACGCGCTCAACCACGAGCGCATCATCACGGTCGAAGACGCGACACGCCACGGCGGGGCCGGCACCTTGATGGTTTCCGCCATTCGCTCGAGGGCTCAAGACCTCAACCGACCCTTTCCCCTCACGCGTATCCTCGGCGTCCCGCGCGCCTACCTCGAGCATCACAAGCCCGACGAGCTGTTGGCCGAGCTCGGACTCGACCCCGAAGGGCTCGCGGGCGCCTTCGCGCGGCTGCTCGAGGGCAAGCCCGAGTTTTCGAGGATCGTCCCCGAGGCACCTCGTCCGAACTTCTTTTGATCGACGTTCCTCGTCGTCGCCGTAGTTTGGCACCATGACATTCGAGATCGAAAAGAGCGACGAGGAGTGGCGCGAGCAGCTGCCGGCCGATCGCTACGCCGTGTTGCGTAAGGCGGCGACCGAGGCTCCCTTCACCGGGTCACTCTTGCACTTGGACGCGCAGGGCGTCTTTAGCTGTGCGGGCTGTGGCGAGCATCTCTTCACGAGCACCCAGAAGTTCGACTCGGGCTGCGGATGGCCGAGCTTTGACGCCTGCGAGCCGGGGACCGTTATCGAGCGAAGGGACCGGTCGCTCTTTCGAGAGCGCACCGAGATCCTCTGTGCGAAGTGCGGTGGCCACCTCGGCCACGTCTTTGACGACGGGCCGACGCCCACCGGGCTTCGCTACTGCGTCAACTCGCTCGCGATCGACTTCGACGAAGCGAAGCCTTAGACGTCAAGGAATCGTCGAATCGCGATACCCGATCCGACCGAACCGATGACCACGCCAACGATCAGCACCACCGCGTTCGTACCGAGCAGAGCGGACGTGTTGAGGGTGAACTCGTTGTGCAGCGGATACCACGTGTGCAGCGCCGTCACCGCGAGGATCGCCACCACCGAACCGAGGAAACCCTGGATGAAGCCCTCGGTGATGTAGGGAATGCGGATGAACCAGTTCGTCGCGCCGACGAGCTTCATGACCGACACCTCGCGGCGCCTCGAGAAGATGGCCATGCGGATGGTGTTGAGGATGAGCACCATCGCCGAGAGCAACAAGACCGCCGCGAGGGCGAGGAACACGATCTGCAACACGCGGATCACCTTGTTCATCGACTTGATCTGCTGGTTGGGTCCGGTCACCTCGTAGATGCCCGGACCGTGGTTGAAGGTCGACTCGACGGCAAAGGTGTCTGAGGGCACGACCGGCACGCACTGGAACGACGAGGGGACGTCGGCGACCTTGAGCACCGTCCACTCGTCCTGGGGCAGCAGCTTCTTCGCCTGCTGATAGTCCTGGGCCTGCGTAAAGTACGTGCAGTTCTTCACGATCGGCATGGTGTGCAGCTGGCTGTTCACGCTTGAGATCTCACTCAGCGACGCCGTTGGCTGCATCCAGATCGTGACCCTCGTCCCCTGCTGCCACTCAACCGAAGCCTGGGCCGCGCTCTGCTTGAGGAGCAAGGCGGACCCGACCAGGGAAAGCGAGACCGCCACCGTCAACACCGCGGCGACCGTCATCATCCGATTGCGCCACAGATTGCTCAGGGTCTCTTTGAAGGCGTAGCGAAAGTACACGCGCATCAGATGGCCACTCCCTCGTCGATGCCGTAGACGCCTCGGACCTGGTCGCGGATCATCTCGCCACGGTCGAGCTCGATCACGCGTCGACGCATGCGGTCCACGAGCGTCTTGTCGTGGGTCGCCATGACGACCGTCGTGCCGGTGCGATTGATCCGCTCGAGCAACGCCATGATCGACTCGGAGTTCGCGGGATCGAGGTTGCCGGTCGGTTCGTCGGCGAGCAGGATCAGCGGGCGGTTGACGAAGGCGCGCGCGACGGCGACGCGCTGCTGCTCACCACCGGAGAGCTCGTGCGGCCGGTTCTTCGACTTGTCGGTCAGACCGACGAGCTCGAGGATCTGGGGCACCTGGGACTCGACGGTCGAACGGGGACGTCCGATCACCTCGAGGGCGAAGGCGACGTTTTCAAAGACGCTCTTGTTGGGCAGGAGGCGAAAATCCTGAAAGACGCAGCCAATGTTGCGCCGCAGGTAGGGCACCCGCCACTTGGGCAGATCACCAATGTCACGACCGGCCTCGAGGATGCGTCCGGAATCGGGATGCTCTTCGCGCAGCAACAGCCGCAGGAAGGTCGTCTTGCCCGAACCCGACGCGCCGACCAGGAAGACGAACTCGCCCTTTTCGATATCGAGGCTGATGTCCTTCAGCGCGGGCGTGCCGTTCTTGTAAGTCTTGGACACGTTTTCGAATCGGATCACGGCTTCACCGCCTCAAGTTTCTCAGATAATGGTGCGACGTTCGGGCGCAGCGGCACAGTCATTCTACTTTGGCTCCACGGGGCTCCCGGGCGATAGCGATCAGGCATTTGTTGCATTCGAGAATCTTTATGAAGCAGAACGTTGCCGACGCAGTTCCGCTTCCATGAATCCGTCGAGATCACCGTCGAGCACGGCTTCTACGTTGCCCGTCTCGAAGTCGCTGCGGTGATCCTTCACCAACTGGTACGGCGCTTGGACGTAGGAGCGGATCTGAGATCCCCACGCGTTGTCGGAGCGATTACCGCTCAGCGCGTTCATCTCCGCCTGGCGCTCAGCCCGGGCGCGCTCGGCGAGCTTCGCCTCGAGGATCTGCATCGCGCGGGCCCGGTTCTGGTGCTGGGACCGTTCGTTCTGACAGCTCACGACGATGCCCGTCGGCAAGTGCGTGATGCGAATCGCCGAATCGGTCTTGTTCACGTGTTGACCGCCCGCGCCCGAGGAGCGGTAGGTGTCGACGCGCAGATCCTTCTCATCGATCTCGACTTCGGCCGCGTTATCGCTGAGTAGGGGCGTCACGTCAAGGCTCGCGAAGCTCGTCTGGCGCCTCGCCTGGGAGTCGAAGGGACTGATGCGCACGAGCCGGTGCACGCCGCGCTCAGCCGAGAGCCAGCCATAGGCGAAGCGTCCCTTCACGATGAACGTGGCCGACAGCAGTCCCGCCTCCTGGCCCTCGGTCGCTTCATCGATCTCGACCCCGAAGCCGCGGCGCTCGGCCCAGCGTGAGTACATCCGCAGCAGCATCTCGGTCCAGTCCTGCGCGTCCGTACCGCCAGCCCCGGCGTGAAGTTCGACGATGGCCTCGTTCTCGTCGTAGGGACCACTGAAGAGGCTCTGGGTTTCGAGCGAAGCGATGTCGTGTCCGAGCTCGTCGACGGCGCTCGCGAGCTCGGTGAAGATTGACCAGTCGGGGTCACCCGCGTCGAGCGAGTCACGAGCGAACTCGGTCAGCACGGTCACGTCATCGAGCGCTCGGCGCAGCGCGTCGAAGGATTCGAGGTCGTTCGTCAAGCGACCAAGCTCGGTCGTGACCTCGCGGGCGTGGTCCTGGTCGTCCCAGAGATTCGGATCGGCCGCGAGCTCGTTCAAGAGCGCGTGGCGCGTCCGGCTCGCGTCGATCTTCAGATAGTCCCGCGCCGCCTCCCAACGGCCCTCGAGCTCTTCGAGCGAGACGAGAGCGCTGCGAAGTGCGATCTCCGCCTTAGGGTCGGCCATGGCACTGCTTGAACTTGCGCTTAGAGCCGCACCAACACGGATCATTGCGTCCGAGCTTCTCGTGCTGCTTGGGCGCCGGAGAAGCTGCGGACGACGTGCGATGCTCGGGGAGCTCGGTGGCGCCCGGGGCGACCTGGTTCACGTTCGTCAGCGCTCCCTGGAGGCCATCGTCGACGAGTTCGTCTTCGGCCTCTGCCTCTTCGAGGGCAGTCGCCTCCACGTGGGTGACGTAGCGCACGTAGTCGATGTCGACGGACTCGAGGAGGTGCTCGAACATCAGGTACCCCTCCTTCTGCCACGCGGTGAGGGGGTCCTGCTGGGCGACTTGGCGCAGGTGGATGCCATCGCGCAAGTAGTCCATGTCCGACAGGTGCTCGCGCCAGCGCTGGTCGAGGATCTGGAGCATCACGTCACGCTCGATGTCCTTGGCCGTGTCGAGCCCACCGGGGTAGTTCTCCGACTTCTTCTCGTACTTGCCAATCGCCTCGTCGATGACGAGCGCGGCGATCTCGTCTGCGTCGCTGTAGGAGGTCAAGGTCTCGAGCCCCAGCTCGGTCGGGTAGTACGACTGAAGGTCGTGCAGCAGCGCGTTGAAGTCCCAGTCTTCGGCGAAACCGACTCCGAGGTGGTCGACCGCGACCTGGGTGAGACGCTCTTCGATCAGCTCGAGCGTTGCGTCGTGGATGTCTTCGCCGTCGATGACCTGCTGGCGGCGCTTGTAGATAACCTTGCGCTGCTCGTTCATGACCTCGTCGTACTTGAGGACGTCCTTACGGATCTCGGCGTTGCGCGCTTCCACGGTGTTCTGGGCTCGCTCTATGGCCTTAGAGACCATCTTCGCTTCAATGGCCTCGTCTTCTGGCATGGCGCGATCCATCACCCACGACACGGCGCCGGTCGCAAAGAGGCGCAGGAGCTCGTCTTCGAGGGAGAGATAGAAGCGGCTCTCGCCCGGGTCGCCCTGACGCCCGGAACGTCCCCGCAACTGATTGTCGATGCGGCGCGAATCGTGACGTTCGGTGCCGAGCACGTAGAGGCCACCGAGACGGCGCACCTCGTCACCCTCGGCCTCGGTGATGGGCTTCCACTTCGCCGTCGCAATCGCGTAGGCGGCCTCGTACTCCTCGGTGCCCGGCGCCAGTCCCTGCGCGAGCACGTCACGCGCCGCAAGGCCCTCATAGTTGCCGCCGAGGATGACGTCGACGCCTCGACCGGCCATGTTGGTGGCGACCGTCACGGCGCCCTTGCGTCCAGCCTGGGCGACGATTTCGGCTTCGCGGAAGTGCTGCTTCGCGTTCAGGACCTCGTGGGCAATGCCGGCTTTGGAGAGCTCACGCGAGAGAAGCTCGGATTTTTCAACCGACGCGGTGCCAAGCAGGATGGGCTGACCGAGATCATTGCGCTCGCGCACGTCATCGACGATGGCGGCGAACTTCGCCTGTTCGGTCTTGTAGATGAGGTCTGGCTGGTCGTGGCGGATCGCAGGCTGGTTCGTCGGAATCGGCACGACCGAAAGGCCGTAGGTGTTGCCGAATTCGGCGGCCTCGGTTTCGGCGGTACCCGTCATGCCCGCCAGCTTCTCGTAGAGACGGAAGTAGTTCTGCAGGGTGACGGTCGCCCACGTGTGGTTCTCTTCTTGAATACGCACGCGCTCTTTGGCCTCGACGGCCTGGTGGAGGCCGTCGCTCCAGCGCCGTCCCTCAAGCGTGCGCCCGGTGAACTCGTCGACGATCTTCACCTCGCCCGCGTCGACGAGATAGTCCTTGTCGCGATGGAAGAGCTCCTTCGCGCGCAGCGCCTGGCCGAGCTGGTGCACGTAGTTGGTCGCGACGGCGTCGTAGAGGTTGGTCACGCCGAGCTGCCGCTCGACCTTCTCAATGCCCGATTCGGTGGGCACCACCGTCTTTTTCTCCTCGTCGACCTCGTAGTCGACGTCGCGCGTCAACGAGCGCGCGATCGAGGCGAACTGGTAGTAGAGCTTCGTCACGTCAGAGGCCGGTCCGGAGATGATGAGCGGCGTGCGGGCCTCGTCGATGAGGATGGAGTCGACCTCGTCGACGATGGCGTAGTGGTGTCCGCGCTGAACCATGTGTTCGCGGCGTCGCGCCATGTTGTCGCGCAGGTAGTCAAAGCCGAACTCGGTGTTCGTGCCGTAGGTGATGTCGCTCGCGTAGGCGGCGCGCTTTTGCTCGAACTCCTGGAGATCGGGCCCGACTCGTCCGACGCTCAGTCCAAGCCAGCGGTGGAGCTCGCCCATCCACTTCGCGTCACGGGTGGCGAGGTAGTCGTTCACCGTGACGACGTGCACGCCCTCGCCCGCCAGGGCGTTCAGGTACACCGGCAGGGTCGAGACGAGGGTCTTGCCTTCACCGGTCTTCATTTCGGCGATCCACCCGAAGTGCAGGGCCATGCCGCCCATGATCTGGACGTCGTAGTGACGCTGACCGAGCACGCGCGTCGCAGCCTCGCGCACGACCGCAAAGGCTTCGATCAAGATGTCGTCCAGGGTTTCGCCGTCGGCGAGACGGCCCTTGAAGATGTCGGTGTACGCCTGCAGCTCGGCGTCGCTTAGCGCGGCCATCTCGTCGGCGAGGTCGTTGACCGGTCCGACCAGCTCCGCGAGCTGGCGGACGCGCTTGCCCTCGCCGGCCTTCAAAATCTTCTGAAACACACTCATGTCGTGCTTTACCCTACCGGTCCCCACAGCTTGCTAAGAGGGCTGCGAGTGCTGACCTGGTCTTTGACCCCACACCTGCCTGCTGCGGTGTCCGTACGCACCGCGGGCAGCTGACGCTCTCCTACGGCATTTGCGTACACTTCACCGGCTCCCGCGCTGATCAGGGTGATCAGCGCGGGGCAGGACTTACTTCTAAACCGCGCCATGCTCAGCGTCGACAAGACGCCTTACGTGGGTCGTTTCGCCCGCGACTGGCATCGACTTTCAACCACAGACCACCCGCAGCCCTCCGTGCAGTCTAGGACGACGGCCTCGAGTGAACCATCTAGGCCCTCGGTTGGGTTGCGAGCACGATCACGAGACGCAGGCCGAGCACGAGGCCCGCAAAGGGCACGAGCAGTCGTCGCCACCCCTTCGCGGTCTGGACCTCGAAGCGAAACGCGCTTCGGTGGTGGGCGATCAACATCTCGCGCGACGCTCGTGCCCTCGAGACGCCCTCAATATGTGTGACGACGGCGTCGGGGATGGCGTCGACGCGAAAGCCCTGCTCTCGAAGGGCCCAGCAGAGCGCCATGTCCTCGGCGAACATGAAGTAGCGCTCGTCAAAGCCGCCCACGAGCTCAAAGGCCGAGCGGCGCACGAGAAAGCAGGCGCCCGAGACCCAATCGACCGACCCGTCGGGACGTGCGGACCGGTAGCGCTTGGTCGCGGGATTGTTGGGCCAGACGGGCGAGAGGATCGCGTGGAGTCCCGCGAGCCAGACGTTTGGAAAGACGCGCATCGACGGGTACACGGTGCCGTCGGGGCGGAGAATCGTTGGCCCGACGAGCGCGACGTCGCGATGATGGTCCAAGTACGTGACGAGCGTTTCGACCGCGCCCTCGTGGACGACGACGTCGGGATTGGAGACGAGAACGTACGGGGTTGCCCGAGCCGCCGCGACACCGCGATTCACCCCGCGTCCGTAGCCCAGGTTCACCCCCGGCGAAACGAGCACGACGTCGTGATCGAGGAGGGCTGCGGGCACCGAGCCGACTTCGCCGTTTTCGACGACGACCACTTGGGAGACACCGTTGTCGAACAGGGAGTCGACGCACTCGATCAAGATCTCGTCGGCGTGATAGTCAACCACGACGGCCACCACGTCATTCTCCACGTCGCTCACTCGAGGCCCTCGTGGCGTTCGCGGTCCACGACGAGCCGCTCGAGTGCGTCGCGCCAGTCGGGCAGCGCCGACCAGGCAGACGAGAACTTCGCGGTGTCGAGGTCGCTTCGGGCGGGACGGGTTGCGAGGGGCTGTGGCGCTAGTTCCGCGGTGGCGATCGGTGTCGCAAACTCCTCGCCGCGGTTGAGCAGCGTTCCGATGTGCTTCGCGACGTCGAACCAGGTCGTTGCGCCCACGTTGGCGACGTGCCAGATTCCGCCCGGCGGTTCACGCACGAGGGTAACGAGCGCCCTCGCGAGGTCGCTCGCGGCCGTGACCGTGCCCATCTGGTCGTCGACAAAACGCACCCGAGCGCCCGCCTTGGCCCGATCGGCGATGACGTGCGCGACGCTCTTTCCGCGCACGCCCATGACCCACGAGGTGCGCACGATGGTGTCTCGTTCGCCGCAGTGTCGTTCGCCCTCGCGCTTGGAGGCTCCGTAGACGTTGAGCGGATGCGCCTCGTCGTATTCGACGTACGCCTCGCCCTTTTTGCCGTCAAAGACGTAGTCGGTCGAAATCGTAATCAGTCGCGCGCCGACGTCGCGCGCGCCGTGGGACATGATCATCGTGGCCACTTCATTCACTTCAAAGCAGCGTTCGGCATCTTCTTCGGCGCGATCGACGGCGGTGTAGGCGGCGAGGTGGACAATCACGTCGGGACGCGAGGCCTCGAGCGCGCGCCGCACGGCGTCTCGGTCAGTGACGTCGAGCTCGTGATGCGTTAGCCCGAGCGCCTCGAACTCACCGACCCCGACCGGCCGGCCGTCGGGTTGAAAGGTGGGATCCCCGCCCCACGGCGTCGCCGCGTCGAGCACGTCCATCAGGTCGACGCCGACTTGGCCCCCCGCACCCGTGACGAGAACGCGCCGCGCGCGACTCACGACGCCGCCGTTGTTCGCACGTGGATCACGTCTCCGACGGCGAAGACGCGTAGCTCGCCGTTGACTTCGACGAGCAGTCGTCCCGCCCCGTCGACTCCCCGGGCTCGGCCCGTCGAGACACCGTCGTGCTGTTCGACCCGTACGTCGTGGCCGATCGTCGCGAGCGCGCGCTCGTACTCTTCGCGCAGGGTCCCTCGACCGTCGCTGCTCTCGAGCTGTTCGCGTCGCACCTCGAGCTCTTCGAGCACAATGTCGAGCAGCGCACGTGGCTCGAGCGTGACGCCGCTCTCCGCTCGCACCGAGGTCGCCTTTACATCATTCGGTCCTTCGAAAGTGAGGTTGAGACCGAGACCGACAACGACGTCGAATCCCCCCGCCGTGACAACGATCTCTGCGAGAGCCCCACCCAGCTTTCGATCGCCGACGATGAGGTCGTTGGGCCACTTGAGCGACGCCCGCACGCCGCTCAGACGCTCGAGCGCCGACCGCGTCGCGAGCGCAACGGCCGCCACGACGAGCTGCAGGTCCTCCACGTCGAGCCGAGGTCGCAGGACGACCGAAAAGAGCAGCGACGACCGAGCTGGCGAGACCCACTCGCGCTCAAGGCGACCTCGTCCCGCCGTTTGAAAGTCCGCAAGCGCGACGAGCCCCTCCGGACAGCCCTCGATCGCCCGTTGCTTCAGATATGTGTTCGTCGAATCGATCTCTCCAAAGTGCTCGACGCGCCAGACGAAGTAACCCACGGTCAGACATTAGGGTTTTGACAGCAAGTGCTAGAAACTATCAGGCCGAATACGGAGGTTTGCGTGTTGCAGAAAGTTCTCATCGCCAACCGGGGTGAGATCGCGGTTCGCGTGATCAGGACCTGCCGCGAGCTCGGCATCGCGACCGTGGCGGTCTACTCAGAGCTCGACCGCAACGCCCTACACGTGCGTCTCGCCGATGAGGCCTACGCGCTCGGGGGCCAGACGGCCGCCGAAAGCTACCTCAACACCGAAGCCATCCTCGACGTCATCGAGCGCTCCGGGGCCGACGCCGTGCATCCGGGCTACGGGTTCTTTTCCGAGAACACCGACTTCGCGCGGGCCATCACCTCTCGCGGCGTGACCTTCATCGGCCCCCCGCCCGAAGCGATCGAAGTCATGGGCGACAAGATCTCCTCGCGACTCGCGGCCGAAGCGGCGGGCGTCGCCGGCGTGCCCGGGCGCAGCCAAACGCTGAAGAGCGCGAAAGAGGTCGTCGACTTCGGCGACGAATACGGCTGGCCCGTCGCCATCAAGGCCGCCTACGGCGGCGGCGGGCGCGGCATGAAGGTTGCCAGCGCCCCCGAGGAGGCTCCGAGCGCCTTCGAGAGCGCCCAGCGCGAGGCGCTCAGCTACTTCGGGCGCGACGAGTGCTACGTCGAGCGATACCTCAACTGGACCCGCCACATCGAGATGCAGGTCTTGGCCGACAGCCACGGCAACACGCTCTGGCTCGGCGAGCGCGACTGCTCGGCCCAGCGTCGCCACCAGAAGCTGATCGAAGAGTCACCGGCCCCCAACTTCCCCGACGAGATTCGCCGCGCCATGGGTGAGGCCGCCGTCAAGGTCTCTGAGGCCTGCGGCTACGTGAACGCCGGCACCGTTGAGTTCCTCTACCAGGAGGGAGAGTTCTTCTTCCTCGAGATGAACACGCGTCTGCAGGTCGAACATCCCGTCACCGAGCTGGTGACGGGCTTCGACCTCGTCGAGTGGCAACTGCGCATCGCCGCGGGCGAAGCACTCACGTTTTCTCAAGATGACGTCCCCCATAACGGACACGCGATCGAGGTGCGCATCAACGCAGAAGATCCTTCGCTTGGAAAGTTCATCCCCTCGCCGGGCACCATCACCCGCTTTGATCAGCCCTCCGGCCCGGGCGTTCGACTCGACGCCGGCTACATGGCGGGTGACACCATCTCCCAGTACTACGACAACCTGATCGCCAAGCTCGTCGTCTGGGCACCTGATCGCGAGCGTGCGCGTCGTCGCATGCTGCGCGCGATCGAAGAGACCACCATCGAAGGCGTCGCGACGACCCTCGGCGCCGACGTCATCATCCTCTCGGACGAGGCGTTCGTCCACGGCACGCACTCGACCAAATGGGTCGAGACGAACCTCGACTTCTCCACACTGCCGGCGAGCGAGGCTCCCGTGGTCTCCATCGGTGAGGGGCGGGTGCGCAAGGACGTCACCGCCGAAGTGAATGGACGGCGCGTGACCGTTGCGCTCTGGGTCCCCGAAGACGAAGAGCTGCCCACACGGCCCCAGAGCACGGCGTTGAAGCCGCGCCGCCAGCACCACACGGGCGTGCTCGGCAGCGGTTCGGGCAAGGTCACGGTGCCTATGCAGGGAACGATCGTCAAGGTCAACGTCGAAGTCGGCCAGGCGGTCGAGGCGGGTGACACGGTCGTCATCCTCGAGGCGATGAAGATGGAGAACTCCGTTAACGCAGAAAAGTCCGGTGTCGTGAAGTCGGTGAAGGTCGCGACCGGCGCCTCGGTCTCAGCCGGCGACGTCGTCGTGGAGATCGAGTGAGCGCGAACCAGACCGTCGTCAAGGCCATCGAGGGCGCTCGCAACGACCTCGTCGAACTCAGCCACTTCATCCACGCGCACCCCGAACTCGGCTACGAGGAGTTCGAATCCTCCGGCGCACTCGCGAACGCGGCGGAACGCGCGGGCTTTCACGTCGAGCGGGGGTTGGCCGGCCTCGCGACAGCCTTTCGCGCGACGAAGGGCGAGGGTAGCTTTCACGTCGTCTACTGCGCCGAATACGACGCGCTGCCCGACGTCGGGCACGCCTGCGGCCACAACATCATCGCGGCCTCCTCACTCGGAGCAGCGCTCGGGCTGGGTGCGGTCGCGAACGAGCTCGACCTTCGGGTCACGCTGCTCGGCACGCCCTCGGAGGAAGGCGGCGGGGGCAAGATCGATCTCTTGAACGCCGGCTATTTCGACGACGAGCACATGGCGCTTATGATCCACCCTTTTGCGAGCGAGCGCCTCGACGCAACGTGTCTCGCCGTCGATCACTTCGACGTGACCTACACCGGCAAGGAGGCCCACGCCTCGGCTGCCCCGTGGCTCGGGCTGAACGCGCTCGACGCACTCACGCTCGCCCAGGTCGCCCTCGGCCTGCTTCGCCAGCAGCTACGCCCGGGCGATCAGGTGCACGGCATCGTCACCGAGGGCGGCTCGGCCGCGAATATCATTCCGAGCCACGTCGTTGGACGATTCATGGCTCGCTCGACGACGGCCCGCAGCCTCGCCCTGCTTCGCCAACGCGTGAACGCCTGCTTCGAGGCGGGCGCGCTCGCCACGGGAACGACGCTATTGATCGAAGAGCTCGGGCACCAGTTCTCCCACATGGCGGCCGACCCCGAGATCCTCGCGCACTACCGGCGAGCGGCCGAAGCGCTCGGCCGAGACTTTCGACTCGACGACGAGGAGGCACCCAAGCCGACGATCTCGACCGACATGGCGAACGTGTCGCTCGCGCTCCCCTCGATCCATCCCCTGCTCATGATCCCGACCCACGGCGCGATCAATCACCAGCCGGAGTTCACGGCGGCGTGCATCACCTCGGCCGCGGACCAGGCCGTTATCGACGGTGCGATTGCCCTCGCCGAGACGGCTGTCGGCGTCGCGAACGACGCCGCTCTGCGCGAACGGCTGATGAAGCGCTCATGATGATCGAACACGCACTGCTACATGTTCGAGAAGGTGAGGAGGCCGACTTCGAGGCGTCCATGCGCGAGGCCCTGCCCATCATCGAGTCGGCCCCCGGGTGCTCTGGCGCCGAAGTACGCCGCCAGGCCGAAGACCCGTCGGTCTATCTGCTGCTCGTGCGCTGGGCCTCGATTGAGGCGCACATGGCCTTTCGCGACACGGGGCTCTTCGAGTCGTGGCGTTCACTCACGCACCCCTTCTACCGCGAGAAGCCGAGCGTCACTCACTTCCACGAGCCGCTCGAACGCTAGGTCGCTCGGTAGACGCCGAACTCCTCGCGCAGGACGTCGGCGACCTCGCCAAGGGTTGCGAGACGCGCGAGCGCCGTCTTCATCGGGTACAGCACGTTCTGTGATCCTCGCGCGGCCGCCGCGAGGTCTTCGAGCGCGACACGCACTCCGTTCTGGTCGCGGTGCGCTTTGAGGTGGCGCACCCGGTCGATCTGAGCTCGTTGCTGGGCCTCGTCGATGGGAAAGACGTCGGCCTTGCTCGTGTCGCTGTCGACGAACTGGTTGACCCCGATCACGACCTTCTCCCCGCTCTCGACGTGACGGGCGAACTCGTAGGCGGCGGCTTCGATCTCATCTTGGAGATAGTGTGCCTCGATCGCGGCGACGGATCCACCGAGTTCGTCGATGGCGCGAAGGTATTCGCGCGCGCGGAGTTCGACTTCGTCGGTGAGCGTTTCGATGAAGTACGAGCCCGCGAGCGGATCGACCGTGTCGGCCACGCCGGACTCGTACCCCACGATCTGCTGGGTACGCAGCGCCAGCTTCGCCGCGCGCTCGGTCGGCAGACCGAGCGCCTCGTCGAATCCGTTCGTGTGCAGGCTCTGCGTGCCGCCGAGCGCGGCGGCGAGCGCTTGAAGGGTGACGCGGACGATATTGTTCTCGGGCTGCTGAGCCGTAAGGGTCGAGCCACCGGTCTGGGTGTGAAAGCGCAGCATCATTGACTTGGGGTCGCGCGCGTGGAAGCGGTCTCGCATGATCGTCGCCCACAGACGCCGCGCCGCACGATACTTCGCCACCTCTTCGAAGAGGTTGTTG
>JBAUSF010000260.1:0-2138 GCA_049581565.1 Acidimicrobiales bacterium
GTCAACCGCGGTCTCGACGGGGACACCGAGACCCTGATCGCCCTCGAGTCCATGGCGTGCAACGTCATCCACCAGTCCGAGGACGCCAAGGAAGGCGTCGCCGCATTCCTGGAGAAGCGCCAACCCAAGTGGGTGGACCGCTAGGAAGAGTCCGCATGGCAGCGCACGAGAGATGCTCTCCTTGCGACGCTACTATCGGACGGACTGGCAGCTGAGAACTCACGATGCGATCGGTGTGAAGCGGTGACGTCAAACGATTCGGTGCACTACGTCATGTTTCCGGGTGCCGGAAGCGCGGGGCTCACCTGGGATACCGCCGCCCGAGAACTCGACGCGCTGGTGCTACCCCTCGGCGACGAGCCAGACGTGGCTTCGATGGCAACGGCGCTTCTCCCCCGCGTGGAGGGCCTCTCACGACCACGCGTGCTCGTTGGCGCGTCGCTCGGCGCGATGGTCGCGATCGAGGTGGCTCGCCGCAGTGCCGTAGACGCGATGGTCCTCATGGCGGCGGGATTCGGCGTGGAGGTCAGCGAATCGGCGCTTCAGTGGGTGCAGTCCAATCCGCCCAGCCTGATGGACAAAATGGCGCAGCTGGGCATCGGTGATCCGCGTAACGAGAGCATGGTCTCGCTGCGGCGAGAGGATTTCGAAGCCCGAGGTGGTCAGGCGGTCCTGTTGCGCCAACTTCAGATCCTCGAGGCGTACCACCCTCAACCGCTGGAAGATCCGCCGTTCACACTGGTGCTGTGGGGTCCGCTCGATCGAAGCGTGCCGCTCGCCGACCACGCTGAGTTGGCTATGAAGATGAACGGGCTACTTGTTCCGATAGATGGTTCGGGTCACGCCCCATTTCTCGAGCGACCCCAACAAACCATCGCTTGGATAAAGCTCGCGCTCGTGATCGCCAAGAGTCGCGACGAACAATCGTGAATGAGCTGACCACCGTTCCACTCGAAGGTGCGGGCGCGCCGTTGAAAGTGAAGGTTCAGCCGAATGAAACATGAAGTCGTGAGTCGTGTCGAGCATGCTCACCCCCTCATACCCCTCGACGTACAGCGCGAATGGCGTCAACGCGGCTACTGGGGCGAGCTCACGCTCGCCAAGATCGTCGAGTCATGGGTTGTTCGTGACCCGAATCGAACCGCCATCACCGGGGACTACCCCCTCACCTACGCCCAACTTTGGGAAACGGCACGACGCGTTGCTGGAGCATTGCGCGAGGCCGGGCTCGAGCCGGGCCAGTACCTGCTCGCGGTCATGCCGAACTCCTGGCAAGGTATCGTGACCGAACTCGCCGCGTCGATCGCCGGCGTAGCCTTCGTGCCGCGTTCCGCCCAGATCACGCCCGTCCTCGCCATGAACCTCATCGACCAGCTCGACGTCCGCGGCGTCGTGTTGCACGCCGGTCTTCTCGAACGGTCCGAATGGCGGGCGGCACTCGAAACGATGACGTCGCGACTCGCCGGCTGCCCGATCATGATCCAAGGCGACTTCGCGGGTGCGAGCAGCTACCTCTCCTTTGACGTCGCTGCGTCCCAGGGCGCCCTCTCCGATGCCGTTGGATTCGCACCGTGTCAACCTTGCCTGGTGTTATCGACAGGAGGCACGACCGGAAACCCGAAGAGCATCTTGCATTGCTCAGAGACCCTCGTCTTCGCCGCCACGCGATTCTCCGCGAGCCTCGGCTTCACCGAGAACGAGGTCCACGTCGGCGTGGCGCCGTACGGACACGCCGGGGGCTCCGTGTTCGAGATGTACATGCCACTGTTGCACGGCGCGAAGATCCTCCCGATCGCGCGATGGCAGGCGGAGCCCGTCGCACGTACGATCGAGAAATACGGCGGAACGTTCTTCATCACGATGGGAACACACGTGTTCGACATGCTCGCCCTCAAGCCAGAGGACAAGAAGCGCTTGCGATCGATGCGCTTGATCAGTTCGGGCGCCGGCCCGGACTCCCTCTTCGAGCAAGGCGAACGCGAACTCGGATTCGAAATCGTCCGCGTCTTCGGCTTCTCCGAATGCCCGGGTCACGCCGTGGGGCGCCTCGACGATCCGCCAGACGTCAGACTGCGGCAGGACGGCATTCCGTTTCAGGGCTTGGAGTACCGGATCCTCGATCCCACCTCGGGTAAGTC
>JBAUSF010000261.1:0-2020 GCA_049581565.1 Acidimicrobiales bacterium
CAGCAGCACCGCGCTGGCATCCATCGGATAGCCCGCGTGGGTGGCCTCTTCCACCATCCGCAGCATCACGCCATCCAGCATCTCGATGGCTACCGGCGTAATGGCGCGCGCGGTGATCTCGCCCACCGTGCGGCCGGCGTCTTCGTTCGAATCGTAAATGGCCAGTAGCGTTTTCACCGTCTCCGGTTTGCGCATCAGCCGCACGGTGATCTTGGTGACCAGCGCCATGGTCCCCTCTGAGCCGGTCAGCAGCCCGGTGAGATCATAGCCGGGCAGGTCCAGTTCCTTGCCGCCGGTTTCCACCACGGAGCCGTCCGGCAACACCAACTCGAGACCGAGCACGTGGTTGGTGGTCACGCCGTAGGCCAGGGTGTGGGGCCCCCCGGAGTTCTCCGCCACGTTGCCGCCGATGGTGCACGCGCGCTGGCTCGAGGGATCGGGCGCGTAGAAGAAACCGCCGTCTTCCACCGCCCGCGTGATGTCCAGGTTGACTACGCCAGGCTGCACCACCGCGCGCTCGTTTTCGAAATCGATTTCGAGAATGCGGTTCATGCGCGCGAACGCGACCATAATGCCGCCGCAACAGGCGATGGCGCCGCCCGAAAGGCCGGTCCCCGCGCCGCGTCCCACCACCGGCAACTGAAATTCGCGCGCGATGCGAACAATCGCAACCACTTCCTCGGTGGTGCGTGGGAACACCACCATGTCCGGCGGGTGTTTCTCGGTGCCGCCATCGTACTCGTAGAGAGTAAGGTCCTCCGGACGGTGCAGATACCCGCGCGGGCCGAGAAGGGCCGCCACGCGTTCCTGAACGGCGGAAGGGAGCATCGACACCAGTGTAGCGCTGCGGAGGCCGCCAGCGGAGCCGCGAACGTCAGAGAGCGGTTGCCGGCTCAAGTTGGGCGCGGAACTACAGCTTCAGCCCCTTTAGATATTCCCGGAACGGTCCACCCAGGTCGTGCCTTCGCAACGCATATTCCACAGTCGCTTTCAGGAAGCCAAGCTTGTCGCCGGCATCGTAGCGCGTACCTTCGAAGCGGTAGGCATAGATCGGCCGCGTGCGCAGCAGGTGGCGCATGGCATCGGTGAGTTGGATTTCGCCGCCCGAGCCGGGGTCGATGCTCTGCAGGGAATCGAAGATCTCCGGCGTCAGCACGTAGCGGCCGATGATCGCCAGGTTGGAGGGGGCTTCCGACGGTTTCGGCTTCTCCACCAGGTCGCGGATGCGGTAAACCCGGTCGCTGCCGTTATGGCTGACGGGCACGGCATCGATAGCGCCGTAGGCGGAGAAGGCGTCGTGGGGCACTTCCATCACCGCGAGCACGGGAGCGCAGAAGAAATTATGGACGTCAAGGAGCTGCCGCAGGCAGGGCGTCTCGGCTTCGATCACATCGTCGGCCAGCACCACCGCAAAAGGCTCGTCGCCAACTATCTCATGCGCGCGCAGCACGGCGTGCCCCAGGCCGAGCGCCTCCTTCTGGCGAACGTAAGAAACGTTGATCATATCCGAGATGCCCCGGACGATCGCCAGTACATCTTTCTTGCCGCGCGATTCCAGCAGGTACTCGAGTTCGAAGCTGACGTCGAAATGATCCTCGATCGCGGTCTTTCCGCGCCCGGTAACAATAATGATGTTCTGAATGCCGGAGTGCAGGGCCTCCTCCACGCCATACTGGATGATGGGTTTATCCACAATCGGCAGCATTTCCTTGGGTTGAGCCTTGGTGGCGGGAAGGAATCGGGTGCCCAACCCGGCGGCTGGGAAAACGGCTTTACGAACTTTCAGTGCCATCTTTATACAGTTTGGGGCTCCCAGCCGGCCGTTCGCAAGTCCTATTTGTTTTTCCGGGTCTGCCTGTGCTATCTATAAGTACCTGGGAAATTCAAGCAATGGCATACGTTATCGCAGAACCTTGCATCGGCACCAAAGACACCGCGTGTGTGGACGCCTGCCCGGTGGATTGCATTCATCCGAAGAAGGATGAACCGGCTTACGAAACTGCCGAGCTACTCTATATCG
>JBAUSF010000262.1:0-2812 GCA_049581565.1 Acidimicrobiales bacterium
AACTGTATCGGGGCAGTGCGGTGGATACAAGTAAGCCCATTGCGCCATTTTCAACCTCTCGAGACAGCTCGAGAGCAGGGACTTCGCGAAATATCGTTTAATTGCTAACGATTCGCGGCAGATGCACCGTTCGTTACCAAACCGCCACTGTCGAGTCAGTGCATGGGGACAATCATCAGGATTGCTAGGGCATTAAATCACTCTGAAAAATATTGTCGACAATGTCAAATGACCTGGTTGGAACGTCATGTCGCCGATCTCTAGTAGTAGAGGTACTCCGGGAGAAGGTTGGCGAGCGCGTTCGGCGACCAGCCGATTGAGCTGTTGAGGTTTCTTGACGTTTCGATGATGTTCTCCTGATCGGGCAGATACAGGACGGGCAGCTGCGCTGCCGCGTACGCTTCGAAGGCGCTCAACGAGCCCCTTCCCCGTGTGTCGGCCGCGATGAGCGCGTTCATCTGCGGGTCATCGTAACCACCAGAGTTCGTGCTGGCGCCGCTGACGAACATCTGCTCGCCCGAGGGGTAGTAGTTGGGCTCGTAGTTCCAGCTGTCGCCCGTCCAACAGATGGACCACGGGGTCGTGCTCGCTGCGGTGCACTCGGTCGCAAGATTGTTCAAGGTGTTCGCGGTGGCCGTTACGGCAATGCCGATCTCGTTCCAGTCCGACGTGATGATGTTGATCGTGGCGTCGACGGTCGGATTGCCCGTTACGTACACGAGCGAGAATTTCAGCTGGGCACCCTCTGCGATATTGGTACCACAGTGACCGGTGGTCGTTCCCGGGCTCGTGCACGTCATGACCCCGGCCTCGTCAGACCAGCCATGGGAGGTGAGGAGCGTTTTCGCGTTGGTCAGATTGAACGGGTAAGGATTCGTCGGTTGGCGGGCAAGTATCGCCGGGGTGGTCACCGGCATCGGGCTGTCTTCGGCCACCCCGTAGTTGTCATCGACGTTGCGCAGGATGCCCGTCTGATCGATTGACTCTTGCAGTGCTTGGCGAATGTAGAGCTGTTCGAACTCGGGCTGGAGTGGGTTTGATGCCGAGAAGTTCAATTGAGCGAAGTTGAACGCGTAAGGAATCTCAATCGAGAGCCGATACTTCGCGCTGAGCGACCCGATGTTCGCTCCGGGCTCACCCGGCTTTGGTGCAGGCGCCGTGAGGTCGGTGGGCGCTAAGTAGCCGATGTCGATCTTTCCGTCGAGGAGGTCGGCCTTCTCTGCGGAGTCGGAGCTGTAGGCGATCTCTTTCACGTATCTCACCTGCGCAGGTTGGGGGCCCGAGTACGAGGGATTCGCTTCGAACGTCGCGTCACCGGTGGTGTCGAAGCGAAGGAGCTTCCAGGGGCCGTCGTCACCGCCCTGCCAGAACGCGCCGCTAAAGGTGCTCGTCGCCGGCGCGAGCTTATCGAGGTAGGTCTCGACCGCTTTGCACGAAGCTTCCGTTGACGCGGCACCGAAGGTCCCGTTGGCGCAGCGTCCCGCTCCGTGGGCTGAGATCATGTCCCATCGATCGGGAAGCGGCGTGATCTCGGAGAGGTAGTTGTAGAGGATCCAGTTGAGGTTCACCTGGGTCTTCATGTGAATGACGACGGTGAGCCCCGATCCACTCGCGCTCGCCACGCCGTCGGGAATCCCGAGACCGGGTGTGTAGACCCCGTAGCTCGTCGGATCGGCTTGATACAGATTCAAGAAGAACATGACCGACTGCGCATTGACCGTTTGCCCGTCGGCGAACTTCCAGCCCTTGAGGTGAATGGTGACGGTCCGATTGCCGCCGCTCAAGGTGGGAGCGTCCGCGAGCGAAAGCGATGGCACGTAGGCCGAGGTGTCGCCGAGACCGAAGAAGTACAGCGGTCGGTACATCAGCTGCTGAAAATCATTGACGTTCGAGGCGGAGTAGTTGAGGTAGCCGGTATAGGGAAAGATCCAGTTCGGTGCCGCTCCGGGCGCTTCGGCGTACGTGATCGTTCCATTCGACACAGCGCCGCTCAGAGGTGCGCCGAGCGAGAACCAGGTGGCTCCCGCGGCCATGACGAAGGCTGCGGCGAACCTCAACTTTCGATTGAACGTCATACGCCTTGCCTGCCAGTAACTGTCTATGTGCATCGGTGCGATGTGCGAGGTCACATCTGAGTGACACTGGAAACTGTACTGGAGCGAACCGCGACACACCCGTCACGCCGCGCGCGTCGAGCACCGTGCGTCATGGCAATAAGTGCCTCGTACGTGAATCGAATCCGCATTATTTGCTAGCCGTGAGTACCGAGTGCCCAGTGAATCATCGACGCGCTGTCGCGTGCAATGAACTCGAATCCCGTTTCGAGCAGTCGCCTCGGCACGACCCGTTGACTGGCGAGCAACAACTCATCAGCCATCTCGGCCCCGAGCGCGACCGAGAGCGCCATTCGCGGCGCGCGCAAGACCACGGGGCGTTGCAGCTCCGCGCCGAGTGCTTCGCTAAATGCCCGGTTGGTGGTTGGCTCTGGTCCGACGAGGTTGACGGGGCCTTCCACTCGATGGTCAATGGTCCAAAGGATCGCCCGTACTTCGTCAACGAGCGCGATCGGGCTCATCCACTGCCGCCCCGATGCGAGATACGCGCCGAGACCGAAGCGAAAGAGCGGCAGCTGCCTTTTCAACGCGCCACCACGAGTGCTGATCACAAAGCCGGTGCGCAGGTGCGCGACGGGTACGGTGGCCGACGCCGTCGCGTGCTCCCATTCCGCACAGACGTCCGCGAGGAACCCTTCGCCGTGAGACGAGAATTCGTCGAGCACCTCGTCACCGCGATTGCCGTACCACCCGATTGC
>JBAUSF010000263.1:0-1869 GCA_049581565.1 Acidimicrobiales bacterium
CCGACGTTGTCTGAGCCTGTCGTATTGCAAGCGAGAACATGATTCCCGACGCCGACCAGGTCATTGCCGGAGCTCGCCGTCCCGCTGAATCCTGTCGCTGGCTGGTCACCGATGAGGACGATGTCCGTGCCTGAACCGTCGGTCAGCGCGTCGACGCCAATCAGCACCGCTGAGGTAATTGGCGAGGTTGCTGACGAGTCACCGGAGCCATCTCCCAGGCAGACCACATCCGAAGACCCGTCTGGAATGGAGTTGCAGTTCGAATCGCCAAGACCAAGAATGTCTGAGACCGCACTGCCCCCACTCACTCCCTGGATGTTGCTCTCGCCGATCGCAACCAACTCCTGACTGGACGCCTTGAGCGTGTTCATGTTGTTGTAGCCGCCCGCAAAAATCCAGCGCAGATTGCCAGTTGTGCTTTCAAGTGCAATCAGGTTGTCGGTGCCCAGAGCTACGACGTTGGTCGTGAATAGTGTGTTCGATGAAGGAAAGGCGAGGTTACCGTTGCCGATGCCGATCAGCGCGCCCGTCCCGACCGAGCCGGGACAATTCTGCGAGTTCGAATCGCCGATCAGGACCGAACCGTCCGACAGCGCGCAGGGCTGGCTCAGCGTTCCCTGTGCCTCGTTCGACCCAAGCAAAACGTTGGTCGTCCCCGACAGGTAAGAGCCGATGTTCTCGCCAGCGGCCACGACGTAGGTGCTTGAATTGTTGGCAAGGAGATTCGAGCCGAACGTCTGCACGTTTGCTGGGACCGCTGCTGTATCTCCGACCCGATTCTCATACCCGCAGTTGGTCGAGGAATTATCGCCCGTCACTGAGCCGTTTGTGGTTGGAATTCCGCCTGTCGAACAGCCGCCGCCGCCTCCACCTCCACCACTGGCAAAGCAATCAGTGCAGAGCGGAGTCGGAGCGCCGTAGGTGTTCGGCGAAAGTCCCCCGCTGCCCACCACGTCATAGCCTTGGCCCTGTGCCGCGAAGAAGAGCCAGCCGCCCGGATTGAGCGAGCTTATATCGTTCGACGTGAAGGGATTACCGAGTACCGTTCCCGTGGAGTTCGAGAAGATTTGGCTGCCGGGGACCAGGTTGGTCGTTCCGGTGAAGTAGACAGTGATGGTGGCGTGAGGAATGATGCCATCAAGGTAGTTGGCCGATTTCAGCCCGGACGTGACTGAGGGAGTTCCACCGACGAAGGAATGGCCCTGTACAGCCCCGGTCTGCGCCAGAGCGGAGACGGTTCCCAAAAGCCACAGAAGGAGAATCCTTTGGAACATCCAGAGCCTCGTTTTCCGAGGCCATCATCGCGGGTGAGAGTGCAAGTAATCCGCATACAGCATACCCCAACGAGTCAGTTTTTTGTAACAGTTCTCGCCGATTAGGTTTAGACTGCTTCCATGCAAAACGATGTCATCACCTCAGAACCACCCGCGCAAACCTCAAAGCCCACCCCACGGAAAGCCAAGAAGCGCAAGATGAGCGCCGCTGGGCGCAAGGCTCTCGCCGACGCAGCCAAAGCACGGTGGGCGGCGAAGAAAGCCGCTTCCGCTCCTGTCGTTACCTCAGCCCCGGCGCCGCAACTAGCTCCGATTGCACCCGCGCCGCCGTCGCCCGCCGTGCTCAAGTTGCAGGAGCAGGTGATCGAGCTTGTCTCGCAGCGTCATCAGGCCCGCACCATGCTGAATGAGAGCCACAATGCCTACCTGCTCGCCCAAAGCAAGTTCCAGGCCGCAGAGAATGAGTTGAAGGGCATCGAAGCCGAAGTGCAATATTGCATCAGCCTTATCGCCCAACTGGAAAATCGGCCCGCACAGGTCAACTACTCGCCAGCTCCGTTTCAGCTCCCGCCTTCGAGTTCGATGACCGGGGTAT
>JBAUSF010000264.1:0-4498 GCA_049581565.1 Acidimicrobiales bacterium
CACCAGAGGGGTGATTCCGGGAACCTCATGGATCACAATGATAGCTGGTCCAAATCCGATGCGATAGATGTCATGAGTCTTGCGCGCGGTCGAGCAAAACTGGTCTCTTTGAAATCCCCTCAAAGCATTGCCTCCGGTGATGGTCATCATTGTGCTGCCTCTCATTTCCGAATGACACTTCTTCTTCACGGCCAGGGTGATGTCTGCGTCTCTATGCGTTTCTCGCCGAAGATAACCGCACTTCTTCGGGACTCCCTACTGTGCGCCTTTTCGAATGCGCAGCGTAGTTCCATTCAACAAATGTGGGTAAGTATCGACTCTGAGCAATTGGTCGCCTGCCCAACGTCGCCTTCACCGTTGAGGCGGGAACCGGGCACCCCCGAAAGGGGTTCGAACATAGTTCCGTTACCTCCACTCGTTGTTGTGGAATTTGAAACGTCGCCCGTGTTCAGGCTGTGACAATCTTTCCGGTCGCTCTGAGATCTCGAGCGCTTGTCGTGTCCCTAACTCCGTTCGCTCACACTCGAATCACGGGCAACTCAGCAAGATTGATGTAGTCGTCGTCTTGAGTAATGATCGGCACAGCCAATGCCATTGCGGTTGCCGCGATCCACGAGTCATTGACCGGCATACGTTGACCTGAGTCCCGTAGCAATACCCGTAGCCGCGCCCACTCGGCGGCGACGTCGTCGTCAACGGCAACGGGATCGAGTGACATGGCCACGGTCAAGGTCGCCAAACGCCGGTCGCGAATCTTAACGTCGCTCGCGGCGAGCACGCCCGCTCGAAGTTCGCCAATCGTGATGATCGAAACCGCCAGTTCGTCGGGGAAGAGTGATTCTTGAAGCGGACGACCCGATTCGCGTGCGATGAATACACTCGTGTCGGCGAGCCCTCGCGTCATAATGGGAGGTCATCGGTCGTGTCCGGCGACAAGGCTTGCAACTCATTGCGAAGACCTGGATCGGCCTGGCGCCGAGCCATGCGTCGAGCAAAGTCGACCCCATTGATCCAGCGCGGGCGATGGTTCAAAGGCCGCAACGCCGCGACAGGGAGGCCGTCCACGGTAATTACAAGGTCCTCTCCGCGCGCAACCCTTCGCAGAAGTCCGCGAGTATTGTTTCGCAGTTCACGAGACGCAATTTCAGCCATGCCACAAATGTAGCACATATGCGACGTTGGACTGATTCTCGTGTGAGGTTTGGGTGAGGGCGACCATCGTGCGGATTCGTTGGTGGGCCCGATGGGGTTCGCGAATGACGCGATTTTGTCGTGGCGGACGGTCAAGGTCACGAAATGTGCTGAGAACGGCTCTGCGTGTCACCTGATGAACATGGGTGCGAGGGGGTTCGAACATAGTTGCGTTACCTCCACTGCGTGACCCATGTCCAGACGTGAAAGTTCGGGACGTCTGTCCCACTTCGACTCCGGGACGTGTGTCTCACTTTCCGGCCCGGCTTCGTTTCCCCTGTCCCGGTGGCTCCGGGACCTCTGCCTCTCTGCATCCACCTTTTTGACACGCCGTCACTCGGGCAGACCACCCAACGTGGCCGAAGAATTATCAGCTGCCGGTCGCTCGCCTAACCGAATTTGATGTCCCGGACGAAGAGCTGCCAGCCGGTGGCCCTGGAACATTTGGAATCGAGATGGCGGCAACGCCTGCTGGCGACGTCACTTGCGCCGAAGCAAGTGTTGAATCGCTTGGCCACCACGCCGCGTAGTACCCATTCTGGACCGTTGCGCCGACGCTCGTGCCGTTGCTCAGTTCCAGAGTGATCGAGCTCACCGCAGAACCGGCATGACCGATGACGAACGTAACCGCTGACCTCGCTGCGTCGATTGAAGGATTTGCGATCGTGTCGGGATTCGGCGGTGTCAAAGAAGCTTCGCCTCCGATACCGCTGCGGACCGCAGTGTTGACCCCGTCACCAGACTGATCTGGTCCACCAAATCCTGCTGACTCGCCACTCGAGTTGCCTGATGCGTCACTGCTGCCGTTGGAGATGAAGATTTCTGGCCCCCCCGACCAATTCGTGGTCGTCGGAGTGAGGCACGTGCCGGAGTTCGAGGCGCCGTCCTCGCTTGCGACATAACCCACCAAGACGTACGGCCCCTGCACGTCTTCAATGACTGCATGCCACGCGGACATGTTGGCGATGAATGCCGGAGACGCTTGGTTTGAATCAGCTTGCGTAATGTCGTTGCCAAACGCCGTTAAGCACGCCGACTCGGCAGCAACAATCTGGCTGGCGGAAGCGGACGTCGGCGTGGGTGACCAGTTTGCGTACGCCGCCGTGGGCGCGCTTGAGAGGAAGACGGCAAGTGTTACACCAAGTCCAGCGGCTAAGGTTCCTACTCCTGACGCGCCGACGGCTACGTGAACGCGCCTGCGTCGGCGATGCAGCCTGTAGTCACGGTCACGGACTCGGGCGACCGCGTCCTCGCTCACGTCCGTGGCTCGTTGGCCAAACGCCGCGCGCAGTTCCGATTCAATGTCTTGTCTCATGTCAGTTTTACTTTTGGTTGTCGAGTATGGCAGTGCAGCGGCTCGGTCGGTTCTAATGGTGTGTCAGAGACTGCTCGGCGTAATTGATCGAGTGCCCTCGACGCCGTGGACTTAACGGTCCCGATGGGTATCGAAAGGTAGTCAGCTATCTCGGATTCGCTCAGTTCTTCGAAGTACCTCAGCACGAGCACGGCGCGCTGCTGGCGCGACAATTGCGTTAGAAGCCACAGAATCTCTGAGCGAGTGTCAACTCGGGCAAGTTGCTCCTCAAAGCGATCATCGGCGAGGTCATCGATCATCGCGGCAATTCCCGCGCGAGGATCCTCGAGTCGGCGAACACGCTTCTGTGCTTCAGTGGTCGCGCAGTTGACGACGATCCGTCGAACGTACGCCTGGGGGTGTTCCATTTTCTCCACATCCGCCCACCGCGCGGCTGCGCGCGATAGCGCTTCTTGGACGACGTCCTCGGCTTCTGGAAGATTCCAGGTGATTAGATAGGCGGTGCGCAGCAGGCTTCCCGTCACGTGACCAACGAACTCCTCGAAGGACTTCGTCGAGCGTGGCGGGCGAATGTGTCGGGTCATTTTGCGACCGATCGAATTGTTCTCACTGACCTACTAAAGCGTCACGGTGAGCAGAAGGTTCCACAGATTCTCACCGTGCTCTCTTTCTTTCGCTCGACGCTTCCCGGCAAACTCAGCTCGATCCGTCATCGAGGGGTTCGAACGGAGCCCGGTCTGGCTGCTACTGAGCACTCCTGCGGCTCGGTTCTACTGTCTAACGACTTACCTGATGAACAGGTGTGTCAGGGGGTTCGAACATGGTCCCGCTACCTCCACAATGTTTTGAGTCGAGACAGATTGCGCGAACCGATTGCGCGAACCGATTGCGCGAACCGATTGCGCGAACCGTCCAGACATGGCGAAACAGCACTCTCCTTCGACCGCAATTCGCGTGGAGCGCGATTCCGGCGGGGTTAGATTGTCTCGTCTTGCATCAATAAGGTAAATGTTTTACGTTGGCGATACCACGGGTACCCCGGCTTTCGTGGCGGCTGAGCAGAGGCGAACGTTGTAGGCGAGAAAATCGGTGAGGTCCTCATTCAGAGCTAACGCGCTCGCGAGGTGAATGGCGTCAAGACTCCGCAATTCGCGCGGGGTCAATGTTACAGCTTGCTCAACGATTGCGTGATCGATGGGCACGAGATCAACCCCGTCTAGCAATCGCGTGGCGTCATTAACCAGTGATACGTCGATTCGCCAGCACGTGCGGAGTAACTCGACAGTTGATAGATCGCTGCTGACCTTAGGAATTTCGGTCTTCAGAGTTGCCGTACTGCCCGCGTCGGGCATCGGCTGGACCTACAAGGTCAACCAAGCCCTGGCCGAGGAAGTGGGTTGGCCCGAGTTGGTCCATTCGGTGAAAGAGGTGTGGTTCTCACTGCCACCGAGCGCGCGTGCTCATGCGGTAATCTTCGCCGCCGACTACGGCGAGGCGGGCGCGATCAACGAACTCGGGCGAGGCTCGGGTCTGCCGGCCGCGGTGAGTGGGCAAAACAATGAGTGGTTCTGGGCCCCTGGGAACCCGACGGCTTCGACCGTGGTTGCGGTGGCGCCAGGTCCCGTCGACGTGTCGGACTACGCGTCGTATCTCCACCGATTCTTTCGACGGGTCCGCGTTGTCGCGACACTCACAAACGAGGCTGGACTGCACAATCAGGAGTGGCACGGGCATATCTACATTTGCACCGAGCCCAAGAGATCGTGGGGCGACACGTGGCCAGAGCTCCGTCATGACGACTAACCGAATCCCCGGAGGGAGATTGACGTCCTTCGGTGCACCCGCGAACCGGCGACCGGCGTAACTAACCTGTCACACGCAGGAGGGACTGCATGGCCGATACTGATCGTCGAAATACGCTGTTTGATTCCTACGAGAACGCTGCGGTGATCGTCTCAGGAATAGCTGCTGACGAACTCGGCCACCCGACAC
>JBAUSF010000265.1:0-2641 GCA_049581565.1 Acidimicrobiales bacterium
GTGCTGAAGGCTCGGCTGCAGTACCTCAGAGACATTGGCGCCGCGATAGCCCCTTTCAACTCGTTCCTCTTTCTCCAGGGTCTCGAAACACTCAGTCTCCGCATGGAACGCCACGTCGCCAATGCGACGACGGTCGCGAAGTGGCTCGAAGCTCGCTCCGACGTGAAGTGGGTCAACTACCCCGGACTGGCCTCGAGCCCGTGGCACGCGCTGCAAGAGCGCTACCTTCCGCGCGGAGCGGGGGCGGTTCTCGCCTTTGGTATCAACGGTGGCATCGACGCGGGGCGCCAGTTCATTGAGGGCCTCGAGCTGTTCAGTCACCTGGCGAACGTCGGCGACGCGAAGAGCCTCGCGATCCACCCGGCGTCGACGACGCACTCCCAGCTCACCCCCGAAGAGCAGATCTCCACCGGCGTGAGCGCTGACCTCGTGCGTCTATCGATCGGCATCGAGTCGATCGAGGACATCCTCGCTGACCTCGAAGCGGGTTTTCGCGCGATCAAGGGTGCATGAATTCGTCTCCGACCTTCTGGCGTCCGGGCGACGACCCCGGAGAGCGACGCTTTGAGACCCTCGCGGGCGAGGACGGCCGCGGTTTCACGTTCGAAGGTGGTGGTTACCTCCCTTCGGTGACCGTCGCCTACGAGACGTGGGGCGAACTGAATGCAGACGGGTCGAATGCCGTGCTCGTCGAGCACGCACTGACGGGCGACTCGCACGCGCTCGGTGGTATCAGCGCGGGTCACCCGACGCCCGGGTGGTGGAACGGTCTCGTCGGCCCCGGCCTCGCCATCGACACGGAGCAGTACTTTGTAGTCTGCTCGAACGTGCTCGGCGGTTCTCAGGGCACGACCGGTCCCTCGTCGCTCGCCCCGGACGGACGTCCCTACGGATCGCGCTTTCCGGTGATCACGGTGCGCGATCAAGTGGCAGTTGAAGCCGCCGTGACCGACGCCCTCGGGATCGAGTCATGGCACGCAGTCGTCGGCGGCTCGATGGGTGGGATGCGCGCGCTCGAATGGGCGATCACCTACCCCGAACGGGTCGCGAACCTCGTCGTCCTGGCTGTCGGCGCGGCGTCGACCGCCGACCAGATCGCCCACAGCCGTCTACAGATCCGCGCCATCAAGGCTGATCCCAACTACCACGGCGGCGACTACTACGACCGTTCGCCACCCAACGAGGGGCTCGCGATCGCGAGGGGGCTCGGCCAGATCACGTACCGCACCGACGAGGAGTTCGAATCGCGCTTCGCGCGCGCCGCCCACGATGAGAGCGACGTGCTCGACGGAGGTCTCTACGCCGTCGAGTCGTACCTCGGTTACCACGGAGAAAAGCTGGCTCGACGCTTTGACGCCAACAGCTACATCGTGCTCAGCGAGGCAATGAACCACCACGACGTTGGACGAGGGCGCGGGGGAGTTGCGTCAGCGCTCGGTTCCATCCGGAGCCGCTCGACCGTCCTCGGCATCGATTCGGATCGCCTCTATCCGCTTCGGCTACAAGAACAGCTCGCCGAACTCATACCGACCGCATCTTCGCTGCACGTCATCTCGTCGGCGGTTGGGCACGACGGATTCCTGCTCGAAGTGGACCAGATTGGCAAGGTCATCGGGGAGGCGCTCGCCAGCTAGCTCGTCTCACCCGTTCGGTTTCTCGTCAACGCCGGTGGCTGGCACCCGGCGAACGGTGGCACGAGGTAGTTTCTTCCTTATGCGTCGCCCCCTCGTCTTCGCGATCGTGGCGGGCATTGGGATCTCGCTGCTCGGCGTGTCGAGCTCGTTCGCCGATTCAACAACAACGACGACGACGTCGTCGACGTCAACGTCGAGTACCACGACGACCGCGCCGACGACGACAACGACCACCAAGCCGGCGCCGCCCGTTTCGCCCCTCACGGGATTGCCCTACCCGAAGCGGCTGTTGAAGGACCGATCGGCTCTGACCATCAAGATCGACAACACCCCCGAGGCGATGCCACAGTACGGAGTTGAAGACGCCGACGTGGTCTACGAGGAGGTCGTCGAGGGCGGCATCACGCGACTCGCGGCGATCTTCTACTCGCGCGTTCCCACCGTCGTGGGCCCGGTGCGCTCGGTGCGCCGGACCGATCGCGAGATCGTCTTTCCGATCGGCGGGATCTTCGCGTTCTCGGGCGGCGCCCAGTACGCGGTGCGCAGCATCGAGACCGCGCCGGTGAAGCTGTACGACGAATCAACGAGCGGGGCCGCCATGTTCCGCGACCCCAACCGGCAGGTGCCGCACAACCTCTTCGCCAACGCGAAGCTGCTCATGGCCAAAGACGGCAAGCCGCGTCCGCCGCCCGCTCTCTTTACTTTCGTGAGCGCTGGCGAGCACTTTGGAGGACCCAAGGTGAAGTCCTTCACCGTCAACTTTGAATCCGGCTACGCCGTTTCCTATACGTGGGACGGCACGTCGAAGTCGTGGAACCGTTCACTCTTCGGCGCTCCCGAAGTGTCGGCGAACGGAGTGGCGATCTCGCCGACGAACGTCATCGTCATGAACGTCAACTACATCGGTGGCGTTGGCGTCATCGACTCCTACGCCCAGCTCGTCGGCACCGGGACCGTCGAGGTGTTCAGCAACGGGCGGGTAGAACACGGAACGTGGTCACGGCCCA
>JBAUSF010000266.1:0-7256 GCA_049581565.1 Acidimicrobiales bacterium
TGCGAGCGCCTCGTTGAGGCCGATCTCTTGGGTCACCATCGACTTCACCTTGACGACCTCGCGCGCGGACGTTGCCGCTACGAGACGCGCGATGATGTCGTTGGCCTCGTTCGCGTCACGGGCCCAGTGGACCGCTCCGCCCCGCGCTACGACGTTGCCCTCGAGCTCGCCGAGGTACGTTTCGAGATGGGCGAGCACCTCGTCCTTGATCGCCGCACCGGCGTCGCGAAGCTCCTGCCAGTCGGGGACCTCTGCGACGACGCGGGCTCGTTTGGCGCGAATCGTCGTGGTCGCGACCTGCAAGTTCGCGCGAAGCTGCGTATCGCGAAGCGCTCGGCGCGCCGCCTTGGGAAAGCCGGTCTGCCCTCGGAGGTGCCCGACGTCGTTCGGCGCGTAGGGCGTGTCGCTGGTCGTCACCGCGACGACGCCAAGATCTCGACGAGGTGGAGCGGACGAACGTCGTCGCCCGCGAGCGACAGACCACCGCCCATGTGCATCAGGCACGACGAGTCGCACGCCGCCAGCACTTCGGCGCCCGTCGATCGGACGTGAAGGAGCTTGTCGGCGAGCATGGCGCCTGAGACGTCGGCGTTCTTCACCGAGAACGTGCCGCCGAAACCGCAGCACTCGTCGGCGCCGTGAAGCTCTACGAGTTCGATCCCTTCAACGTGCTGAAGCAGCGTCGTTGGGCGATCACCGAGGTGCAGCACCCGCAGCGAGTGACCCGTCGGATGATAGGTGACGCGATGGGGAAAGTACGCGCCCACGTCGTCAACGCCCAGCACGTCGATGAGGAACTCCGAGACCTCATAGGTCTTCTCACGAAGGCATCGAACGCCTTCGACCAGTCGATCGTCGCCACTCTCGGCCGCGATCGATTCGTACTGGTGGCGGACCGAACCGACGCACGATGCGGAGAGTCCGACGACGTACTCGCTGCTCGCAAAGGCCCGCACGTGGTTGCGCACGAGCGCGAGCGCCATAGACCGGTAACCCGTGTTGATATGCATCTGGCCGCAGCAGGTCTGGTCGGGGATATCCAACCTGACGTTGAGTCGGGCGAAGAGCGTGACGAGCGCGTCGCCCACGTTCGGGAACAACGCGTCAACGAGGCATGTCGTAAACACGCTCGCTCTCACGTTGCACCTCCCCGCGCACGCTCGCCAGTGCGGCACCGATCGTGAGAGTACCAGCGCAGGAGCGGTTCCCTTTGTACAGGTGATCGTGAGTTGGCGCGGACAATTATGTTTGTTCACGTCGAGAGGTGGCCCAATGGAGTGGAGCGAAGCGGAGACCGACCACCCCGAGTGGCGACGCGACATCGCCAACTACGACGCCAAGGAGGCGATCGCTCGCCAGATGGCGAGTCGGGTGCGCGACGGCGACGTCGTGGGCGTTGGCAGTGGATCCACGAGTCTGCTCGCCCTGCACGCACTCGTCGCACAGGCGAGGGCGAAGGGCTGGCACTTCACCGCTCTCACCACCTCGCTCGAGATGGAGATCACGTGCGCCGAGCTCCACGTTCGCACCTCGAGCCTGCTTCAGCAGCGCCCCGACTGGTCCTTTGATGGAGCCGATGAGATCGACCCCGAACGCAACATGATCAAGGGCCGCGGCGGCGCCATGCTGCGCGAAAAGCTGATTCTCGCCAGTTCGCCCGAGCGCTACATCCTCGTCGATCAGTCAAAACGGGTGGAGAAGCTCGGCGAGAGATCGCCCGTCCCCTTGGAGCTTGTCCCGGAATCGTTGCAGCTCGTGCAGTCTCGGCTTCTCGAGCACTTCGACGTGCTCGAGATCGAACTGCGCATGGCGATCGCCAAAGACGGCCCGGTCATCACCGAGAACCGCAACCTCATCCTCGACGTCAGGTTCCCTGACGTCACGCCCGACCTCGATCCCCGGCTCAACTCGCTGCCGGGGGTCGTCGGTACGGGCCTCTTTGTCGGGTTTCACCCGACGGTGATTAGCGGGTAGTCGCTCTACTCGTCGGCGACGATGGAACCGACGCGATCACCAATGCCGGGATCACGGCTGCACAGAAAGGTCGCGTAGATCACGGCGACGACGATGACGCCGAGCGCGATGTACGGGTACCAGCTGTAGGGAGCCGATTGGCCGGGCTTTGCCAAGTAGTAGAGCGGCACGATGATCCATAGGGTGCCAATGACCGGTAGCACACCATGACGGAACGGGTTGTAGAGGTTTGGGTGGTGCTTTCGGTAGTAGAAGGGCAGCGCCACATTGCTCAACCCGTAGACGATGAGAATAAGAATCGTCCCGAAGGTCGAGGATTCGTCGAACATCGTAAGGGGGCTCATCGCACCTGAGGCGTGGCCGCCGATGATGTGTCCGAGGCCCCAGATGCCAATGATGCACAGTCCGAGCCCGAGGAACGTGAGGAGCGCGAAGACCGGCGTGCGGCGAGTCGAGTGGACCCGGCCGATGAACGACGGTAAGAGCCCTTCGCGGCCCGCGTTGAAGATGAGCCGAGCCTGTGAGTTCGTGCCCGCAATCAACGCTCCGAGCGTCGAGGTCATGCCCGCCAGGAAGGCGAAGAAGAGGCCTACGGCAAACGTCTCTTTGGCGACGGAGATGAACGGAATCGACGCACCCGTCAGGGCAGTGTTATTTCCCTTGAAGCCGACAACCGTTGAGAACGCGAAAAACGTGTAGGCAACCAGCATCACGCAAATCGACATGAAGACGGCCTTGGGCACGTTCTTGCGCGGGTTATTGGTCTCCTCGGCGAGCGCGGCCGAGTTTTCCCACCCGATGAAGAGATAGATCGCGAGAGGAAAGCCGGCGGCGAGGCCCGAGATCCCGTTCTTGATATTGCCCGGCTCAAAGGGCTTGAAGTTGATGTGCGAGTGAAACTTGACGAGCGAGATGATGCTGATGATGATCATGATGGTGATCTCGAAGGCGAAGAAGAATCCAGCCAACTTCGTGGAAATCGAAATGCCACGAGCCATCATGAACGCCGCAAAAGCCAAGAAGATGACCATCCACACGCCCCAAGGCACGCTTTCGAGTCCCGACACGTTGTAGTTCTGCAGGATGATCTGGAAGAAGCCGCCGACGATCGCAATGACCGACGCCATCGCCGCAACGTATCCCGCGCCAGTCAGAATCGCTGTTGTCACCGCGGTGCGCCCACCGAAGGTCTTGCCGATGAACGAGATGAAACCACCCGTCGAAGGAAGGACCTTCGTGAACTCCGACAACGTGTTTCCGAGGAACAAGATTGCGACGCCGGCTGCGATGATGGTCAGTGGCGACGCCAGTCCCGCCGTGTAGGCAAGGTAGCCGAAGCCGAAGTAGAAGCTCATCGCCGGCCCGATGTTCGCCATCGTGGCGGTCGCTATGTCAAAGAGACCGAGGACGCCTTGTCGCAGACGCTCGTGTTCACCCGGTGACACCGGCAGTTTGGTGCCGAGTGACTCCGGCGTAAATCCTTCGCTCATGTATTCCCCCTTTGATGAAAGACGACGCTGGAGTTCGCCGTCGCCCCGCTCTCACGAACTATCTTGAAAATTAGCGGAGTATGTGCGGCTGCGGGGGCTTAAACGGTTACCAGCGGTTAGAAACTCGCGCTCTGCGACCACTTCGTCAGGGCGCTCCGTGCTCAGTGATCAAAGAACCAGGTCAGGGCCTCGCTCGACGTGTCGAGCACAACGCGGTTGGGACAGGTTCGTCCCGGGACTTTAGTCCTGGGGCGGCGCCATGCGCTTCGCCACGTTGCGCTCACCGAGCGAACCACGCTCGAGGTTCTCGCGAACGTGTACGCGATCGATCTCGGGACGATTCTGGGACAGCTTCGCTTTGCCTTCAATCGACAGCACGTCGATCTCGATGCCGACGATCGCCTTCAGCTGCTGCTCTCGAAAATGCCCATCGAGATCGTCGACGCGCCACTCGGGCTCTCGTCCACGTTCAAAGTGACCGGTCACGAGTCCGGTCTGACGCCACTTCCAGTCGAGGTCGTCGTGGACGGTGGCGCGACCTCGAACCTCGGCGGCGACGTAGTTCCACGTCGGCACCACGCCCGGGTTTTCGAGACGACTCGGATAGTTCGAGGGCGAGACGTACGCACTCGCGGTGAGAAAGAGCGCCAGCACCTCGGCGCCGTCACCCACTGCCTTCCACCAGGCGTTAGCTCGAGCCACGTGGGTCTGCAGCGTGTGGCGATCCTCGCTCACGAGAATCGGTACGAAGACGCTCAGCAGGCCCTCAGGCGAAGTAACGACGAGCATCGCTGCTCCCGCGTCGTCCACAACTTTCCATGCATCATCCTGACCGACTGCGAACTTAGGGGGCACGTACACGGTCCCCATTGTTTCACGTCTCGGCGACCCATCTCACGACGACAAACGATCTGGCGACTGCTCGGCTCGGATCGGTGTCAACTTCGACCGCAGCAGTACTAAAGAAGGGCGCTTGGGCGCGGTCGCGACCTTGACATCTTCTTCGTCAACAATCTCCTGGCTCGCGTGGATCAAGAGGCACGCAAAGCCCGTGTTGGCGAGCTCTTCGGCAAGAAAGAGAAAGTGCCAGAGGCCGAGGATGGTGATGAGCGCCAATATCGAGCCCGAGAGTTGCGTGACGAGAAAAGCACCGTCCAAGCGTCGCCGAAAGAGCGAGAACATCCACATCGATGCGAACGCTTGAAACGTGATGAGCACCGTCCCAAAGCCAATGTGAATGTCGCGCAGGACGTGGTTGAGCGTGTAGACGTACGTGCTGAAGAGCATCACGATGACGATCACGCTGTAGGCGATCAGTAGCCGGCGAAGCTGGCGCGCCAGCCGATCACTCCTCGAGAGACTCGCGGCCGCGCGCAGGCTGTAGAGCGCGAGCAGACTCAGCGCGAGCGTGTAGGGAATCGCCGTCTTGATGTGGATCCCGTAGTTGCTGACCCCACCTTCGTTCCACTTGAGGACTATGCCGGGGTGCAGTGCCACACAGACGCCAATGAAGATGGCAAAGGAGATCTGCCCGATAACGATGTACCTGACGGCATGCCCCTTCGGAGACTCGGCGTCGCTCATTCAGATCCCCCTTGCCTGTCACCCCGCCAGTCGAACGAATCTCCCCCTATGTTACGGCGAGTCCCGAGCCGTGCTCACGCCTGAAGTGTCGGTGGACGACCGTAAACAGGCAGCTCAGTGAAGGTCCAGCACCGTCTCGAGTGGATCGTAACCCGGTGCCGTACGCGCCCAGGGGTACGAGCGTTCCATCACCGCCGCGATATCGATGAGTCGAAGATCGTGGTAGTGCTCAGCCGTGACCTGGAGCCCGAAGGGGAGACCTGAGGACAGACGCCCAAACGGGATGCTGATCGCGGGGTGACCCGTGACATTCTGCACGGCGGTCGAGTACACCTCGGGTGCAAGTCCGTGCACGTCGGCGTCCTTGCTCATGCGCCCGTCCGCGAGCCAACCCGCGGCGGCGACACTCGGGGTGAGGAGCACCCCATTTCCGCTCAAGAGCTCATCCATTCTCCGCACGTAGTGGTACCGACGACGACGCGCGGCGACGTAGTCATCGATGCCGACGGCGAGTCCCGTCACGAGGAACTCTTGCGTGGCCGGGTGGAACTCCTCCATGTGCTGACTTACCCACTCGCGCCCGAGCGAGGCGACGTGTTCGGCTGTCGTTACGGTGAACCAGTCAAGGTCGGGGTCCCCGTCGAGAAAGAACGCGGACGGCTCCATCCACGTCGCGGTGACGTCGAAGCGGTCAGCAAACGCTGCCACGGCCTCGCGAAAGATGTGCGCCACCGGCGTGGGCAACGGACCGAGCGGTGAAGTGCGCTCGGCCGCGACAAGGCGAAAGGGCCGATCGACAGCAGGCACTGCGTCAAGGGCGCCGCGGGGTGGCGACGTCGGGTCGCCGTTCACGGGGCCGCGCATGACGTCAAAGATCAGGCGGAGATCGTCGCACGACGTCGCAAAGGGACCGTCTGTCGAGTAGTCGATCCAGTCGGGCGCGGGCCAGCGTCCGACCACGCCGTTCGTGGGCTTGAGACCGACGAGTCCGCAGAGCGACGCGGGAATGCGCACCGATCCACCACCGTCGGTCGCCGTCGCCACCCCGACCAGCCCGGCGGCGAGTGCCGCCGCCGAGCCTCCACTCGACCCACCCGTCGAATACTCCAGCTCCCATGGGTTTCTGGTGATGCCCGTGAGCAGGTTCGCCGTGAATCCCTCGATGGCAAACTCGGGCAACGTCGACTTCCCAACGACGACGGCTCCGGCGTCGAGCAGACGACCCGGCACGACGCCGCTTGTCGAAGCGGGTGGAGCATCGCGCAGGGCGAGCGAGCCCTTCCTGGTCGCATGACCAGCGAGGTCTTCGAGGTCCTTCACGAGCGTCGGGACGCCGAGCAGCACGCCGGCACCGAGCTCGCCCTCATCGATGCGCTGGGCGCGTTCGAGCGCTTCGTCGAAGCTCGTGTCGGCGAGAACGTTCAGTTCTTCTGCCCGTTCGAGCCGTTCGATCGACGCGGCCGCGAGGGCGGTCGCGGTGATCCGTCGTTCGGCGACCGCGCGAGCGAGCGTGGTGACGGTGCCACGCGACGGGTTCGTTGAAATGATCGGCCTCCCTATCCCAGCCGCACGTAGGCTAACGCGACGGCGAGGGACGCTCCGGCCCAGCACAGTGCGCGCAGTGCCCGCTCGAGCGGGCGCAGCATCATCTCGCGGGTGATCTCGACAGCGGAGCCGTCGGAGCGCACGATGGTGCCGTCAATCGACGCGGTCCGGCGTCGCAGGTCACGGGCTGGCGTCGAGAGCAGTCGCTGCATCTGGGTAACGAGCGCACCAAAGGCCGCCGCGAAGCACGACGCCACGCCCAGCCGGGCGTGCTGGGCGAAGTACGCAGTCAGCACCGGAAATGCTCCCCAACCAAGCACGAGAACGAGCGGGATGTGCAGGCGTCCGTGAAAGAGTTCAAGGTTGTAGGCGAGAGCGATGAAGACACCAACGGCCATGAAGAGCGAGAGGTAGAGACTCACCTGAATCAGCCCAATCACGCCAATACCGACGGCTCCTCCGATACCGAGCGCGGAAGCGACGACGAGATGCCAACTCGGGATCGAGGTCTTAAGCGGCCTCCCGTTCAACTCATCCAGGCAGTGCGCCCCGATGCCGACCGCAAGGAAGAACGCGAGCAGGGTCAACAGCAGACGGTGGGCGTTCACCGGCCCCACAAGACAGGCGCCCACGGTCACCAGCGAAAGATGGAGTACCGTGTAC
>JBAUSF010000267.1:0-3017 GCA_049581565.1 Acidimicrobiales bacterium
GCGCATGCTTGGCGGATCGAGACGTCGTTCAAGACGGGCTTCAGTGACGGATCCCACTGCAGGGTCGAAGGATTCACCGCACCGAGCGTGCCGAGATAGTCCGCGTCTTGAACCGCAGTCGGCACAGCCTCGCCCTTTTCGATGTAGGGAAGCGCCCCCGGTACGCCCGCCGACGACGCGAATTCTCCCGCCCAGCAGAAGAACTGGTTCAGCGTGCCCGTCGTGTTAATAATGAGGAAGTTGAGGGACGGGTCGCGCGGCTGGGTCTCGTCAGTCACCATCGAGATGCCCGACATCTTCTTCAACTGCGCGATCTGAGCGCCGGACTCCTGAAGGATCATGTCGACGGTGCCGCTCTGAAGGGCCTGGTTGCGAGACGCCGAGTCGATGATCGTCTTGAAGTTGATGCCCTCCAAGTACGGCAGCCGGCGGCCGGCACCGTCTTTGCGCCAGTACTTCTCGTTCTTCGTGAACTGGGACTCGACCCCGACGCTCCACGACTTGAACTTGAACGGACCGGTACCGTTGGGCTTTCCCGTGTACGACAGCCCCAGCGAAGAGGGTGCTGCCATATAGGCGATCTGTTGCTCCGCGAGATAAATGGGGAATGTCGCGAACGGGATGACCATGGTGTATACGACGGTGAAGGAATTGACCTCTTTCACGGATGCGACGAGCGGCTGAATGGCGAGCCCGACGGTCGTGTCATTTTTTGCTGCGGTGTAGTTTGCGACGACGACCGACGCGTCAAAGTTGGTGCCGTCGTGAAACTGGACACCGTGGCGCAGCGCGACCGACCACACCGTGTAGTCGCTGTTGGGCTTCGCCGAGAGCGCGAGCATCGGCAGCGCCGTCTTGCCGTCGGCGGACATCACGAAGAGCGGATCAAAGAGGGCGTTCGCGACACAGAATCCCGAGTCGTCAAGCTTGCCGTGCGAGCCGTTGAAGATGTGGTAGTTCGGTACGTCGGAAATGGTTCCGACATTGAGGATCCCGCCGAGCTTGGGCTTTTTCGTGTTGACCCCTACAGCCGCTCCCGCGGCGCTCGAGAGCATGGCGTCGACGGCCGAACCAGCCATGGCGACGCCGCCCAGCGTCGCAGCGGAATGAGTAAGGAACGACCGACGATCGAACGAAGACGACATCTTTCCTGCTTTCCCCCGAAGAACCCCCCCTTGGGTTTCTCCACTGCGGGAAACTTAGCAAGAAGTCGCTTACCGACCAGTACACCAACGAAAGAATTTGAACACCGATTTATCTCCCCGAGAATGCACGAGACACGTCAATGATGTGGCGCGACGTGGGCTCGGTTACAGCAGGAGATTACCGTTGCCGACAGGTGTATTCTGAGTCCAGGTTCAACTGGGAGTAGGGGCGAGTGTCGAATCTGACCGCGGTGACGGGGCTGCCGGCAAGCGTCGCCGACGGCGTAACCCTCCGCGGAGTCACCAAGCGATTTGGCTCTCATCTGGCGGTCAACGAGGTTGACCTCAACGTCGGGCGCGGCGAGTTCTTCACGATGCTCGGCCCCTCAGGATCAGGTAAAACGACCCTCCTGCGCTTGATCGCCGGCTTCGAAATTCCCGACGCCGGCACGATTGAGCTTCAGGGACTCGAGGTCACGAGCCGACCGCCGTACCAGCGCAACGTGAACACGGTCTTCCAGGACTACGCCCTCTTTCCCCACTACAGCGTCGAAGAGAACGTCGGGTACGGCCTTCGGGTGCAGGGCGTCGCGAGAAGCGAGCGCAAGTCCAGGGTCGAGGCGGTGCTGAGCATGGTTCGCATGAGCCAGTTCGCGGCGCGCCGACCGGCTCAGCTGTCTGGAGGTCAGCGCCAGCGCGTCGCGCTGGCGCGCGCGATCGTCAACGAGCCCGAGGTACTCCTGCTTGACGAGCCCCTCGGTGCGCTCGACCTCAAGTTGCGCCAGGAGATGCAAGTGGAGTTGAAGAGAATTCAGCGCCAAGTCGGGATCACCTTCATCTACGTGACCCACGACCAGGAAGAGGCACTCACGATGAGTGATCGTCTCGCCGTTTTCCGCGACGGACGCATTGAACAGGTCGGCCCTCCGGCCGAGGTCTACGAGCGTCCGGCGACCGAGTTCGTTGCGTCGTTCGTGGGAACGTCAAACGTCATCGACACGCCCAACGGTACGGCGGTACTTCGACCCGAGAAGATCGAGCTTTCGCGCGGAGCGCCGCCGTCTGGCCGCCTGAGCGCTTCGGGCACCATCGTCGACGTCGCCTATCTCGGCATGATCACGCGCTACACGATCGAGCTCGAGAGCGGACGCACGATGACCGCAGTGCGCCAGAACGGGTCCGACGTCGACGACGACGCCTACGACGACAACGCGAAGGTAATAATTGCTTGGAACCCGGCCGACGCATTTCCCCTCGCCGCGTCGCCGGTCCACGATAGGCAGAGCTAATGCAAAGGAGCAAGATGAGAAATGGACGATTCCTACGTTGGGCGGGCAGCGCCGGAGCGATCCTGCTCTTGAGCGCGGTGGCCGTGCCGCTCGCGTCGAGTGGCCCCGCGGGTGCATCACTCGGAACCCCGCCGACCCAGAGCATGAAGCCGCCGACCTCGATCGGCAAGGGCGAAGGCGCGCTCAACATCATCGCCTGGGAGGGCTACACCCAGCCTGAGTGGGTGAAACCCTTCGAGCAGCAGACCGGGTGCACCGTGAACGTCAAGTACGCGGGCTCGTCGAGCGAGATGGTCTCGCTCATGGCCAACGGCGGCGGACACCAGTGGGACCTCGTCTCGGCCTCCGGCGACGCCGACCTTCGGCTTATCTACGGCGGTGACGTCAAGCCGATCAACATAAAGCTGATCCCGTCGTGGAGCGAGTTCCAGCCGTTCTTGAAGTCACCTTCGTTCAACACGATCAACGGCTACCACTACGGCGTGAGCTTCGAGTTCGGGCCAAACGTGCTCTTGTACTCAACCAAGACCTTCACCACGCCGCCCTCGTCATGGTCGGTGATCTACAGCTCGAAGTACAAGGG
>JBAUSF010000268.1:0-2218 GCA_049581565.1 Acidimicrobiales bacterium
GAGGGATCCCCGAGTGAGATCGTCGCGAGACGCTTGACGGCGCCCATTCCGTTGCCCGGTGACCTTCCGGTGCCCTGGAAGCTTGCCCTTACCGGCATGCTTGACCATCGACCCGATCAGCGTTTGAGCGGACATGACGTGGCGGCAATTCTCGCGACCTCCGCGTTCGAAGCGCCGTGGCAGCCGCTGTCAAGCGACGACACCATCGTGAGCCGAGAACGATCGGGACCCTACGATCTGACCGCCCTCGCTTCTGTTGCCGGTGCGCCGAGCGACCAACGCGACGACACTGTCGTTAAGAGCGCGGATGCAACGCGCATCTCTCGCCCCGCCGTGTTACGGCCGCGTTCCCCTCATCCGTCTCGACTCACTCGTCGGACTCGATCAGTGCTCTCTGGGCTCGTCGTCGTTGCCCTCATCGGAGTAGGACTCGGCCTGTGGCTCGCCAACAACAGTCCGCACGATCCCAAGAAGCATCATCACCACGCCGTCACGACGACGACCTTGCCAAGGGTGTCGACCTCGCTCTCCACGCTGGTGAGCGATATGGCGACGGCACAGTCGGCCGGTCGCATGGGAACTGCCTCAGAGCAATCGATCGCGACCGACGCCGAGCAGGCGGTCGCCAACGAGGCAGCGGGCAACTACAACCAGGCGGGTAATGACCTGGCTCAAGCCGAGTCGACGATCGTGAACGGTCTGCAGGCGGGCACCATCACCCAAGCCGAAAGTGCCCAGCTCCTCCACGCCCTGTCGGTACTGTCGATCGCTCTCGGTGTCAACATTCCTCCGACGACCACGACCACGACGACCTCGACAACAACCACAACCACCACAACCACCATTCCGACTCCCGGAGGAGGACCCGGTGGAGGAGGACCTGGTAACGGGAACGGGAATGGCAACGGGAACGGGAATGGCTTGGGTGGTTTCTAGCGCTCAATCTCGATGGTACGACGCTTAATAGACGTTGAGGTTGGCCCACCACGAAATGGATCCCGCAACGGAATTACTGAGAACTGTCTTCTCCGGGATTTTTGACGCGGTCAAATCGCACATGGAGTTGGCGTAGCGTCCTGGGCGCCATTTTCTCAGTCGGGTAGTACTTGTCGAATACCGCCACGGCATCACTGAACGAACCGATTCGGCACTTCTCCAACAGCAGGTCAATATCCATTGCGTCGCGTTGCCCGCGCCCGGCCAAGAGCTTCATGGCTAACAACAGGAGTGGCTGAGCGACACAAATGGAGACGTCACCGCGGGTGAACCGGATCTCCCAGTCGTCGTCTCTGTCATAGTGGCTGACCCACATCTTCGCAGCATCGTTCAGCCAAGTCTCCGGCCAGCGCTTTAGCTCGCTCACGCTCCGAACGGACGCCTGGATTTCCGCGGAGGAATAGAGAACGTCGACGTCACTGGTCAAGGCCTCACGTTCGGCGTGCAGCATGATTGCGGCGCCGCCAACGACGTAGATCGCTGAGGTCACACCGGCCGAAACGAGATCGTCGACCAGAGCGATAAGGCCCTCTTCGATCTCTGCTTTCGTGAACAGCACGTCACGCGCTCGCTAGCTCAGATTCGGCGAGCAGGACGCCGTGTAGCTGGAAGACGGCCGGCACCTCGGAGATGTCGGTGTAGGGGGAAACGGCCCATGGCTCAGATAGGACACGCGAGGACTTACGAACCCACTCAGGAAGTGGAAGCTCATCCTTAGTGAGGTGATAGTCGACTATCGCAGCGATGGCGGCGTCGAAGCGCGCGTCACCGCACAGCGGCGGCGGTGCTACGCAGAGGGCGACTCGCAGCGGTCCCGGTACCGCTTCGAGATCGTCACTGAGACCAATGAGAGCTCGGAAGGCAACTCCCTCGCTATGCCGCGTGGATCGGAGCTCCTCATAGATGTAGTCAGCCCAACTGGCAGCGGAGGATCTTATGGTTGGAAGGAGGAAGAGTCGGTACCCGGCTGCACCAGCTAACCGATCGAGGGAAGCCACGCGAGTGTCATGCGCAGAGCTCTCGATGGCCGCCAGTGCTGGTTGCGCGATTCCGGCCTTCTTCGCCAGGGCTCGCTGGGTAAGTCCGCCGCCCCTTCGAGCCTCTCGTACCAGTTGAGCTGTTGTCACGTATGCCGTCCCTCGACTCTTGATAGTACTTCTATTATCGTAGTGCCAGTACGAGACTCCAGTACGCAAACGCACATGTCCAGGACCAATGGGAT
>JBAUSF010000269.1:0-1733 GCA_049581565.1 Acidimicrobiales bacterium
ATCTATCACCAGCCGAGCTTTTTTGCGGGATGGAACGGCCCGGTGACTGCCGGCGCGACGCTGGTGACGGCGACGCAGAACCAATACACGGTGGCGGGAGCGATCGCACTGGTGCGCGTAGTGCCGACGGTGAGCTGGCTGAATCCGCACGATCGCACGTCTCTGGGCTTCAGTGGATCGTTTGGAAAGATTACGCAGCCGGCATACACCAACCCTGGGCCGCCGCCAACGCCGGTTGCAGCCGTGACAACCAAGACAGCCATTTATCACGCTGAAGCGGAGCGCGATGAGTATTTCTCGCCGCGCTTTTTTGCGCTGGGGCAGACCGCGTTCGACCATAACTTTGGGCAGGATCTCGACCTGCAGCAGATTTACGGCGGCGGGATAGGCTGGACGGCGATCAAAACGCCGAAACAGGGGCTGGACCTTAAAGCGACCATGCAGTATGAGAAGCAGCAATTCATCACCGGCGCCGCGGGCACCAATCAAAACCTGGTGGGCTCGACGTTTTCGGCGAACTATGGGCTGCATTTGAAACTGGTGACGTTGGCACAGGGGCTGGCGTTTATTCCCGCATACAACAACTCGGCGGCGTACTCAGTGAACGAGACGAATACGTTTGCGTTTCCTGCGTACAAGGCTCTGAGCTTCTCAGTGGGGACGCTGGACAGCTACCTGAACGATCCGCCGGCATCATTGCCGCCGACAAAGCGGAATTCGTTTCAGTTCACGATGGGGCTGACGTACGGGATCAAATCGAAGTACTGAAATACAAGCTGCTAGCTCCTAGCTTCTAGCTGCTAGCTAAAGGCTAACGGCTGAAGGCTGCTTTTCACTTCACCAGCACCGGCTGCAGCCATGCGCCATCACCTGCTGAGTCCCAAACGTCGAAGCGCACCCACTTCTTGCCGCGCGCGTCGAAGGGGATGCGAAAAGTCTTTGTGCCGAAGGGCTCGGTATCGGTGAGCTTGATGATCTGGCGATCGACTTTCGAGCCATCGCTCCACACCAGTTCGGCATAGTCGAGCGGGAAGGTGTATTCGATGCTGGCGGTATAGACGCTCTTTGCGCCCGACCCCTCGATGCCCCACTTGTGAAAGAGGATTTCCCCGGTGGTGCCGAAGAAATTGCCCGCGCGAATGCCCTCCACGACAGGCGCCCAGCTTTCGTTGTAAGCGGGAACCTGGTCGAGCTTGAGGTAATTGATGGCCAGCAACGGATAGGTTTCGTCGCTGGGAACTTTCATGTAGGTATCGCCCTCGGCGAGCATGAATTTGGGCTTGGGCGCCCAGTTGCTCATGTCGTCGTTGACGCCGAAGCAGCGCACTTCACAGAGGCGCGGCTGCGAGAGATCAACGGGCAGCGACTCCCACGAACCGCCAATGAATCGGTCACTCAGGAAGAAGTCCTTATCCTTGTACTCATCGGGATACATGGCGGAGCTTTTGGTGCGCGGGTGCGCTACCCAGATGATTCCCTGCTCGCGATTGATGAAGTTCTCGACATCCTGGACCGAGCCGAGATGGTAAACGTGGCCGTAAGTCGGGTCGTTTTCTTCAAAAGTCTGGCCGGCCGGGCGCGGCACCGCGTGGGAGAAATAGACCGGCTTGGGCAGCATCATGTACCAGTGGCCGCCGAGATAGACGTTCGCCTCTTCGGCAGGAATGACGAGGAAGTTTTTGTCGCTCATTTTGCGCGCGCCCTCAAAGTAGAGCTTCTGCTCGTAAAAGCGC
>JBAUSF010000270.1:0-18747 GCA_049581565.1 Acidimicrobiales bacterium
CGAGAGGGTGTGTGGGTTCGAGTCCCACTCCGGGCACTGTTACCGTGGCACCATGCCTGAGCACGTGACTCCCTCCGCCCGCGATGACCTCGTCGCGCTCTTTCCGGGCCAGGGTTCCCTCAGCGGCGGAGCCGGAACGCCGTGGCGCGAGTCGATCCACTGGTCGCTCGTCGAGCGCGTGAGTGAGATCGCCGGTGTCGACGTCGCCTGGCTCTTGCTCGAAGCGAGCGACGACGAGGTCGTGCGCACCGACCGGGCCCAGCTCGCGACGTTCGCCCTCTCGCTCATTGGCTACCGCGAACTGCTCGACCTCGGGGTGCGACCGCGCTATCTCCTCGGTCACAGTCTCGGGGAGTTCTCCGCGCTCGTCGCGTCGGGCCTTCTGAGTCTGGAAGAAGGTGCGCGTCTCATTGCGGTGCGCGGCTCGGCCATGGCCCGAGCGGCCGCGCTCGAAGAGGGATCGATGGTCGCCGTGATGGGCGGTGACGAGGGGGCGCGCGAAATGCTCGAATCCCTCGACGGCGTCTGGATCGCGAACATCAACGGCACCGGTCAGATCGTGGTGAGCGGCACGCGGGCGGGTCTTGACCACTTGATGGAACGCCACCGGGACCTCGGTTGGCGCCGAGCGACGCCGCTAGCGGTCGGAGGCGCCTTCCACTCGCCCCTGATGGCGCCCGCCCAGGTCGAGCTCGACGACGCGCTGGACGCGACCGACTGGGGCACGACCGACTCGGTCGTGATCTCCAATGTCGACGGAAACGTACACTCGTCGGCGGCGCAGTGGCGTGAGCTGCTTCGCCGCCAGCTCACCTCGCCCGTGCAGTTCCTCGACGCGACGCTCGCCCTCCCGGCGTCGGTGACGACGACAATCGAGATGCCCCCCGGCGCCGTCCTCACGGGACTCACGAAGCGAATCCGACCATTCGAGCGGCAACTCGCCGCGCAGTCACTCATCGAGCTACAGGAGATCTTCCCATGAGTCGTCACGTCATCGTCACCGGTGCGAGCCGCGGCATCGGTGCCGCCATCGCCGAGCACTTCATCGCGAGCGGCGACGCCGTCGTCGCGTTCTCCCGCTCGGCGACGGCTCCGGCGGGCTGCGTGAAGTCCTTCGCCGTCAACGTCGCCGACTCGGGCGAGGTGAATAGCGCCGTCAAGGCGGCCGTCGAGGAGTTCGGACCCGTCGAGGTCGCGATCGCGAACGCCGGCGTCACTCGCGACGGCATCGCCATGCGCATGTCCGACGAGCAGTGGCGCGACGTGCTCTCGACCAATCTCGACGGCGCCTTCTACACCGCCCGCGCGGCGATGGCCTCGATGGTGCGTGCGCGCAAGGGTTCCATCATTTTCATCGGTTCTATCTCGCCCTTCATGGGCGTACCGGGACAAGCCAACTACGCGGCCGCGAAGGCCGGTCTCGTCGGGCTCGCCCGGTCCCTCGCGACCGAAGTTGCCGCACGAGCGATCACCGTGAACGTCATCGCACCGGGACTCATCGACACCGATATGACGACCGATCTTCCCTCGAGGGACGCCATGCTCGCGATGATTCCCCTCGGACACGCGGGCCAACCATCTGATATCGCAGCAGTAGCGGGGTTCCTTGCCAGTAACCACGCTCGCTACATCACCGGTGCGGTGATTCCCGTCGACGGCGGTCTCGGATTCGGTCACTGAGGTTCACTCACAACGGACCTTTTGAGTACGATGGGGCGACAGAAAAAAGGGGTAACACCATGGATCGCAACGAAGCTCTAGCGAAATTTACCGAAGACACGGTAGAGGTGCTCGCCGTCGACCCGTCACAAGTCACCCTCGACGCTTCCTTTGGCGACGACCTCGGCGCGGACAGCCTCGACCTCGTAGAACTCGTCATGGCGCTCGAAGAGACCTTCGACATCGAAGTCGCAGAGGACGAGCTCAAAGAGATCAAAACCGTCGGCGAGGCCTTCGAACTGATCTACGCCAAGCTGTAGTGCGCGTCGCCGTCACTCCCTCGGGGCCTATCTACGGTCGTCGAGTAGCGGTCACGGGGCTCGGCGCGCTGACCTGCGCCGGTGAAGGCGTCGACGTCTTGTGGAGTGCGCTCACCAAGCCCGAAGCGCCCGCGTCCAAGCGCATCGCGCCCTTTGACGCGACCCACCTCGGCAACGCCAAAGAGCTCCGTCGCCTGGACCCCTTCGCGCTCTACGCGCTGATGGCGGCCGACGAAGCGTGGCGCAACAGCGGACTCGAAGCCCGCATGGATGACGCCGCCAGCATCGTGACGACCGGCATCGGTGGTCTCCAGACGACGCTCGAACAAGACGCCGTCCTGAAAGAGCGCGGCCCCGACCGGGTCTCGCCGTTTCTCGTCCCGATGATGATGCCCAACGCCGCGACGGCCGCCGTCTCGATGCGCTTCGGTCTCGGCGGGCCGTGCGAGACGGTGACAACCGCCTGCGCCGCGGGAACCCACGCGATTGGCAACGCGGCCCGCCTCGTCGCCTCCGGCCGCTCGACCGTCGCGGTCGCGGGAGGAGCCGAAGCGGTCATCGTCGAGATCGCCGAAGCCGGGTTCCGCAACATGACGGCGCTCTCCAACATCGACCTGTCGCGACCCTTTGACGTCGCGCGTGATGGATTCGTCATGGGCGAAGGCGCGGGCATCTTGATTCTCGAAGAGTGGGACCACGCGCTAGCGCGCGGGGCGACGATCCTCGCCGAGGTCCTCGGCGCCGCTTCGACCGCCGACGCTCACCACATCACCGCTCCCGACCCGGAGGGCCTTGGCGCGATTCGCTGCATGCAGCTCGCGCTCGAAGATGCCCAGCTCACCGCGCGCGACGTCTCGCACATCAACGCCCACGGCACGTCGACTCCCCTCAACGATCTCGCCGAGTCCGTTGCCGTACGGCACGTCTTTGGCGACGACGCGCCACCGACGACTTCCATCAAGGGCCACCTGGGCCACTCGCTCGCCGCCGCCGGCGCCCTCGAGGGCGTCGCCTCGGTCCTCACGCTCCAAAACCAGCTGATCCCCCCGACGGCCGGCACCACCGTCGTCGACCCCGAGATCGCCCTCGACGTCGTGATCGGCGAACCGCGCGCCGCGGACGTGGAGGTCGTGCTCTCGAACTCGTTTGGCTTCGGCGGCCACAACGGCAGCGTCATCTTCCGCCGCGTTCGCCCCTAGCTCAAATCGTCCACTCGTCGAAGTGGCGTTCGACGTAGGTGTTCTCGTACGCCCAGCGCGCGTTGGCGATGAACTCGCCCAGTAACGCAGGATCCTTCACGCCCGGAGCGCTCTCCACGCCCGTGCGCACGTCGACGCCGTACACCGGAAAGTTCTGGACGACGTCAATGACGCTCGTGGGGCTGAGACCGCCCGAGGCGATCAGCGGAACCCGCGGACCCGAATCGAGCAAGAGCTCGAGCGAGTCGGCGAGGGCGGCCCGCTCATCGGTCTCGGGCACGACGAGGTAGTCCACCCCGCCGGCGAGACTCAGGTGCTCCGTGCTGTCGGGCACCATTCGCAGCACCGTGTTGACCCGTTCGGACACGTAGGAAAGCTCGTCAATCGTGATGGCTCCTTCGATCTGCACAGCGCTCAGTCCGAGCGTGTTCGCGATCTCGACGATGCGCTGGGGCAGTTCGTTGCGAAACGCCCCCACCGAGATAGCCCCGTGGGGCAGGCGCCGCACGATGTCGTGCGCGGCGCTCGGAGAGATCTGTCGCGCGCTCACGCCAAAGTCAAAACCCACGGCGCTCGCGCCGAGGCCCACTGAAAAGAGCGCGTCATCTTCCGTCGTGATTCCAGAGATCTTGATAAAGAGGCCCTCAGTGTTGAATCGCACGCGCCCACTCCATGGGTGTACGTTACACAGCGCTTCGCGCTACTGGACTTCCTCGATGACGACGCCCTCAGGTAGATCGACGCCCAGCAAGGTGCGATGGGCGACGCCGAGACCCTCCACGCGGCCACCGCGCACACGCCAACTGGTCAGTCCCTGTGGTCCCACTGGCCCCGTTGACGAGAGGAACGTCTCGAGCGCCTCGACGCTCGGTCCTGACCCACGCACGAGGCGCCACGGCACGCTCGCACCCCGAGCGTCGAGTCGACCGACGAGCTCTTGACCGGTGAAGCAACCCTTCTGAAAAGAGATCGTCGCGTCAACGAAATGCCGACCAAAGGAGTGCGGGGTGAGCGCGCGCCGAAATTCGCCGACGCCCGGCCAGTTGGCTTCGATCTGTTCGTCGAGCGTGGCAAAGGGGCCCTCGTCCGCGTCGCGAACGCTCAAGGTGCACTTCGTGCGAAGGAGGAACCGACGTAACCTCGCGGCGGTGTCCTCAGCGAGCTCGCGCGCCACGACGAGATCGACGCCGTCCTCGTGCGCCACGGCGAGAACGGCCGCGACGACCACGCTGTCGGGCGCGAGCACGAGGCTCCAGCGACCTTGCTGGTCGAGGGTTGAAAGGTCCTGGCTCAGCTGCCCCTGGAGGAATGAGCGGGCCTCGTCGCCACGGGCTTCAATCACCGACCACCCGAGCGTCGTCGTCTCGTTGTCCGTCGTGTTGGTCATCGACCATTACAGTATGCGCCGACACGGCGAGACTCGCCGGGAAAGGGTGGCCCGGGATGAGCATGCAGACCGAACTCAACACGATCACGTCCACGATGACCGAGCTCTCCGCGCGCATCACCGCGCTCGTCGAGTCAGAGGGTGACGCGATGGCTCCCGACGTCTACTCCGAGCTCGTCGCCGCGGAGCGCACCGTGGGGGCACTTCTTCGCCGTCTCACTCGCGTTGCCGGCCGATCCGTCTAGCACTCGCCGATAGTGTTTTGCCTATGGCTTCTCAGTGGTGGTGCGTGTCCTCGCTCACACCGCAGCAGCGACTCGACGTCTTGAGTCTGCTCGATCGCACCGAGGTCCTGCTCGGGCGTGAAGCGATCGACGAGGGTCGTCGTCGGACCGTCGTGCACGGCTGGCGCGCCCAGCACTGGCTCTACTACGACGAGGGCGGCCTCACCCAGTACGCGATGGCCAACGGCGATGAACACGCGACCGTCGAGATGTGCGGCGGCGACTTTGACGAGGATCTCCTCGCCCATCTCCTCGCCGCCCACGAGATCGTCGACTGGTGGACGCGGGGTCCCAAGGCCTGCGCGCACGCCGAAGGTGTTGTCATACGCATGCTGCAACTACTGCGCGTGAAGCTTCCGGTCCCGCTCGACGACGTGCCGGAGGGCTTTGCGCTGCGAAACTTTGAACCCCACCGGGACGAAGCCGCCTGGCTCGAGCAGAACAACGCGGCCTTCGCCAATCACCCCGAACAGGGTGCGTGGCATCTCGAGGACCTCGCTGAACGCACGCACGAACCCTGGTTCGATCCGTCAGGGTTCTTACTGCTCGAGATCGACGGGCGCATCGCCGCCTCGTGCTGGACCAAGGTGCACGAGCTCCACCCCGACCGATTCGGAGAGATCTACGTCGTCTCGGTTCATCCCGACTTCCAGGGCCACCACCTCGGTCGAGTCATGGTCACCCAGGGACTCAACGTGCTCTATCGCAAAGGCGTGAGCGACGCCGTCCTGTTCGTCGATGAGTCGAACGACGCGGCGCGAAAGCTCTACGACTCGCTCGGCTTCCGCCTCGAGCGCGAAGACCGCCTCGTGCGTTTCTATCGCGCCTAAGCCAGCTAATGAATGCCGACGAGGTGGCCCACCCCGTAGGTGACTGCCGACGCGAGGGCCATGATCACGAGGGCGCGTACGGCAGAAAAGACGATACCTCGCCTCGTATAGTGGCCCACGGCCGCGCCGACGAAGAGCGTCGCGGCCCCGGCCAAGGCGACTGACCACCACATGACGTTTCCAACTGAGGTAAGGATCCACGGCAGCAGCGGCACGAGCGCGCCGATGGAGAAGAAGAGAAACGACGAACTCGCAGCGATCCACGGTGACCCCGTCGCAGACGGGTCGATGCCCAGCTCTTCGCGCGTGTGCGTGCGAAGAGCGAGGTCCGGATTCTTCATGAGATCGGTCGAGAGCCGCTCGGCGAGCTCGTCGTCGATGCCGCGAGTCACGAAGATCGCCTTCAGCTCCTGACGTTCCAGCTCCGGTTCGTCTCGAAGGGCCCGGCGTTCCACGTCGATCTCGTACTCGAAGAGCTCCTTTTGCGAGCGCATCGAGAGATACTCGCCGCTGCCCATCGAAAAGGCGCCCGCGACCAATCCGGCGAGCCCCGCGAGCCGCACGACATCGTGGCCGGGACTCGCCCCCGCGAAACCCAAGATCAACGAAACGTTGGTGACCAGCCCGTCCAGAAGGCCGAACAGCGCCGCCCGGAATCCTCCGTCGGTGATCTGACGGTGATGAGGCTCATTGACGGTTTGAGTCACGTTGGGAGCCTACTTCCGGATCTCGCGAGGACGAGGTGGACGAAGTGCGAACGGTAAGGTTTGTCGGGAGGTACACATGACGACCAACGTGAACAGCATCGAAGATCTAAGCGCCCTCGTCGGCACCCACCTTGGGTACTCCGACTTCCACACCGTCACCCAAGAGCAGGTCAACCTGTTCGCTGACGCGACCGGCGACCACCAGTGGATCCACGTCGATCCCGAACGTGCCGCCACGGGTCCCTTCGGCCGCACCATCGCCCACGGCTACCTCACGCTGTCACTCGTGCCCGTGCTGCTCGCGGGTGTCCTTCACGTCGACGGTGTCGCGATGGGGGTCAACTACGGCACCAACAAGGTCCGCTTCACGGCACCCGTGCCGGTCGGATCCGACATTCGCGCCGGCGCCACCCTCGCCTCGGTCGACGAGGTGAATGGCGGCGTCCAGGTCGTGCTCGACGTGACCGTTGAAGTCCGCGACGCGCCAAAACCATCGTGCGTCGCCCAAGTGGTGTTCCGCTACTACCGTTAGGACCCTGACGAGTACGCCCCTGCCCTACGGAGACGCCAAGACCGCGCACGTTCGCTCGATGTTCGACGCAATCGCGCCGCGCTACGAGCTCGTCAATACCCTCATGACCTTCGGTCTCGACGCGCGCTGGCGCCAGCGCGCAGTGAGTGACTTGCGGCTTCCCAAAGGAAGCCTCGTCCTCGACCTCGCCGCGGGAACCGGCGACTTCTATCGCGAACTCGTCCGCCAGGGCCACCGCCCGGTCGCGTGCGACCTCAGCTACAACATGCTCCACGCCGGCCACGACGTCACCGAGCGAGTCCAGGCCGACGCCGTTGCGCTGCCGTTTCGATGGGCGAGCGTTGACGGCATCACGTGCGGCTACGCGCTGCGCAACTTTACCGACCTCGAACGCACCTTCGCCGAGATGGCCCGCGTCCTGCGGCCCGGGGGGCGAGTCTCCCTGCTCGAAGTGGCCGAACCGACCGCGAACCTGTGGCGCCGCGGCTTTCGGTTCTGGTTTCGTACCGTCGTACCCCTCATCGGTTCGCTCATCTCGGACCGCGAGGCGTACCGGTACCTGCCCGCATCGACGGCCTATCTTCCGACGTCAATTGAGATTGCAGTGATGCTCAACCGCGCCGGCTTCAGCGCCGTGAATCACCGCCGCATCATGGGCGGACTCAGCCAGCAGTTCGTTGCGACGAGGTCCGCGTGAAGTTCCAACGCTTCGCCCTCGAGCCGCTCAACCGCGAAGCCCTGCGGGCGCTCGGCGCGCGAGACGGATGGCTCCTCGAGACACCCGACGTCATACGAGTCGGGTGCGGGCAGGTCGCTCTGCGCATCGAACTCTCGGGCGGGCTCGGGACCTCGACCGACGCCACCGCGGCACTCGCGGAGCACGATCTCACGGGAGCCGGCGGACCGGCGGGCACGGGCATCGTCGCCTTTGGCGCCCTGCCCTTCGATCGCAACGCCGCGGGCGCACTCTGCGTGCCCGAGTTCGTGGTCACCCAGTGCACGACCGGTGAGACGTGGCTCACCACGACGCGTGATCTCCCCGCGTGGCGTGAGCTCTTCGCGTCGGTCGTCGCCCCCACCCAAGAAGCCCAGCGTCCGCGCTCGGTGACCTTCCAACCAGCGCCGGAGGAGTACGCCCACCACGTGGCCCTTGCTGTCGAGATCCTTCGTCGCAAGGAGATCGACAAGGTCGTCCTCGCCCGCGCGGTGCTCGGTACGGTGCCCGAGCCGTTCGACGCCGCCGCGATCGCCCAACGCCTGCGCCAGCGAGAGCCCATCTGCACCCTCTACAGCCTTCCGACCGACGACGGGCGCCGCTTTGTCGGCGCGAGCCCGGAACTGCTCGTACGTCGACGCGCTGAGGCCATACAGTGCCACCCGCTTGCGGGCACGATCACGCTGCCCGCGAACGTCGCGCCCGACGATTACGAGACGTGGCTGCTCGGCAGCACGAAGAACCTGCACGAGCACGCCGTCGTCGTCGACGAGATCGTGGGCAACCTGTCCAACGTCTACGACGACATCACGGCCGACGCCCAACCCTCGATCGTGGCGCTTCGCACCGTTGCGCACCTTGGCACCTGGATCACTGCTCGCTGGAGTGGCGCGGACACCGCGCCCGACGCCCTTGACGTCCTTCGCATGCTCCACCCAACGGCTGCCGTCGGGGGCATGCCGCGAGAGAGTGCGTACGATCTCTTGCGCCACCTTGAAGAGCACGATCGCGGCAACTTCGCGGGACCGGTCGGCTGGCTCGACGCCGAAGGTGACGGGGAGTGGTGGATCGGCCTTCGTGGCGTGCTGCTGCGGGGGCGCGACTTTGAGGCCTGGGCTGGCGCGGGAATCGTCAGTGAGTCCGACCCGATCGCCGAGCGCGAGGAGACGAAGGACAAGCTCGCCGTCGTCTTGGGCTCGGTCCTGGTCGATCCCCTGTAGTGGCGACGCCCTAGGCCCGTACGACGGCCACGAAGGGTCCTCGTCGCGCGCCGCCGTCACCCGCCGTCCAGTTAGCGACGACCTCTCCGATCGTTTCCGCGCGGGTCTCGCCCGATGCGGGGAGGACGCGCGCGAACTCCAGCTCGACCGAAAGGCTCCCTAGGACGAGTCCCCTCACGGCTGTGCCTTCTCCGTCGCTCACTACCTGCAGCGCGTCCGTGGTCGCGAACTCACCGACGACGCTCAGCTCACGAGACACTGTCGGATCAATCGTGTTCGACTCACTCTGCGCTTGCGCGTCAACTTCGCCAAGGAGAAAGGCCAGGACCTGAGCAATGAGTACCGGATCGTGCGGGCCGTCGTAGACCCAGCGATGCCCGAGTACACCGTGCATCGTGGTGCCAACGAGATGGTTCTCGCCGCCCGGTAGGGGCGAATCTCGATAGGTGAGCGGCGTCAGGTAACTCGTCGGTACTACACCTGAGGCGTCATTGATGACCATGAGCTCGATGCCGACGGCACCCGCCGGGTCGTCCAGACGAAATCCGCCCGCGCGTGACAGCTCGGGCAACGCGCTTCCGCGGTACCAAGGCTGTGATGGCAGCCACGCGGTGAGCAACTCCAGCTTGGAAGGGACCAGCGTGGTCTGATGAACGACTGCCATAGGAATCTCCTCACCATTTTCGCCGCCGCTTCGCCCTACTGCAGCCTCAGCTCCCGCGTTGGCTCGCCGCCTTCTGCGCGCGACGTCGTTCGCGCAGCTTCGCAACCCCGCGTTCGACCCCCCATGTCGTGACGAGCCCGAGCGCTTCGATGACAATGGTCTTTGACATCTTCGACTCGCCACGAAGCCGGTCCTTGAAGATGATCGGTACCTCTACGATGCTCACGCCATTGCTGCGGGCGCGGTAGGTCATCTCGATCTGGAACCCGTAGCCGTCGGCGGCGACCGTCGAGTAGTCCATCTTCTCGAGCGCCGTTGCCGAGTACACCCGGTATCCCGAGGTCGAGTCCGCGACTTTCAGCCCGAGGACCAACGACGCGTACTCGTTGCCTCCGCGCGAGAGCAGGCGACGCGACCAGCGCCAGTTGGGTATGTGACCGCCGCGGATGTAGCGCGAGCCGATCACGACGTCGTGGTCTTCCGCCGCGGCGAAGAGTTCGCGCAGCGCTTTCGGATCGTGGGAGAAGTCGCAGTCCATCTCGACGAAGTGATCGAAGCCGCGTTCCAGCCCCCACCTGAATCCGGCGCGGTAGGCGTCGCCGAGCCCGGTCTTCGCGGCACGCTCGAGGACGTCAATGCCCCCGAGTTCCGAACCTACGGCGTGGGCTCGCTTGGCCGTCCCGTCGGGGCTCGCGTCATCCACGACGAGCACGTGGCATTCGGGAACGAGTTCGTTCAGTGTGCGCAGCATCAGTTCGACGTTGAAAATCTCGTTGTACGTGGGCAAAACCACGAGCGTGCGCATTCAGACGATTCTACGGCGTCCAGTACACTTGTTCGGTTGCGCCGCGATCGCGCGCCAGAGGAAGCCATATGCCCGACGCCGCCCCGAAGAAGCGACTCGCGCTCCCCCGTGAGATCCGCCTGATTCTCAGTTTGGGTTTCATCGTCTTCGTCTTCGGATACCTCGTCCTGCCCCAGATCGGCCCCGGGCGCCGCTCGCTCTCGCTGCTCGGCTCGGTCAATCCCGTCCTGGTGGTCCTCGCCGTTCTCCTCGAAGTGGGCGCCATCCTCGCCTACGTCGAGCTCACCCGCACGGTGCTCTATCCCCACGCCCCGAGCCGCTACAACACGCTGCGCGTCGACATGGCGGGCTTTGCGATCAGCCACGTCGTGCCCGGCGGCACGGCCCCGGCGGGAGCCCTCGCGTACCGGATCTTCAACGAGCTCGGCGTGCCCAAAGAGACGAACGCCTTCGGGCTCGCGGCCCAGGGCTCGGGTTCAGCCGTGGTGCTCAACATCATCTTTTGGATCGCGCTCGTCATCTCGATCCCGCTCAATGGATTTAACCCCGCCTACGGCTTCGCGGCCCTCGCGGGAGTCTTCCTTCTCCTCGCCTTCTTCGGGACGATCTTGCTCATCACTCGCGGACAGCGTCGGGCCGACGAATGGCTGCGGGTGATCGCCCGTCGCGTTCCCTCGCTCAACCCGGACGTCGTGTCGGCACTGCTGCGAAAGGTCGCTGGCCGCATCACGCTGCTCATCACCAACCGGCGCACGCTCTGGTGGGCCTTCACCTGGGCCGCCCTCAACTGGATGCTCGACGCGACGTGCCTGTGGGTCTTCCTCTGGTCCTTCGGCTCGGTCGTGTCGCCGATCGACCTGCTCGTCGCCTACGGGCTCGCCAACGTGCTCGCGGCCATCCCGCTCACCCCGGCGGGCCTCGGCGTCGTCGAGGCGGTCCTCATCTCGTCGCTCGTCGGTTTCGGCGTGCCCCACAGCCAGGCGATCCTCGCCGTCCTCGCCTATCGACTCGTCAACTTCTGGATCCCTATCCCCGTCGGCGGTGCCTTCTACGCGAGCCTGCAGTGGCGCCGTCCGACCGAGGTCAAACCTGTGAGAGGGATCGCGCCCGATCCATCGCCCGACGTTTGAACTCGGCCTGCGCCGAGAAGTCGTTGACGGGCTGTAGTCGCCGCCATCGTCGGTCGGTCCCGAGCACCCAAGTGAACAGGTCGTCGCGCCATGTGATCTCAAAGGCTTCGAGCAGCTCTTGTCGCAACGCCTCCTCCTCGATGGGCACGACCACCTCGACGCGGCGGTCGAGGTTGCGCTCCATGAGGTCAGCCGAACCGATGAAGATCGAGAAGTCCTCGTCGCCGTGCTCACCGAAGATGAACAGGCGCGAGTGTTCGAGAAACTCGCCCACGAGCGAATGGACCTTGATGTTCTCCGAGAGGCCCTCGACCCCCGGGCGCAGCGAGCAGAGCGTGCGCACGATGAGGCGCACTTCGACCCCCGCGATGCTCGCCTCGTAGAGGGCGTCAATGATCGACGGGTCGGTGAGGCCGTTCACCTTGATGGCGATCCTGCCCGCCGAACCGCGATCACGCTGTCCGTTGATGAGTTCGATGATCCGTGTACGCGTGGACAGAGGACTGACGATGAGCTTCTCGTAGTTGCCAATTCGCGCGAAGCCCGTGAGGAAGTTGAAGAGCTCGCCAACGTCGTGGCTGATCGCGGGGTCGCGCGTCAAGAGACCGAAGTCCTCGTAGATCCGGGCCGTCTTGTCGTTGTAGTTGCCGGTGCCGATGTGGACGTAGCGCGCCGTCGTATCGCCCTCCGAGCGCAGCACCAAGGTGATCTTGCCGTGGGTCTTCAGCCCGACGATGCCGTAGACGACGTGGACGCCCGCGTCTTCGAGGGCTTTCGCCCATTCGATGTTTGCCGCCTCGTCAAACCGGGCCTTCAGCTCGACGAGCGCGACGACCTGCTTGCCGCGTTCGGCCGCTTGGATCAATGACGCGACGATCGGCGAGTCACCCGAGGTGCGATAGAGCGCCTGCTTGATCCCGACGACCTTCGGGTCGACGGCCGCTTGGGCCGTGAAGGACTCGACCGAATCGGTGAAGGATTCGTAGGGGTGGTGCAGGAGGATGTCCCCGTCACGGATGGCGGCACAGACGTCGCCGACGTGGTCGCCGTCGAGGAGGCGTCTCGGGGTGATCGGCGACCAGCTCTCGCTCTTGAGGTCGGGACGATCGAATCGGTAGAGGCTCCAGAGGTCGCTCAGCCCGAGCATGGCGTCGCTCACGTACACGTTCGAGGCGTCAAGGTTCAACTGATTGATGAGCAGCTTCAAGAATTCCTCGTCCATGTCGCGCTGGATCTCGACGCGCAGGGCTTCGCCAAAGCGCCGCCGGCGAAGCTCGACCTCGAGCGCGACCAGCAGATCGTCGGCCTCGTCCTCTTCGAGGGTGAGGTCGGCGTTTCGCGTCACTCGAAAGAGGTCGGCCCGCCCGATGGTCATCCCCGGAAACAGCCGGCCGAGGTGGGCAATGATGAGATCTTCGAGCAGTATCCACTCGGTCTCGCTCGCCTGGAGAAAGCGCGGCAGCGAGTTGGGCACCTTCACGCGGGCGCTGCGCTCGTCATCGGTGAGCTCGTCGCGCACGTTGACGGCGATGTTGAGCGACAGGTTCGAGATCATCGGGAACGGGTGGCCCGGGTCGACGGCGAGCGGCGTCAACACGGGATAGACATTCTCGTCGAAGTAGCGCGCGAGGTTTTCCTTCGCGTACTCGTCGAGCTCGTCGTGACGCACGATCTTGATGCCGCCCATCGCGAGGGCGGGCATGAGCGAGTCGAGCATCAGACGATCCTGGCGTTCAACGAGTTCGAGGACGCGCTCGCGAATCGCTTCGAGCTGCTGACGCGGACGGATGCCGTCGACCGAGGGAGTCTGCACGCCGGCTGCGACCTTGTCCTGAAGACTCACCACGCGCACTTGGAAGAACTCGTCCACCATGTCGGCAAAGATGGCGACGAACTTGCACCGCTCGAGAATCGGAAGACGCTGATCCTCACCGAGGTCGAGCAGGCGCGAACCGAATTCGAGGCGTGAAAGTTCCCGACTCGAGAACCGCTCCGGTCCGAACTTCGAAAGATCTGTGGTCACGGCGCCTTTCCCCCGAGGTAGACGAGTCTTGCTCACTATCGTAGGGCTACGCTGGAAACGTGGCGAGACTCGCAAGCCCCCGCGCTGGCGTCATTTCGTCACCCGTTCGTCGCACTGCGCGACTGACCGAACTCGGACTGATGGTCCTCGCCTGGATCATCACCTCGGCGTTCTACATCCTCGCCTCGCTCGGGAGCCAGGACAAGATGCCCGCGCGCCTTGGATGGTTTCTCGGTGGGGTCGTGGCGATTTCACTGATGATGCATTTCGCAATTCAGCGCTGGGCGCCGCGCTCGTCAGAGGTGCTCCTTCCCATCGCGACGTTGCTCAACGGCATTGGCTACGTCGAGATCGCTCGCTGGGACCCCACCACCTACGCCCACACCCAGGCCGAATGGTTTCTCGTCAGCGCCGTGGCGCTCACGCTCACGCTCATCGTCGTTCGCCACGTTCGCGACCTCGATCGTTATCGATACCTCACCCTGGTTGCGGCCATTGCCCTGCTCGCCGCTCCCCTCATTCCCCACGTCGGGACCACGGTGAATGGCGCACGGCTGTGGATCGATTTCCACGGCTTTTCTTTTCAGCCCGTTGAATTCGCGAAGATCCTGCTGATCTTCTTTTTCGCCTCGTATCTCGCGGCGAATCGCGACCTCCTCTCGACGCCCACCCAGCGTCTTGCGGGGCGCAACTTTGTCCCTCCGAAGGTGCTCGTCCCGATCCTTGTCGCCTGGGGAACCTCGATTGTCATCATCGGCGGGGAGAACGATCTGGGTTTCGCGATGCTGATCTTCGCGCTCTTTATTGCGCTGCTCTGGGTGACCACGGGTCTCAAGTCCTACGTTGTCCTCGGGTTCGGGCTTCTCGTCGGCGGGGCCTTCCTCGCGGACAAGATGTTCTCTCAAGTCCAGGTTCGCGTCAGTGAGTGGTTGAACCCGTGGTCCCCGGCCAACTTCGGCTTCTCCCACCAGCTCGCCTACGGGTGGTTCTCAATCGCCGCCGGTGGCATTACCGGCACTGGCCTCGGTCTAGGCCAGTCGGGCACGGTGCCCTACATCACGTCGGACATGATCTTTGCCGCCGTTGCCGAAGAGCTCGGCTTCGTCGGCGTCATCTTGGTGCTGTGCCTGTTTGCGGGGTTCGTCGGTGAGGGCTTTCGCATCGCACAGCGCGCGTCATCGGACTTCGTGCGACTGTTGGCGACCGGACTCACCGCGCTCATGGGGTTCCAAGCGTTCTTCATCATGGCGGGCGTGCTCCGCCTCGTGCCCTTTACCGGGATCACGCTCCCCTTCGTCGCCTACGGCGGCAACTCGCTGATCGCCAACTACATCGTCGTGGCGCTGCTGCTGCGCATCTCGGACGAGAACAACACCGAGCGAAAGGGCGGCGAGATCGTCGCGGTCAAGCTCTCGCGAAAATGATCGCGAAAATGATTAGGCATAGTAGTGCTGAAGGACTTCCTCGGAGCAGAGGATCGGTGCCGGGGAGTTCTGGCGCAGAGCCATCGTGAGCGCGTCGCTCGTTCGACAGTCAAAGACCTGACGCCCCTTTGGCGTCATGAGGTCGAGCTCGGCGAAGAAGACGCCGTTCTCGTAGCGAACGATGCGCGCGGCGATGACCTCGGTGCCGAGCCGCGTCAGGACGGCGTTCATCAGCTCGTGCGTCCCGGGTCGGCGCCCCTCAATTGAAGAGTGCGCGTGCTGGATCGCGATCGCGTCGGCGAGCGCGACGGGGATGACCAGGTAGCGAAACGGCGCCTCCGCCTCGAGGAGGTGCACCATGGGCGACGGGTCGGTCAAGTCATAGAGCACCGAATCGAGATGCATGACCCGAAACATCACGTCCTCAAGTGGTTGCGCCTCGCGTGCCTGGGGTGGCTGTGGTGGCTCGGTCTGCTCAGGTGCCTCAGGTACCTCAGGTGCCTCACGCGGGTCGCTCGGGGTGAGCTCGTCGGCCGGAGCCGCGTCACCTGTCATCTCGTGCTCGACCTCTTCCACTACGGCGCCCTCGACGGGCCGCGTCGCGACACCGACAGCACGACGCCGCCCGATACGAAAAAGACCAGCGTCGCCGAACCACCGTAACTGAGCAGGGGCAGCGGCACGCCCGTAACGGGCATGATGCCCATCGTCATGCCGATGTTCTCAAAGGTGCTGAAGGCGAAGAAGATGAAGATGCCAACGCAGAGCAGCCGACCCATCGTGTCCTTCGCGTTCTTGCCAACAGCGAACATGCGCCAGGCAATGAACGCGAGCAGCGCGACGATCAGCACCGAGCCGATAAAGCCCATCTGCTCGCCGATCGCGGTGAAAATAAAGTCGGTCTGTTGTTCGGGGACGTAGCCGAGCGTCGTCTGGAGACCGTGGAAGAGACCGGCGCCGTAGATGCCACCTGAACCAATGGCGCTCTTCGCGTTCGCCACCTCGTAGAGCAGGCCTTGGACGGCCGGGTTGGTGGAGTTCTGGTTGAGAAACGAGGTGATCCGCTCGACCTGGTACTTCTTGAGCAGGTCGAGGTAGACCGCACCGGCGAGACCGACGGATCCGAGCACCGCGAGCAGTGTCATGAACCGTGGCGGGACGCCGGCGATCACCATCATCGCCGAGACGATCAGCACGATGATGATCGCGGTGCCGAGGTCGGGCTGCTTGAAGATGAGCACGAGCGGCACCGTCGCCATCACGAGCAGGCGCATGACGTCGTACATCTTGAGGCCCTCGGTTCTTCGCGCGCAGAACGTCGCGATCGCGAGAATCAAGAACAAGACGGTGAACTCACTCGGCTGAATCTGAATGGTGCTGCCAAAGCTGTACCAGCGCTCGGCGCCGAGGGCGCTCTTTCCGACGACGAAGACGCCCCCGAGGGCGAGGAGGGAGAATACATACAGTGGGGTCGCCGCGATCTCGTAGCGCCGATAGTCGATCCGCGAGACGATGAACATGGCGATCACGCCGAGCACCACGAAGAGTCCCTGGCGCTCGAGGTAGTAGTGCGGATTCTCGCCGGCGTTGATGAGCTGCTGGCGCGACGCGGAGTAGTTGACGACGATGCCGGTCACGCCGAGGGTGAGGAGCCCCCACAGCAGGGCGAAGTCGACGTGGTCCCGTGCGCGGATCCGGGTGGTCAGTGCGCTCAGGGTGTCAGTCGTCATAGCAGCGCCTCAAGCAGTTGGGCGCCCTCTAACGTTACGCCCCACCACCACTCCATCTGAAGCGCCGCCTGGAATGCCAGCATCGACAGGCCATTCGTGGTTCGACATCCCGCTTCTTCGTAGCGCTGTCGCCACGCAGAGAGCCGCGGGTCGTAGGCGATGTCCGCGGCGATGGTGTCGGCGTGAACGCCCTGAAGGACGGCCGCCTCGGCGACCCGTCCCGCGACGGGGACGGTATTGATAACGAGATCGACCGGCCGATAGACGAGGGCCCCCGCAACGACGTTCGAGTAGCGCGACGCGAGGGCTTCTACGTTGGACTCCGTTCGCCCGACGACCGCGACTGACGCCGCGCCGTGCTGGACGAGCGCGTCGATAATCGCGCTCGCGGCACCGCCCGCGCCGAGCACGACGACGTGGGCGTTGTCGACGACCGGCCCATATTCGTAGGTGAGCGAGGCCACGAACCCCTCCCCGTCGGTGCTCGCGCCACTGATCACGCCGCTGCGCACGACGAGCGAGTTCACCGACTGCGTGCGCGTCGCGGCGTCGCTTCGCTCACTGCTCAGTTCGAAGGCCGCCCGCTTGAGCGGGCTCGTTACCGACAGAGCATCGAACCGCGTCGCGAGGAGCTCGCCGAGCTCTCCCGCGCGTTCCAGGCTCAGTTCGACGCGCGTTGAGGTCCCGCTCAGTCCCGCGAGTCGCAGGCCCGCCTCGTGGAGCTGGGGTGAGAGCGAGTGGGAGACGGGCGAGCCGACCACGGCGAGTCGCCAGTTCACGGCATGCCGTTCTTCTTCGCGATCTTCTCGTTCTTCAGCTGTTGGGCGAAGGTCGAGGCGAAGAGTGTCTTGCCTTGGGGAGTCACGGTATCGAAGTAGAGCCAGGGACCGAGCGGCGCGTGCAGGACCCCCTCGAGCGCCGCCTTCGAGACGGTGCAGATCGGCGTCGGAGTGAGACCCGGGTACAAGTACGTGTTGTAGGGGGTGTTGATCTGCAACATGGCCGGCGTCACGGTGCCGCCGTCCTGACCAACGTAGTACAGCACGGTTGAGTCCATCTGGAGCGGACCCCCTCGCGCGAGCCGGTTGAAGATGACGCGAGCGACCTTACCCATGTAGCGCTGGTAGTAGGCCTCCTTCTGGACGATCGAGGCGGCCGTGATCAGCTGATAGGCGTCGAGCCCGTTCACCGACGTGGTCGTCGACAGCCCGACCGAGGAGGCCTCTTTGTCAAAGTTCTCCACCATCTCGCGCGCAAGCACTTCGGGCGTCGTCGAGGACGTGATCAGGTAGGTCTTGGCGCCAATCAGCCCCTCGAGTGAGTGTCCCTTCGCGAACGGACTCGGCGTCACGTCGTCCGCGACGTCGTGGGCGAAGCGGTCGGCGTAGCGCACGCCCTTTGCTCCGTTGACGAGGAACGCAACCTCCTTGATGGTGAGGCCCGGCGCGACGTCGACCGTCTCCACGTTGGGGGTGTTGCCGAGGATCGCTTTCACGTGAGCGAACGACGAACCTTGACGAAGTTCGTAGCTGCCCACCCGCACGGTGGGCTCCCCGAAGACCAGGCTGTCGAGGCGAAGGGCGAAGGGCGAGGCGATGACTCCCTTTTGGTGCAGCTCGCCCGCGATGGTGGCGAACGAGTCGCCCGGATGCACCGTGACGATGACCTCCTTGCCCGTACCCGCAAAGATCGGATCGACCTGAAGCAGGAACCATCCCACAACGATCACGATGAGGACCGCCACGGCGAGGAGAACACGGCCGAGCGGCTTAGTCAGCGGAAAGGCCATCCACGTAGTTTTGCAGCATGATCACTGCGGCCGCGCTGTCGACGCGCTCGCGGTGGTCCTTTGCCCTGATCCCCGCCTGTGAGAGTGAACGCTGGGCTTCGAGAGTCGTCAGCCGCTCATCCCACTGGCGAACCACGTGGGCACCGAACTCCTCGACCAGACGCTCAAAGAGCTCGTCCGCCTCGCGAGTGCTCGCCGTCTCACCGCCCGAGAGTGCGACCGGGCGTCCGACCACGATCGTGCCGATCTCCTCGTCGTCAACGACGCTACGCAGCCGCGCGATGAGTTGTTGATCGTTCGTCAGCGCGTCACGCGGAAACGCCATGGAC
>JBAUSF010000271.1:0-11947 GCA_049581565.1 Acidimicrobiales bacterium
GATCAGGTGAACCATGAGCGTCGACGAGAGTCCGATCAGTGCTGGCGCAAGAGTTTCGTTTGTCGTTGCAGCGCAGCGAGCCCCGCGCACAGAGCCACCGGCTCTAGTCGTAATTCGGCGGTTCGACGACATCGTACCGAGACGCTTGCTAAAGAGGGGTGCTCGACGAATGTGCTCCACGAAATGAGCATGGTGCCCGATGCGCATGTACAGTCGCGCAGATGATCGCGCGCAAGCAACAACATCGGAGATGTTCGCGAGGTAGTGTCTGCTCGAAAATGACGACCTCGGCTGCGCGCGTTGACAGTGACGTACGTTCGCGACAAACGCGAGTCGCTATTGTCGTGGAGGCTTAACGCGAGACGTGATGAGTGAAACTGGAGACGCGATGCCAATCGTTCGGGGATACACCACAGAAAAGTTCTCCACTCTGCGCGAGGTATTCGAGCAGCAGCTGCTCAGTGGCGAAGACGTTGGCGCGTCGATCGCAGTGATCTTGAGAGGCGAGCTCGTCGCCGACATCTGGGGCGGATTTGCGGACGAGCAGAAGACAACGCCATGGGAGCGCGACACGATCGTGAACGTCTGGTCGGTGACGAAGACGATGACATTCCTTGTGGCACTGATGCTGAGTGACCGTGGCGAGCTCGATTTCGACGCTCCCGTGTCGAGGTACTGGCCCGAATTCGCACAACAGGGCAAGGCGGATATCAAGGTGCGCGACGTCATGGGCCACACGTCGGGGCTGTCGGGGTTTGAGAGGGCGCTCGAGCCAACCGACCTCGCGAACTGGGATCTCTGCGTCACTGCCCTGGCCGAGCAGGCGCCGTGGTGGGAGCCCGGCACGGCCTCGGGCTACCACCTCGTCACCCAGGGCTATCTGATTGGTGAGCTCGTCCGCCGCATCACTGGCACCTCGTTCGCGCAGTTCTTGAAGTCCGAGGTCACCGACATCGTCGGCGCGGACTTCCACATCGGACTTCCTGAGTCAGAAGAGTCACGCGTGAGTCTCGTCATACCAGGCGACGGGAATGTCCTCGACGGACTGGACCGTGAGTCGATTGCGTTTCGTTCGTGGATGTCACCACCCATCGACTTCACGTGGCCCTGGCAGCGGTGGTGGCGTGCAGCCGAGATTCCCGCGTCGAACGGCCACGGCAACGCGCGCTCGGTTGCCATGGTCCAGTCGATCGTCGCGAACAACGGCGAGTACAACGGCACGCGCTTCTTCTCAGAGAAGACCGGCGCTCGGATCTTTGAGACCCAGGCGCACGGCGTGGACTTGGTGCTCGGCATCGAAGCACACTTCGGCATGGGTTACGGACTCGCGAGCAGCGTGACGCCGCTTGGCCCGCGCGGCTGTTTTTGGGCGGGCCTCGGATCGCTCGTCGTGATGGACCAAGATTTCGACATCACCATCGCCTACACACCGAACAAGATGCAGTTCGTACCAGGTAGCACTCGAGGCGCGAACATCGCCCGAGCGGCAGTTGAGGCAGCACTGCGCTAATCGGGGGCGCCTTCATTCGACGTTCGCGGAAACCCTAACGTCGCGCGATGGATCATCCCGATCGGTGAGAGATCTTGATTTCTGCACGTTTACGCGTGTTTTTCAGAGCTTTAGGACGTAGTCGCCTGAAAAACTGAGAGGTGATTCACTTGACATTCTTGCGAGCCTCTGCTTAACTTCGCTCACGCGGCCGTCAGGCCGAGGCATTTTCAAGGGGGGAAATGAACAGGCACTTTCGATTGACTGCGGTCACCATGTCGCTTGCGATGGTGGCTCTCAGTGCGGGCATCGGCGCGGCGCAGCTGTCAGGCGCCGCTCCGGCGAAGCCTCCGGTCAAGGTAGGGATGATTCTCGAACAGACGGGGATCTATTCCGCCTACGAGACCGAATGGCGTCAGGGCTTCAACATCGGTCTCAAGTACGCGACGATGGGTACCGATGAGGTGAACGGCCAGCGACTCGACATTTCGTGGGACGACGATGCGGACAACCCGACGACCGCCGTGACCGACTTCAAGTCGTACGTTGGTGCCGGATACAAGATCATCGGCGGCACCGGTGACTCGAGCATCGCCGATGAGCTGGCGCCGCTCGCCGCACAGAACAAGGTGCTCTACATCTCGGGTGCTGCAGCCGATGACGCAATCACCGGCGTCAACCGCTACACGTTCCGCTCGGGCCGTCAGACGTACCAGGACGTGCAAACGGCCAAGTCGTACGTCGAGGCGCTCGGTACGGGAAAGACCATTCTGGTGCTCGGCCAGGACTTCGCCTTCGGTCAGTCGTACGTCACCGATGCGACCAACGCCTTTAAGAGCCTCGGCGACACTGTCACGAGTCTGTTGGTGCCCCTCACCACGACAGACTTCACGTCAACCGCGCTCCAGGTGCAACAGGACAAGCCGGACATCATCTTCCTCGCCTGGGCCGGTACCACGGGGGCTCCCCTCATGCAGTCACTCGAAGAGCAAGGCGTCCTCTCGACCGCGCACGTCGTGACGGGGCTCGCGAATATCGCGACCTACCCGTTCTACGGATCTGTCGGCACCACCTTCAACTACCTGTCGCTCTACGTTTCGGACGGTTCCACTAACGCCGCCAATTCGTATCTCGTCAAGGCAATGGAACAGAAGTACCACCAGCAGCCAGACCTCTTCACCCCCGACGGCTTCACGTGGGCCCAGATGCTGGTGCGCGCCATACAGACCGGCGGTGGAACGAACGTGAACAAAATGATCAAGGGACTCGCCGGGTGGAGCTTCCTCGCTCCGAAGGGTGAACAGACCATTCGAGCCTCTGACCACGCCATGCTCCAACCGATGTACCAGGTGGATCTCGTCCAGACGATTGACGGTGGCTACAAGCCGGTTGTCCTGCGCACCCTGACGGCGGCGGAGACCGCCCCTCCGGTCACGGCGCACTTCAACAATTAGTTAGTCTCCCCAAATGAGAGAAAGTTCCGGTCCCAGGCCCCTCGCCCTACGGGTGAGGGGCCTGGGATTCCGGGTTGGGGGAGTGAATATCCTCTCCGACATCGACCTCGAGATTGAAGAGGGAAGCTTTCTCGGCATCATCGGACCCAACGGCGCCGGCAAGACCACGCTGCTCAATCTGTTGAGCGGACTGTTGAAACCAACCGACGGCGTCGTGGAGCTCTTCGGCCGCGACCTCGCGAGAGTCAGCTCCTCGAGCAGAGCTGGGCTCGGCATGGGACGGACCTTTCAAACTTCGAGCCTCTTCAACTCGCTCAGCGTGCTCGAGAACGCGCGGCTTTCAGCCCAGGCGCGGCTCGGTGGCAGCATGAAGCTCTGGCAGCGGCCCCGCGCCAGTGATCAGGCGACGATGGCGGCTGCCGCCTCGCTCGAGGAAGTCGGGCTCGCCTCGATGGCCCACCACGTCACGGGATCCCTCAGTCACGGCGACAAGCGCAAGCTCGAACTGGCGATCCTTCTCGCAGCCGACGCGAAGGTGCTCTTGCTCGACGAACCTATGGCGGGCGTCAACACCGAAGACGTACCGCTGCTGACAACGCTGATAGGGCGGTTGCACTCTGAAGGCCGGACCGTGCTGATGGTGGAGCACCATATGGCGGTCGTCGTTGGACTCGCACAGGACGTGGCGGTACTCGACTACGGGCGCCTCCTCGCCTGCGGCACGCCAGAAGAGGTCATGGCCAATGAGAGCGTCCAGGCGGCGTACCTCGGTGATCCACTGTGAACGCCATCGAGATCGCTGACCTGCACGTCAACATCGCTGGCTCCCACGTGCTCCAAGGAGTGAGCCTTACGGTGCCAACCGGAGGAGTGACGGCGCTGCTCGGAAGAAACGGCGTGGGCAAGACCACCACGCTTCGCGCCATCCTTGGGCTAGTCGCGAGCACGGGTCAGATCAACGTGCTGGGCAGCGCCGTGAGCGGTTGGCCAACGCACCGCATCGTCCGGCTTGGCATTGGCTACGTGCCCGAGGACCGCGACGTCTTTGCCGGCCTCACCGTTGAGCAAAACTTACGACTTGCCGAAAGCAGTGAGACGCCACGCTACGGCGAAGTGTTCGCGCTCTTCCCCGAACTCAATCAGCGAGCTCGCCAACGCGCGGGAACCCTGTCGGGCGGTCAGCAGCAGATGCTCTCGATCGCACGGGCGCTGCTGAACGACCAGCCGCTCCTCTTGGTCGACGAACCATCGAAGGGACTCGCCCCGAGGCTCGTGACTGAATTTGCGGAGGTTCTCGAACGAGCCGGCGAGCACGCGACGGTGCTGCTCGTCGAGCAGAACTTGAGCGTCGTGAAGCGCCTCGCCGAACGGATCGTCGTGCTCGATCACGGCGAGGTCGTCCACCGCGGCGGGGCGGAGGACCTCAGCGATCCCGACCTCGTCCGTCAGCTCCTCGGGGTGGCGGGAGCAGCGTGAACGTCTTTCTCGTCATCACCTTCAGCGGTGTCGCTCTCGGGGCCATCTACTTTCTCGCGGCTTCTGGCCTCTCGCTGATCTACGGACTGATGGACGTGCTCAACTTCGCCCACGGGCTCTTCATGACTCTTGGCGCCTACGCCGGCCTCGAGATTGCGACGCGGCTGCCCTCGTCCCTCGGGGCACCGACGCTCATTGTGCTCGCGATCGCGGGCGCCACGCTCGGGGGAGCTGTCGCCGCGGGCATCGTCGAGTTGCTGCTCATCCGGAGGCTGTACGGCAAGCCCATGAGCCAGATCCTGGTCACCATCGGCCTCGACCTTGCGGTGGTCGCACTACTCATGGGCGGATTCGGGAGCGCTTCCCTGCAGATCCCTGTTCCGCTCTGGTTGATCGAGCCGACGCGCGTTGGCCACCTCTTCTTGCCCGACGCGAACTTTCTCGCCCTCGGCGCAGGGGTCATCGTGCTCGTAGCCCTCGAGTGGTTTCTCGCGCGTACGCGCTACGGCATCATCATCCGCGCGGGGGTCGAAAATCGTGACATGGTCCGTGCGCTTGGGATCGACGTCGGTCGGGCTTTCACGCTCGTCTTCGTCATCGGTGGCGCCATGGCGGGCCTCGCGGGGATTCTCTATTCGATCGTGTTCAGCGGCGACCTCGTCTCACCAGGTCAGGGCGACAGCTTGCTGATCTTCGCCTTCATCGTGGTCGTGATCGGCGGACTCGGTTCGATTCGCGGGTCGGCCGTCGCCGCGCTCGTGGTCGGCCTCTTGCAGGATTACACATCGTTCTACATCGGCGGCCACAGCGGCTGGGCGCAGATCGGCAACCTCTCGACCGTGCTCCTGCTGGCGCTCGTTCTCGAGTGGCGTCCCCGCGGACTCTTCGGGAATGCCATATGAGGACCTGGGTCACCCACCACCTTCGAGTCGTCGTCGGCGCAGTCGCGCTCGCCGTATTCGTCGTCATACCGTTCATTGGCTTGCACGTCGCGTGGATTCTGCCGGGCACACTCGACATCGTGAACTCGACCGGCACGCTCGAGGTTCTGGCGCTGTGCTTCATGTTCGCCGGCATTGCGGTCGGATACGACCTGATGTTCGGCTTTACGGGTCTCATGTCGCTCGGTCCCGTGCTGTATTTCGCAACCGGCGTGTACGTCTTTGATATCGCCCTCACCCACTGGGCCTGGCCACTCTGGCCAGCGCTGCTGCTCACATTTGGCGTCTCGCTTGTCCTGGCGGTGGTGCTCGGAGCGATTGCCCTTCGCGTCCACGGCATTGCCTTTGCGATGGTGACCCTCGCGTTTGCGCAAGCGGCCTACTACCTCGTCGAAAGCAATCCTCACAATCTGACCGGTGGCGACACGGGCCTCGCCATCTCGTATAGCCGGTTACCGTCGTTCCTTTCGGGAGCAGTCTCGAACACTCGGAACCTCTACTGGGTCGCGCTGTTCTTTCTCGTCGTTGCCTACGCGATTGTCTGGCTCGTGACCGAATCGGTGACTGGGCACGTCTTCGTTGCGATCCGAGAGAACGAGCGACGACTCACCGTGCTCGGCACGAGGCCATTTCGATTCAAGCTGATGTCGTTCGTTATCTCATCGCTCATCGCGACGGGCGGAGGGATCGTCTACATCCTCGTGATCGGGACGGCCGTTCCGAGCGTTGTCGCGTCGACGACGGTGACACTCTCCATTCTCATCATGGTCGTCCTCGGCGGGGCGGGGACTCGCTGGGGCGCCGTCGTCGGCGCCATGGTCTACGTCTACCTGCAGCAGTACCTTGATAAGGTCTCGGCCGAGCCGTCCTTCACCACGCTGCCGGCTTTCGTCAGGGTTCCGCTGTCCCAGCCGCAGTTTCTTCTTGGCGCCATCTTTGTCCTGTTCGTACTGTTTGCGCCCGGAGGCATCGCCGGGCTCGTTCTTCGTCGGCGAGCTCGGCGTGGCGTCAACGCCCTCGCGCTGATGACGGGCAAGAATCCGTAGTGACGCGATTGGCCGCGCCAAGTGGTGCGATGTCCAAAGGAGGGTGACCGGATGACGCTTGGAGGAAAGGTCGCTCTCGTCACGGGCTCGACGAGCGGCATCGGTCTTGGTATTGCCCGCGCCCTCGCCGGGGCCGGAGCGTCGGTGATGTTGAACGGCTTCGGCGACCTCGAGCAGATCGAAGAGCTTCGCGTGGGTCTCGCCGACGAGTGCGACGTGACCGTTTCCTACGATGGCGCCGATCTCTCGAGACCCGATGAGGTGTCGAGGCTCGTGGCGCACACCCGCGAGGCGCTCGGCGACGTCGACGTGCTCGTCAACAACGCGGGCATCCAGTTCGTCGCACCCGTTGACGAGTTTCCCGAGGAGCGATGGCAGGCGATCATCGCGCTCAATCTCTCCGCCGTCTTCTATGCCATGAAGGCCGCTATCCCGTCGATGAAGCATCAGCGCTGGGGTCGCATCATCAACATCGCCTCGGCTCATGGACTCGTCGCGAGCCCACAGAAGATCGCCTACGTCGCGGCCAAGCACGGGGTGATAGGCGCCACGAAAGTCGCCGCCCTCGAGCTCGCGAACGAGGGCGTGACGGTTAACGCCATCTGCCCGGGTTGGGTGCTGACTCCGCTCGTCGAGCGCCAGCTCGAAGCCCGCGCTCGCCAGTCGGGCACCGAGCTTTCGGTGGAGAAGATCAAGCTGCTACAGGAAAAGCAGCCAATGGAGACGTTCACCACGCCCGAAGCGATCGGGGCACTGTCGGTCTTTCTCTGCAGCGACGAAGCCCAGACGATTACCGGGGCGTCGCTGTCGATCGATGGGGGCTGGACTGCGCAGTAGTGGGCCGAGTCACCAGTGCGTGCGCCAAGTAACCGCTGCGAGTGCACACATATATATAGGCGTGCAGAGAAGAGCGATGTAGGGGCCCAGAAGCCAATGAAACCCGGGGTTTGAAGCCAACATCGCGCCGGCCAAGCCGATTGTGCGGATCTCGCTCCAGATCGTCGTTAAACCGGGATCTCGCTGGACTTCTTTGGCGGTCGTGTCGAACGAGGTTCGTGGCGCCCAAGCGTGGCCCGGCCAGGACTGCGGTAGAACGGAGAGCGGGGAAATACGAATTCCCGGATTCTTTGAAGCGGAAGGAAATGGTTATGTCGTTCAAATCCATCAACCCGGCGACGGAAGAGGTCGTGGCTGAGTTTCCAGCACACACCAAAGAGGAGATAGAGGCCGCCCTCAAAGCGTCAGCTCGGGCGTTCCAGAGCTGGCGCCTGATGCCCTTCAAGGACCGCGGTGAGTTGATGGCGCGAGCCGCCCAGATCCTCGAAGATGAGGTCGACCTTGCGGGCGCCCTGTTGACGTCGGAGATGGGAAAGACGTTCGTCTCGGCGAAGGGCGAAGTGATGAAGTGCGCCGGCACGATGCGTTACTACGCCGAACACGCCGAATCATTCCTTACCGACGAGATCATCGCCTCGTCCGCCTCGCGCAGCGGCGTTCGCTACGAGCCGCTCGGCACGGTGCTCGCGGTGATGCCGTGGAACTTCGCGTTGTGGCAGGCGGTGCGCTTCGCGGCCCCCTCGTTGATGGCCGGCAACACCGGCATCTTGAAGCACGCCCACAATGTGCCCGGTTCGGCGCACTACTTGGAGAGCCTCTTCACGCGGGCCGGTTTCCCACACGGGGTCTTCCAGAACCTTTTTATCGGTCACCAGGAGCTGGCCCCCATGATCGCCGACGACCGCATCGCTGCGGTGACGCTGACGGGATCGGAGGGCGCGGGCGTCTCGATTGGCCGGTTGGCCGGTGAGAACTTGAAGAAGTGCGTCTTAGAGCTCGGTGGCTCTGACGCCTTTATCGTTGCGAGCTCCGCCGATCTGGATGTCACGATCCCCAAGGCCGTGCTCGCGCGAGTGCAGAACAATGGCCAGAGCTGCATCGCGTCCAAGCGATTCATCGTGGTGAAGGATCGGGCCGACGAGTTCATCAGCCGCTTCACGAAGTCAATGAGCGAAGTGGTTGTGGGCGACCCGATGGACCCGGCCACGGTCCTCGGACCGCTCGTCAGCGCCGAGCAACGCGACCTCATCGACGCGCAGGTACAGGACTCCGTGGCGAGGGGCGCGACGCTTCGAACCGGTGGCAAGAAGATCGAGGGCAAGGGCTTCTACTACGAGGCGACCGTGCTCACCGACGTGCCGCGCGACTCTCGAGCGGGTTGTGAGGAGCTCTTCGGTCCGGTCGCCGTGGTCGAGGTCGTCGACGACTTGGCCGAGGCGATCGAACTGGCGAACGCGACGCCGTGGGGGCTGGGAGGTTCGATCTGGGCCACCGACCAACGCGAGATCGATCAGGCGATCGCCGGGGTCGAGGCGGGCCTGGTCTTCGCGAACGCCATCGTCGCGTCGACCCCCGAGCTGCCCTTTGGCGGGATCAAGAGGTCGGGGTACGGACGAGAGCTGTCGGCGCAGGGCATTCGCGAGTTCGTAAACGTGAAGACCTTCTATATCGCGTAACGGTCGCCCGTCCAGCGTCCATCATTGATGGAGCGGCGAAGGCGACGACATCGGTTGGTGAGTGACGCCCTTCAACGCGTCACCCCGCCGGCGATTGGTCGGCGGGACCGGTCGCCGGTGGGGGTGAATACGTGGATCAGACGAGGTCGAACCGGTCGAGATTCATCACCTTGTCCCACGCGTCGATGAAGTCGCGCACGAACTTGTGCCGTGCGTCGTCGCTCGCATAGACCTCGGCGAGTGCGCGGAGCTGGGAGTTGGCGCCAAAGATAAGGTCGGCGCGGCTCGCCGTCCAGCGCAGCGCACCCGTCGCGCGATCGCGTCCCTCGAACGTCTCCTCGTCGGGCGTCGTTGCCGTCCACACCGTGCCCATGTCGAGCAGGTTCACGAAGAAGTCGTTGGTGAGGGACCCGGGCTGGGTGGTGAAGACGCCCCGCTCGGAGTGATCATGGTTCGCCTGCAGAACACGCAGGCCGCCGACGAGCGCGGTCATCTCTGGGGCACTCAGGGTGAGCTTCCGTGCCTGATCGACGAGCAGGTACTCGGCGCGCGTGTGAGCGTCTCCGAGGTAGTTGCGGAAGCCGTCGGAGGTCGGTTCGAGCACCGCGAACGCTTCAATATCCGTCTCTTCCTGGGACGCGTCGGAGCGGCCCGGGGCAAAGGGGACGTGAACGTCGAACCCGGCATTCTTCGCGGCCTGTTCGACGCCAGCGGTACCGCCGAGGACGATCAGGTCAGCGAGTGAGACCGACTTAGCGGTGGTCTGAGCCGCGTTGAACTCCTCCTGGATTCCCTCGAGCGTGTGAAGGACCGATGCGAGCTCCGTTGGATTGTTGACCTTCCACTCCTTCTGGGGCAGAAGGCGGACGCGCGCACCGTTGGCGCCACCGCGCTTGTCCGTGCCGCGGAACGTCACCGCCGACGCCCACGCGGTCGCGACCAGCTGGGAGATCGACAGACCCGACGCCAGGATCGTCGCCTTGAGACTCGCGACGTCTGAGGCGTTGATGAGTTCAGTGGTAACTGCCGGTACGGGGTCCTGCCAGATCAGCGCTTCGGTCGGCACCCACGGGCCGAGGTAGCGCGAACGCGGACCCATGTCACGGTGGGTCAGCTTGAACCAGGCCCTCGCGAACGCGTCGGCGAACTCCTGAGGGTTCTCGTGGAAGCGCCGGGAGATCGGCTCGTAGATCGGGTCGACGCGAAGCGACAGGTCCGTCGTGAGCATGGTTGGTGCGAGTCGCTTTGTCGCGTCGAACGCGTCGGGCACCAAGTCCGAACCCGCACCGCCCTTCGGCTTCCACTGCGAGGCGCCGGCGGGACTCTTCTCGAGCTCCCATTCGAAGCCGAAGAGAATGTCAAAGAAGCTGTTGTCGAACGCGATCGGCGTGCTGGTCCAGATGCCCTCAAGCCCGCTGCTAATTGCGTCGGGTCCGCTGCCGCTCTTGTACGTGCTCTGCCAGCCAAGGCCCTGTTGTTCGATCGGCGCAGCCTCGGGCTCGCGACCGACGTACTTGTTGGGGTCCGCCGCGCCGTGGGTCTTCCCGAAAGAGTGTCCTCCCGCAATGAGCGCCACCGTCTCCTCGTCGTTCATCGCCATTCGCTTGAAGGTCTCGCGAATGTCGCGGGCCGCGAGCAGGGGATCGGGGTTGCCGTTCGGCCCTTCGGGGTTCACGTAGATGAGACCCATCTGCACCGCACCCAGGGGATTCGCGAGATCGCGGTCGCCGCTGTAGCGCTCGTCGCCGAGCCAGGTGGTTTCGGGACCCCAGTTGGTGTCCTCGTCCGGCTCCCAGACGTCCTCACGCCCGCCGCCGAAGCCGAATGTCGGAAAGCCCATCGTCTCGAGCGCGACGTTGCCGGTCAGGATGAACAAGTCGGCCCAGGATATCTTGCGCCCGTACTTCAGCTTGATTGGCAGCAGCAGTCGGCGTGCCTTGTCGAGGCTGACGTTGTCGGGCCAGCTGTTGAGCGGGGCAAAGCGCTGCAGACCAGCGCCCGCGCCACCGCGGCCGTCGCCAACGCGGTAGGTGCCCGCGCTGTGCCACGCCATTCGAATGAAGAACGGCCCGTAGTGGCCGAAGTCGGCGGGCCACCACGGCTGCGAATCAGTCATCACTGCGGTGAGGTCCTTCTTCAGCGCCTCGAGGTCGAGGGTCTTGAACTCCTCGGCGTAGTCGAAGTCCTCGTCCATCGGGCTCGCGCTCGGAGAGTTGCGGTGAAGAACCTTCAGGTTCAACTCATCTGGCCACCACTGCTCGTTGGCTTGGCTCTTCGTGCTCGCTCCGTGGGGGAACGGGCACTTGCTCTCGATATCCGTCATTTCTTCTCCTTTGGTGCAACGTCAAAAGTATGCACGGGGACCGTCCCCAATGCGAATTGATTACGACGGTGGATTGCTCCGCTGCGCGCCATCGCGCCGAATTCGATGTTCGGTTGGTGACGGTGCCGCTCGATGAGGGCTTTCGCCTTCGCCCTGGCACGCGGGACACAGTCCCCAGTAGGCCACCTCGGCTTCATCGATCTCGTAGCCATTGTCATCCGATGCCGTCAGGCAGGGAGCCGAGCCGACCGCACAGTCGACGTCAACGACACGGCCGCACGAACGACAGATCAGGTGGTGGTGGTTGTCGTTCACCCGGTCCTCGTAGCGAGCCGCCGAACCGACGGGCTGAATCCGTCGGAGAATGCCCTTATCGACCAAGACGCCCAATGCGTCGTAGACGGCCTGGCGCGAAATCGCGCCGAGTTCGAGCTGCGCGAGTTCGGTCACTTCGTCGGCCGTGACGTGGGGGCGGACCGCCACCGCCCGCAGCACCGCGATGCGTTGGGCGGTTGCTTGAAGACCGTGGTGGCGAAGCTGTTCGGCCGTGCTCTGGGTCACGCGTGCAGGTTAGTACAAACTCTGGATCGAGTCAAAAAATGGAGCTAGTCCAGAAAACCAGTCGAAGGGGACAGAGTTGCGCGGCAATCTTCGAATCTGCGACAGATTCGTGCGCGTAACATCGTCTTCGCTTCTCGCCTCAGC
>JBAUSF010000272.1:0-1579 GCA_049581565.1 Acidimicrobiales bacterium
CAGCAGACCATCGAGATGGTCATCGAGAAGGTCCCCAGCGGGGCGGGGAAGTTCAACTTATGGCTCGTGAATGGCAAGCCCTATCCGCATGAAAGCGAGTTCGTGCTACAGAAGGGCGTGCGCTACCGTTTGATATTCCGGAACCGTACTGACGACTCGCATCCCGTGCACATGCACCGGCACGTGTGGGAGATCAAGTCGGTGAATGACAAGGCGACAGCGGGCCTGATCAAGGATACGGTGGTGGTGCCATACTACGGCCGGGCGGTGGTGGACTTCACCGCCAACCAGCCCGGGCTAACGCTCTTCCACTGCCATATGCAGCAGCACATGGACTACGGATTCAAGGCACTTTTCCGCTACTCATGAGGTAGCCGTAGTTGCTGCGTCTTCGAGGCGGGAATTCTATGACGCCGAAACGGAACGCTGGGCTCTTATCGAGCCTTGTGCGCGGCGACCATGTTGAGAAACAGCCTTTGCACGCGTGAGTCGGTGGTCATCTCGGGATGAAACGTGGCTACCAGCAAGTGTTTCTGGCGCACCAGGGTAGGGAAGTCGTCGCGACGGGCAAGCACTTCAACCTCCGGACCCACGCGGGTGATGCGTGGTGAGCGGATGAAGACCATCTCCAGTGGACCGCCGGGCAACTCGGTCGGGAGAGTGAGAATCGTGGAGTCAATCTGCCTGCCGTAGGCATTGCGTTCGACGGTGACGTCGAGTACGCCGAGGCTGCGCTGCTTGGGATGCAACACCTCGCGAGCCAGCAGGATACAGCCGGCGCAGGTGGCGAAGCAGGGCGTGGTGGCAGCGAACTTGCCGAGGGCATCAAAGAAGCCATTCTGCTCCAGGAACTTGAGCATCGTGGTGGACTCGCCGCCGGGGATGACCAGTCCGTCGATGCCCGCCAACTCCTCGGCCTTGCGTACCAGCAATGTGCGCGCGCCCGCATTGGAGAACGCACGGGCGTGCGCCTCGTAGTCGCCTTGCAAGGCGAGCACGCCGATGATGATGGAGTTGTAGTTTGCCGCGCCAGGGGGCGACGGAGTGGTTGCTGCGGGTGGCATCTTGTCCCTTGTTCATATGATAGCGAGGTTAGTCGTTCAGAGACGATTGCCGTGCAAGCACCTTCCCCGCCCGGCACTCTGGCCAAGGCAGAGACGACTGCTCCTTATGTGATGAATCCCGCCTGCTAGGCGATTCTGCTCTAAGGCACTACGACCGGCGCGGTGGTTGCGGCTTCGCCCTCTCCGGCTTCGTTTACGGCCGCGATGCGAAATGTGTAGGTGCCGGGCTTGAGGCCGGAGATGACCTTGAAGGTGGTGTGGCGACCGTCCAGGGTGATGATGTTGCGGCCGGTGAAAGTGACCCTCCTGCCGCCGGGCTCGACAGTCACGACATAAGCGGTGATGGGACCGGAATCTTCGCCTTTGTGGTCGAGCGCAGGATGCTGGAAGTGAATGCTGACATTTCCGTGGTCACCGGGATGTGCGGAAACTCCCAAGGGCGGAGAAGGTGGCGTGACGGTGCGGTTTTCGGGCGTGACGGTGTAAGACGGCATTGAGGGAGCGCTGGTTCCAAT
>JBAUSF010000273.1:0-11932 GCA_049581565.1 Acidimicrobiales bacterium
GGGCAACTCTGCGACGGTGCAGAACCTGACCGCGTTCATGCTCGCGACGAGCAACCCCAACAACTACGGACAACTCAACATCTACGAGACGCCCCGTGGGGAGACGGTGACGGGCCCACTTCAGGCCGACTCGGAGATCGAGCAAGACTCCGCGGTGTCCCAGACCATCACGCTCCTCGACCAGCACGGCTCGGAAGTCCTCTTGGGCAACAACCTGACCGTGCCCCTCCGCTCATCGGTTCTCTACATCCGACCCATGTACGTGACGAGCTCGACCAACCCGATGCCCCAGCTGCGCTACTTGATCGCGGTCTTCAATCAGCAGGTGAGCATCGAGCCGACGCTCGACGCGGCACTCTCGGCCGTGCTCGGCGCGAGCGTGAGCGGCGTGTCGCCGACGTCGCCGAGCGGCGGCACGACACCACCGGTCACGAACGCCACGGCCGTCCAGTATCTCGCGAAGGCGTCGGCCGACTACACCGCAGCGCAGACCGCACTCTCGAACGGCAATCTCGGCCAGTACCAGCAAGACGTGAATGCCATGAACAAGGAGCTGAAGCTCGCCCAGAGTGCGCTCTCCTCAGGTTCCAACTCAAAGACGTCGAAGAAGTCGACGTCAACGACGACGACGACAGCTCCGACGAGCTAGGGCGTGTCGCCTCGCACGTCGAGGTGACGAAAGGGATTGAGCAGCGCCTTCGGATCGAAGACGTTCTTGATCCCGCGCTGGAGATCGACGAGGGCCGGATCAGTGAGGGCAAGGTAGGCGGCGTTCTTGTCGCTCCCAAGCCCGTGTTCGCCTGAGATGGCACCGCCGAGCCCGAGGCCCACGCGGAAGAGTTCGAGCAGGAGCTCCTCGCGCACCACGTCATCTGGTTGGAAGACCGACAGGTGGACGTTGCCGTCACCGATGTGCCCGCACCCCGCGACGTAGGCACCGTAGCGCTCGGCCAGCGTCGAGACCTCCTCAAAGAACTTCGGCACGCTCGATCGTGGGACAACGACATCAATGATGTCGTTCGCGCCCGCCGCCTTCGTGAGCCAGAAGACCTTCTCTCGGGCCTGGACGAGCTGGTTCGCCGCTGCGCCCTCGAGCACGTAGACCTCGAGGGCGCCCGCGTCGGTGACGAGCTCGGCGGCCGCGTCGAGGTCCGCAGCGAGCTGCTCTGGCGTTCTCGTCTCGAGGACAATGACGAGATAGGCGGCCGCGCGCTCGGCGACTGCGGGATCGACGCCGAGCCTCAGGTCGGTGCTGCGCCCGAGGGCGGCGAGCGTGACGACGTCGAGGTACTCGAGCAGTGAGGGCGCGAGACCGGACGAGATGAGGGCGGGCACGATGCTCGCGACGCTCCGGAGATCACTGAAGGGAACGAGCAGCGTCGCACTGTGGGCGAGCACCGGCGAGAGCTTCACCATGACCTCGGTCACGAGCGCGAGCGTCCCTTCGCTTCCGACGAGAAGCTGGGTGAGGTCGTAGCCCGACGACGATTTGACAACCGGGCCACCGGTGTGAAGAACGGTGCCGTCCATCAACACGACCTCGAGTCCGAGGACGTGGTGGCGAGTGACGCCGTGGCGTACCGCGCGCATCCCGCCCGCGTTCGTACTGACGTTGCCGCCCAGCGAACCCGAGAGCTCTCCGGGATAGACGGGGTACTGCAGTCCCGTGCCCGCGAGAGCGTCGTTCAGTTCGCGCAAGGTCGCGCCCGCCTGGACGGTGGCGACGTGATTGTCGACATCGACGCTGAGCACGTCACGCATCTGGTCGAAGGAGATAACGAGCCCGCCCTCGACAGGAACGGCGCCGCCCGACAGACCGGTTCCCGAGCCGCGAGGCGTGACGGGTATGTGATGACGGCTCGCCCAGCGAACGAGCTCGACCACCTCGGAGGTCGAACGCGGTCGCGCTACGGCGAACGGTTGACGTTCGCGCGCGTGGAGCGACTCGTCGTGGAGGTCGCTCGGGTCGTGGTGGCCGACGAACGTGACGGTGTCGACGGTCGCTCGAAGTTCGTCGTGCAGCGTCGTCACGTCCATCCCGAGACGATACCCGTCAGCGTCTCATGACTCTCATTGTCGAAGCAACGAGCCCCCCTCATTCGAGGGGGGCTCGTTGCACTGCAAGTGATGCGGTTACTTCACCGTGTACTTCACCCGCGCGGACTTGCCGTCCTTGAAGACGATCACGAGCGTGTAGGAACCGGCCTTCGCGTGCGCCGATTCGGTGATCTTCACGTGCAATGCCGTGCTCGCGACGCCGGTGACGGCGACCTTGGAGCCAGCCCCGCCGGTGATCTTCGAGACCGCCATGAAGTTCTTGCCGATGACGACGGCGGCGACGGACTTGCCGATGACAGCCGTGCCGCTGACCCGAGTCGCGCTCGGGGCGGGAGGGGTCGCGACGGCGGGCGCTACGAAGTCAATCGTCGAGACCCCGCGGTCGGTGCCGGTCAGGGTGGCGACTTCGATGATGCAACTCGCGTAATTCGTCGCCGTCGTACCGCACGTGCCGTTGCCGATGGCACCGGTCGCAACCTTGAACGTGGTCGAGGGCAGCGCGCCGGTCGCGCTCACCGAAATGGGCGTTGCCGTTGACGTGTCGCATCCCGCTTCTGTCGTGGCCGTCAAGAGACACTCGACCGCGTAGACCGAGTCGCCCGGCGTGAAGTTAGACCCGGTGATGGTGACGGACTGGCCGTTCGTGAGACCGGTCGAGGGTGTCACCGAGACGCCCGGTCCGGTCGCAAAAGCCATCGAGGCGTCGGCCAGCAGTGTTCCCGATTCGGTGCCGATCGCAATGAAACAGAGGGCGTCGGCGGTGCTCGTCCCGCAGGTTCCGTTCCCGATGGTGCCGGTCGCGACGTAGAACGATGACGTGAAGCCACCACTCGCGTTGGTCGTAATCAAGTCGGGGGCCGCGACGGCACAGCCAGCGGTTCCCGCCGACGCCGACGCCTGCCCGTTGCACTCGACTCCGGCGAGTGCCGTGTTCGGCGCAAAGCCGGTGCCGGTGATGGTGATGTCCTGGTTGTTGGTGAGGCCCGTGTTCGGGGTCAGCGTGATGGTCGGTACAACCGTCGCGGCCGCACCCGCGCTCACCGCACCGGCGATGCCGAGCCCTCCGAGCAGCATGGCAATCGTCGCCACGCTCGTAATCACTCGTTTCATTCTCACATGTCCTCCCTAAGTAACGGTCCTGGTAACTGTTCCCATCAGTGATATCAGATGCCGACGTTCCGGTGTAGTGCACTGGCCTCTGGAATGCCATTGCGGTGAGGTTGACCGGTGTCCTAAACGGATCCGATAGGTCGTTTTCCAAACGAAGAGAGGGCCCCTCTGACGAGGAGGCCCTCTCTTCGATCACGGCGATCGTCAGCGAATGGTGTAGACGACCGAGGTCCTCTTACCGTTTCGGAACTGAATGATGAATCGGTACGTTCCTTTCCTGGACGACTTCACGACTCGGACCTTCACGTAGAGGCGCGAGCTCGAATAGCGCACCAGTGAGGCGATGGTGCCCGCGTGGCCGATGATCCTCGCCCCGGCGCTGAAGTTCTGTCCCGTGATGACGACGATGTCGGTGTGACCGATGATGCCCCAGCCGATCACGCGCGTCGCTCTCGGGGCGGGGGTGGGCGGAGGAGTGGTGGCCGTGCCGCTGACGGTGAGCTTGAACGTGAACGTGCCGCTGTCGCCGTTCGGGTCAGCGGTCGTACCCGAAGCGGTGTAGGTGCCCGCTGCGAGCGCTCCCGAGGTCGTCACCGCGCCGGCTCCGAAGACCTTGAGCTCGGGGGTGCCGGCGCTCTGGGTGTAGGTCACGGTGCCGGTATTGCCGCTTGACGTGAGCTGGGCCGTGAAGCTCGACGAATTGGCTGCGGATACCGTGTCGGTGACGGGAAGGTTCTGACTCAGGGCCTTCGACGTGACGTTGAAGGTGAACGAGGAGTCGATGTAGGGCGCCGACGCGCCGCAGACCTGGGCGGCGCTCGAGCTATTGCTTGGATACGGCGTCGCGTTCACTTCGCACAGGTACACCGTGTAGGTGGTGCCGGTCGCCACCGTTGCTGGAACGGTCAGCGTGCCGCCGAGCACCGGACCTACGAGCGTGCCGCTGCTGTAGCAGTCGTTCGAGATCGTCACGCCCGTCGCCGGTCCGGACGACGCCGGGGTCGATGCCCCGGCCGCGTACCAGGCCTGTACGAGCAGCGAAGACGGTACGTTGCCGTAGCCGCCACCGCTCCCGCACGTCGAAGGGGCTACGGCGCTCGCCGTTCCGGCGTCAAGGGCCTGGACGGCCTGGATCGCGTCGCCCCACCAGTAGCCGGTGTGGGCGGACGCGTCCGACACGTTGATAAGACTGCCGGGGGAGCCGCTCGCCTGAAGGGCCGCGATGGTGGGGGCGTTCGGCGCGGTCGTCTGGTTCGCGTACTGCAGCAGATACTCGCCCCCTGGCACTTCTGCTTCGGCGCTCGTGGCGACCGCTACCGCGCACCCGAAGATTCCCTCGTTCACTTGAGCTTGCGTGGGCGGGCACTGCGCGCTGGTGTCACTCGCGGTGAACGTCGCCGGCACCGCGAACGTGGCGGTCGCGCACGACCCCGCCGTTCCCTCGGGGCATCCGGTGTCGGTCGCGTTCGCGGTGAAGGTACCGATCGACGTGGTGTCGGCGAGGGACGTGGGCGACACGCCCGTCGTCGAAAGACCGGCGAGGAGCGACGCCTCCGCGGCGACCGCAGCGCCCGAGGATGAGTTGCAGTCGAAGCTGATCTGGGTCTGGCCCGCAACGACGCCGGTGATCAGTGTCGTCCCGGGTACGAGCTGACCTCCACCGGTGATCTTGACGTTGCACGGAGCAGTCGAAGCATTGGGCGTCGCGTTCGAGCTCAACGTGGTCGCCGACGCGCCGCCTGCGCCGAGCAACGCGACGCCCGCGACGATGGCGAGTGACGCGCCAATGGAGAGCGCGGAACCACACCTCCGACGACTGCGCGGGTGACTTGAAGCGAAGTACTTGTTCATGATCCTCCCTGGGGTGAGTGGCTGGATGCGCGTGGCGCTCACTTCGCACCGACGTCATGAGGACCTTAAACGCGGCGCTTCGACGATCGGTGTCGGGTGAAGGCGCGAAACACGTGTTGCGTGTCCACGTGCGCGGTGCGCGTCAACGTCTCACGAAGTGAGTGACATGTTCACTCGTAACGCGCAGCCCAAGTGCGCAAAAGAATACCGATCTGTCATTGCATGACATGTGCATCAACAGCCACGCGTAATTGCTTCGCGCGGTCAGCGATTTTTCACAAGCAATTATCAGTCGCGCGCGTCAACGGCCTCATCGAGCCACGCGACCACACCGCCTCGGACGCGACACGCGACTTCACTACCGCGATCAGGTAAAGCACCAGCCTCGGCGGTGCGCGCAACGAGCAGGGTCTCGCCGTCGAAGTTGGGGCGCAGTTTCACGACGGCGTCGTGGCCGTAGAACTCGGTATCGATGACGCGAGCGCGCGGGTCATCGGACGAATTGCTCAAGAGAAGTTGTTCGGGACGAATGAGCACGAGCAGCTTCGATCCCTCGCGCGCAGTTCCGAGCGACGCGGGATCTTCAAGGGTGAGTCGACCGAGTGGCGTGTCAACGGCACCGTCGCGCACGGTGCCGTGCACGAAGTTGACGTTGCCGAATTCGCGGGCGAGCTCTGGTGTCGCCGGATTCGCGTAGAGCCGTGCCGGCGTGTCGCATTGACTGATACGCCCGTGACGAATGATCGCTACTTGGTCGGCGAGCGAGAGCGCCTCGTCCTGGTCGTGGGTGACGAGGATAGCGGTGGCGCCGGCCGCCTTCAGCACGCGCAACACGTCGCGACGCACCGAGTCGCGAAGCCCCGCGTCGAGCGAGGTGAAGGGCTCGTCGAGCAGCACCAGCGAGGGCTCGATGGCGAGTCCTCGGGCGAGTGCCACGCGCTGCTGTTGGCCGCCGGAGAGCTCGTGGGGGTAGCGCTGGGCGAGGCCCTCGAGTCCGACCATTTCGAGCAGGTCCGCGACGCGTTGTCCCCGGCGATCCTTGCGCGCCAGACCGAAGCCCACGTTCGCTTCGACCGAAAGATGCGGGAAAAGGCTGCCGTCCTGGGGGACGTAACCAATGCGACGTTCGCCAGACTCGACGAAGTGCGACGCATCGTCAACGATCTCCCCGTGCAGGCGTACGGTACCGCGGTCGGCGCGCTCGAAACCCGCAATGACGCGCAAGAGCGTCGTCTTGCCGCTCCCCGAAGGTCCGAGGATCGAGACGAAGGACCCCGCCTCCACCGACAGCTCGAGGTCCGCGAGCACCGGCTGGGTCTCGTAGGCCTTGTGGAGTCCCGAGATCTCGAGTTCGCTCATGTCATCACGCTAGAGACATTCACCGAACCTCGGTGAGCCGGCAGACGATCGAAGAAGCGGCCGAGCAGGTACGCGGGCACGGCCGCGATCGCGATGATCACGAGCGCGAACGGGGCGGCCTGGCCGAAGGAGAGGTTCTGCTGGTACGCCCAGAACTGCGTGGCGAGGGTTTGAACGTTCGTGGGGATGAGGATCAGCGTCGCCGTGAGCTCGGTCACGGCCGAGAGAAAGACGAGGCAGAACGCCGCCGCGAGTCCCGGGGCGATGAGGGGCAGTGTGACGCGCGCGAGCACGTGGCGACGCTTGACGCCGAGGGAGTACGCCACTTCTTCGAGTCCGATCGAGGCCTGAGCGACCGACGCGCGCACGCCGACGAGCGCCAGTGGAAAGAACATGATCGCGTAGGCGAAGATGAGCATCGGTGCGCCCTGGTAGCCGAATCCGTTCGCGTGCTGCTCAGAGAAGTATGACAGCGCGAGCGCGACGACGAGCCCGGGCACGCCGAGCACGAGAAACGTGGTCTTGGAGAGCAGTCGGTGCATGCGGGTCGGTGAGCGCACGACGAGCAGCGCCACGGGCAGCGCCATGAGCGTCGCGAGCACAGCGGCCGAGGCGCTGTAGCCCGCGGTGTAGAGCGCCGCCGTGACGAGCGACACGCCGCCGATCGACGCCGCGCCGCCTTCGAACATCCAGTAGACCGCCGATCCGACGGGCAGGCCGAGAGCGGCCGCCACGAGTACTGCGAAGCCGATGACGACCGGGATCTTCGCTCGGCCAAGCGGACGGGGCAACGGGGCGCGCGTGGTTCCCTGTCCCACCCGCGCGGCGAAGCGCCCGCCGTTCACCGAGCTCTCGCCGACGAGCACCAACAGCGACAGCGCGACGAGCACGAGCGAGAGCGCGCACGCCGACGCGGTGTCAAAGCCGACGGAGAACTCGCTGAAGATCTCGGTCGTGAAGGTCTGGTAGCCGAGGATCTCAAAGGCGCCGTACTCGGCGAGGATGACCAGCGCCACGAGGAGGCAGCCCCCGAGGATGGCGCGACGGGCCTGGCCGATCGTGATGCGAAAGAACGTGGAGAGTCGACTCGCCCCGAGGCTGCGCGCGATCTCCTCCTGGGCGGTGTCGGCGCCGCGCAGGCTCGCCGCCACCGGCAGGTAGACGAGTGGATAGACGGCGAGGGTCATGACGAGGACGGCACCACGAAACCCGCTGACCCAGGGAAAGAGCGACGACCAGCCAAAGCTCACGACGAAGTCGGGAATCGCGAACGGCACGACCACGAGGACGGCCCAGACGTGGCGCCACGGGAGATCGGTCCGCTCGACGCAGTACGCGCACAGCGTGCCGATGATGGCGCAGAGCGCGGTCACGACGACGGTGAGCCGGACCGTATTCCAGAGCAGCGACCCCGTATACGAGCGCCAGATGAGATGCCACACGTTCGCGGCGCCCGAATCGGACGCCTCGAGGAGGAGAAACGCGAGCGGCAGCGCGAGGGCAGCCACGACGAGGAGACTGACGAGGTCGAGCGTCTTTGGACGCGGTCGCGTGCGCAGCTTCACGTCGCGGGCGACGTCGTCGCGGCTCGCGAGCCCCGTCACAAGAGCTGCGCCTCTCGCAGTAGCGCGATCGCCGCGGCACCGGTTCCTAGTTGGGCGATGCTGATCGGGTAGGGCTGAAGGTCCTGGAACGGCGTTTCTGGCTCGGTCGTCGTGACGCCCGAGGCGATGGGGTACTCGAAGCTGATCGAATGCGCGATGATGGTCTGGCCCTCTTTGGAGACGAGGAACGCCACGAACTTCTGAGCCGCCGCTTGATGTTTCGAGGATCGCAAGACGCCAGCGCCCGACACATCAAGGACGTAGCCGGGGTCGCGCGGCGCGAGGTAGGCGATCTTCGAGTGGATGCTGGACGCGCCGATCTCTGCGCGCAGGCGATACCAGTAGTACTGGTTGATGATGCCAAAGGCCACGAGGCCGCGGTTGACGTCGTAGGTGGTCGTCTCGTTGTCGGGATAGATGTGGCTGCCCGCGTTCGTCTTGATGCCCTCGAGCCACGTGAGGGCGCGCTGCTTCCCGTAGGCGCGGACGACCGAAGTCACGATTGGCTGGAAGTCGGTCTCGCCGGCGGCGAAGCCGAGCTTGCCCTTGTACTTGGGGTTCGCGAGATCCAACACGTGCTTGGGCAGTTGGGACTTCTTGATGAGACTCGGGTTGTAGATGAGGACGCTTACGCGCGCGGACACGCCGACCCACTCGCCCTTGGGCGAGTTGTACTGCGCAGGCGTGTTCGCGAGTGTCGAGGCATCCAACTTCGAAAGGAGTCCGCGCTGCTGGAGGTATTCGAGCGCGGGGGAGTTCTCGGTGTAGAAGACGTCGGCGGGTGAGCGCGTACCCTCCTGGACTATTTCTGCATCAAAGGTGTCTTCGTCGTTGCTGCGTACCGCCACGTTGATCGACGGATTCGCCTTTTCGAAGGCCGAGACGAGCGCGTCCGTCGTCTGGACGTGCTGACCGTTGTAGAGGGTGATCGTCACGTTTGCGGCGGAGCTCACTGAGCTGCCGCACGCGGCGAGAAGGAGCGAAGCGACCGCGGCCGCACCCGCCAGGCGCCAGGTGTTGGAGCGTCCCACCACGTTCTTCACGTTCCCTTCACTCGTCAACTAGTGGTGTGCGCTCTGACGTCGGCGACAGTGACTGAAACATGTGGTCCCCACTTAGGTTAGGCTAACCTAATCCTACGGGAGCGCCCCCGAAAACGGCACCCGAAGGGTAGAGGGCGTGCCGTCGCGATTGAGAGCCACCTGGGAATCCCGCGGATCGCACCTCTCGAAAATGCGTTAGATCCCTTTCGGACGCTGAACTTTGCGTGTTCTTGTGTGACGCCTGAGATGTGGCGTGCTGACCAGTGTTCTATATCCGTGCCGTAGATGCTGGCTTCATGGGACAAAACATTCATCTTCATCATGAACAGTGTGCCGTACGACGCTGGCAGGTCCGCGCGGTTGGCGCGGCCCTCTTTCTCGTGGCGACGGGCCTTATCGCAACGCCCGCTTTCGCCGTTGGCACAATGGCCAACTCGATCAGCGTGAGCACGGCGCCGAGCGCCGCCAGCACGCACGGAACGTACACCCCAAAGGCCACCGCCTTGTCGGGTGACCAGGTCGTGGTCACGCTCGACAAGGGCTCGTCGGGCTGTTCACTGAGCAGCGGCAAGGTGACCTTCACGGGCGCTGGCACGTGCGTGATCGACTTCAATGACGCGGGCAACACCACGTACGCGGCGGCCCCAGAGGTGACCCAGACGATCAAGGTCTATGCCGAGAACAGCATCACGACGAGCACCTTTCCTGCTGCTGGGAGCGCTGGGGGGTCCTACGCACCCGGCACATCTGCCACCTCGGGTGACCAGGTGGTCATGACGCTCGACAAGTACTCGACGGGCTGCTCGCTCAATTACGGGTGGATCGAATTCACGGCTTCGGGCACGTGCATCGTCAACTTCAACGATCCGGGCAACGGCGCCTTTGCGGCGGCGAACGAGGTGCAACGCTCCGTCAAGGTTCACGCGACGAATTCCATCGTCTCGAGCACCGCGCCGGCGGCGGGAACGATCCACGAAACGTACACGCCCTCTGCAACCGTGACGTCGGGTGACAAGGTAGCGATCACGCTTGACAGCTCATCGACGGGTTGTTCGCTCAGCAGCGGCGTGGTGACCTTTAACGCGAACGGCGTGTGCGTCATTGACTTCAACGACCCCGGCAACGGCGCTTTTGCTGCCGCGCCCGAGGTCAAACAGTCGATCACCGTGGGCTCGGGCAAACCCAAGTCTCAAGGAGCGATAACGATCACGAGCACGTCAACTGTCTTTGGGCACACGCTCGCACTCACGTCGACCGGGGGGTCGGGGAACGGTGCGCTAACCTACACCCTCACCTCATCGGGCACCGCAGGGTGCGTCATCAACGGTGATCTTCTGACGAGCGCCCGCGCGGGCAGTTGCGTGGTGACGGCGCTGAAGGCAGCCGATGGAACGTACGCGGCTGCGTCCTCGCTCGCGACAACGATCGCGATCAAGCCCAGGGCGCCACGGGCCGTGCGGATCAGCTCCGTCCTGTCATCCGGTCGCCTGATCACGACCCAGATCATCGGATCGGGCTTCTACGGCCGCCCGCTCATCGTAAGCAACCTCGTTGGCACGAGCGCTGTGGTCACTCACGACAATGGTCGAGTCTTAACGATTCGTGTCCTGGTTGCTCGCGGCACTCACGCGGGGCGATACCGGTTCGTCGTGATCTTCGCCCACGGCGAACGAACCTCGGTGCGCTACACGCTCCGGTAGGAAGCATCGGCGGGCGCGAACAGTCTGGCGTTGAACGATGCGGCAGTTTCCAGTAGTGTGTAGCAGTCATCGCGGGGTGGAGCAGTCTGGTAGCTCGTCGGGCTCATAACCCGAAGGTCGCAAGTTCAAATCTTGCCCCCGCCACGAAGAGCAGTGCAGATGAGAGTCGGCCCGCAGGGGCCGGCTCTTCTGCTTCATGGGGAAAGTCAGGGAATCTTCAACAATCCGGTCAGAATGGGATCGTGACTAAGGACTCGTGGCCGACACCGCCTGACGGTTGGCCAGTCGGACTCTGATCAGTTCCATATCTTGGCTCCGCAGTTCCAGGGACTGGCACTCCACCGTCTTGGTTGGAAGGTTCCAATTGTCAACGCTTTGCTTACGGCGTTCTTGCCTTATTTCGACTCGAATGTCCTTCGCTTCGTTCGTCGGAACTTTGGGAAGACTCAGTTAGGACATTCGTCGTTGATCTGCCGCAGCCGCTGGATCTTGCCTTCTTCAATAAGGACCGGAATTCGTTTGGCGCCCACATCGGTCTATGGATGGCGGAAGACGAAGTTCTCCATCTCAGTCGAGAAGTGGGCCGACCGACCGTGTGGACATTGGACGAGTTTCAAATGCGACCCAATTACCGGATGCTTATCGGTTCGAAGCGCGTCTTCAAAGATGCGTGACTACGTGCTCAACCTTCCACGGAGTACCAAGGGAGTTGCTTGCTGACTCTCGAATACTGATAGCGGATATGCTATCATGTAACCATGCGAACCACTGCAACCTCTCCGACAGTCGCGGGGAGCCTGCTGGCTTTGGCACGCGTGCAATTGAATCTCACTCAGCGTGAATTAGCAGCGCGTGCTGGCGTCGCCCAATCAACGATCGCTCGAATCGAATTGGGGCGAATTGATCCTGGATTTGAATCGGTGCAACGAATTCTTGCTTCGGTGGGCTTAGAACCAAGAATTCATCTCGAACGTCTCGATGACCACGACCAGTTGTTAATCGAGAGACACTCAAGGCGGAGTGACGTTGAACGACAGCGAGTCGAAGATCGCCACAGAGCGAATGTTGCCGGATTCAAGAATGCCCGAGTAATCGAGGATGCCAGTGAGCCACGAACTAGAAGCGGAAGCGATAATTGAAGCTTTTAATAAATTCGAAGTCCAATACGTAGTGATCGGAGCATTTGCGGCCATTGCGCAGGCTGTGC
>JBAUSF010000274.1:0-1849 GCA_049581565.1 Acidimicrobiales bacterium
GCGCTGACACGCCCGCACGTCACGCTGGCCATTGACCACCACCAGACAATCGAAACAGATACCAATGCCGCAAAAAGCGCCCCGAGAACGATCTCCGAATGAAGTACGGCGCCACGCCAATGCGCCCGTGGCGAGCATCATCCCCGCCAACGTCTGACCCAAGAAACCGTGTACCTCGACCCCGTCGACGGTAATGGTGATGGCTGCTGGCGTCTCGCGCGCAATCGGATCACTCTTCGCCTGAATAAAGCGGGCTGTCATTAATCAGCCCCAGAAATGGAGCCAACAAGAGACGCACGACCGGGCGAGAATGGTGCGGCATCAATGGCGGGCTTTTCACCAAAAATAAGCGACGCCAGGATCTCGGCCGAGGCCGGCGCGAGCCCGATACCGGCACCTTCGTGACCCGCCGCGTACCAGAGTCCAGGTACTTTTGGATCCTGGCCAATGACGGGCACGTGATCTTCGGCGAACGGGCGAAAGCCGCAGTACGTTCTCATGACCGTCATGTCGCGGAGAAAAGGCATGAGTTGTATTGCTTTGGTTGCGATCGTTCGAAGGGCCTTCACGTCGAGACTGGAGTCGAAGCCGACGTGTTGGCGAGACGAACCGATAAGTACCGTGCCCGAAGCCGTAGATTCGAGGACTGTCGAGGTTTGCAAATCGCGGTCATCCGATCCCACCGCTCCTACGTAGTCAGCGTCGTAGACCTTGTGAAATATTCGGTGCGGCATTCGAGAGGTGACGAGGAGAAACCCCTTACGCGGGGCCACGGAGAGGCTTCCGCCCAGCTTTTGGGCGACGTCGCCCGACCAGGGGCCCGCGGCGACGACGACGCAGTCAGCCTCAATGTTCCCGCCGGAGGTCGCTACCCCCACGAGCTTTCCGTCCGAATCGAGCAGCGGTCCGGTGACGTCGGTATTCACCAGCACCCGCGCTCCCACCGCCCTCGCAGAGGCCAGAAATGCTTCGGCGGCAATGGCCGGTTGGACTTGAGCGTCACCGGGGTAGTACATCGCAGACGAAATTGACGGTGAAAGTTCTGGCTCAAGGGCCAAGGCATCGCTCACACTCAGCGACTGCGCCTCTACGCCAGCGTCTCGTTGGCGATCGGCGAATCGGGCGAGCGCCTCGGACTCTCGGGCATCACGCGCCGCAACAAGTCCACCCTTTTCCTCAAACTCCAGAGAAGGAAAGCCGCGACTAATCTCGGCCTCGAGTGCCGGGCTCACCGTTCGCCACAGTTCCAGCGAATACTGCGTCAATCTCAACTCGGCACCGGGACTTTTGTCACTGACCAAGAGATTCCCTTCGCCGGACGACGACGTGCCGCCAACGGCCGAACCGCGCTCAACAATTGTCACGTCCATGCCACGACGCGAAAGTGTTCGCGCGCAAGCGGAACCGATGATGCCAGCACCGATGACTAGGGCGGTCCCACTCACGTCATACTCTCCGTTGTAACATGTCACACTTCACTATAGGGCATGAAAGTGACCATAAACCCGATTTTTCTACTCGGTTTCGCGGGCATCACCAGTCTCAGGAATGCCCGCCCACCAACCAAGCACGTGACCTATGTGGCGATGCATCAGTCTCTCTGCGGCTTCTCCCTTTCCTTCTTGGAGCAGGTCGAGAAGCTCGTGATGCTCGTGGGCAGATTTCTTAAGCTCGATCGTTTGACTCATATTCGAAAGCCCCACCATCCGAGTCTGCTTGCGAAGTTCGGCGACAAGTTCCACGAGTCGTTCGTTGCCCGTAAGGCGCAAGAGTGCCAAATGGAACGCCGAATCACCGGAGAGGTAGTCCTCGAATTCAGCTTTTCCGGCGGCGATTGCGATGAGGTCCG
>JBAUSF010000275.1:0-9303 GCA_049581565.1 Acidimicrobiales bacterium
GAGCGAAACCGCCGTGATTAGTCTGAATGATTTTCTCATGCTGAACTTTCCTCCTAGAGAAGAGATGATTACTGACTGGACCGTCCGCCGATCGAACGTTGAGCCACCAGCAACCTAGGAACGGAAGGTAAACGGGACGTGACGTCGCGTCACGTGGCAAGTGAAATGAAAGAAAATTCGCAAAACTTAATAAGAATGAAGCAAATCAGTCGCAACAGCTGTCGCGCCATCCACAACGTTGGCAACGGTAATGAGCGTGCTCCGCGCGCAATGTCGAACCGCAGAGCGGACACTCCGAAAAGATGGCCCATCGATTCGAGCACGCTGCCGCGTTCGTTGGTGCAGGCGAGGGCGCAGTCGACATTGAACAATCATGCCCTGCCTGATCAGCGCGCGCGAGGACGCTCGATTACTAGTCCTGTATCCATCAGAACTGTGTATATCAGAGCCGTATATATAGGTGTCTAGGGAAACTATGGATCTAGCGAACGACACGTGCAGATTGCGCACTCAGCTGGCCCAGCCGGTAGTGGCGCCGGCACAACACCTGATAGTGAACGGCGCCTTGACTGACGTCGCCGGTCACGAACTGAGTGCCCTCCCGTGCGACGACGCCGTTCACAACGCGCGCGTTGCACCGCCCCTTCTGGCCGCACCAGCACGACGCCGTTAGGGGCAGCTCGTGGGCCCAGTCGGCGATCGCAAAGAGACGCGCCGACGCGGGAAAGATATTGAGCAAGAAGTCGGAAAAGAGTCCGAACGCGTGCACGTCGATCCCGTGCTCGTCAACCAGTTCAGCGAGCTGGTCAACCTGGAAAGCCGTGGCGAACTGGGCTTCGTCGATGACGAGAATCTTAACGCCGCGATCGAGCAGATCGTTGACGTGCACATCAAGTGCGACGCCAGGCTCAATGGCTTCGGCCGCCGCTTCGATCCCGATTCGACTGGTCACCATGCCGTCGTCACTGCGATCGCCGAAGGTCCAGAGCGCGACGTCGCTTCGACCTTCACGAAGCTGCCAGCAGAGCTGCAGGGCGAGGGTCGACTTGCCCGAAGCCATGGTGCCGTAGGTAAAGGTAAGTTCCGCCATCTGACTCCTCGAAGGTCCCACGATATCGCTCGGGCATCAACGTCTCGAGCGCGATCGTTAGATTGGTTCCCGTGGAGCCAGTCATGCGGACGATTGCGTATGTGCGCAATGAGCGTTGAGAGATGGTGGAGGACAACTGGGACGATTTCGTCTCTACCATCGAGCTCGCCGACGACGTACCAGACTCCTCTCTGCGCGGCCTCGATGAGTTCTCCCACATCGAGGTCGTGTTTTTCGCCGCGCTCGCCCAAGACGTCCCGCCCGGCCCATGGCATCGCCGCCCGCGCGGCGACGAAGGCTGGCCCGACGTGGGCATCTTCGCACAACGCAACAAGGACCGCCCCAATCGGTTGATGCTCTCGGTCGTTGCTCTCGAACGCGTGAACAAGCGATCGCTCGTCGTGAGCGGCCTCGACGCCATCAACGACACCCACGTGCTCGACATTAAGCCGGTCTACTCCTGGAGCGGCCCGCGCAGCGAGCTTCGGGTCGCGCCGTGGAGCGAAGAGCTCGGAGTGAACTACTTCTAACGCCCGCCCCTCGTTGACGCCGCAATAAACGAGGCCACCTCCTCGCGCGAGGGACACGTGGCGGGACCAAGTCGGCTGATCGCCATCGCCGCCGCGGCATTTGCCCAGCGTGCCGCCGCGAACGCGTCGTGCCCGCTCGCGAGCTCCGCGACAAAGACGCCGTTGTGCACGTCGCCCGCGCCGTTGGTATCGACAACGATGGCGGAGAACCCCTCGACCGCTCGAACCTCGCCATGAGATCGAGCGACGACGCATCCCTCAGATCCTCTTCGAACGACGACGTTCAACCGGTCGTTCAACGATGAGAGGGCGCGCGCCGCGCCGACGACGTCGTCCACGCCGCTCAGCTCGGTGGCCTCTCGCGCATTGCAGAGCAGCCACGTCGCGCACTGCAGCGTGGCCCCCAAATTTGCCGCGGGTATGTCTGATGCACGCGTCGCTGGGTCAAAGAGTACGGTCACGCCCGCCGGCAGTCCCGCAAGCCATACCAGCACCAGTTGGGCCAGGCCTTCGTACATAACGTTGTACCCCGACACCAACACGTAGTCCGCCTCGTGGACCTCAAGCGCGTTCAGATCCGATTCTCGAAGCGTGCTCTCTGCACCCGGTGCGGTCACGAAAGAGCGCTCGCCGTCGGGCTCGACGAGCACCACGCAGATCCCCGTGTCGAGTTTCGCGTTCGGTTCAACCGGCACGCCAATCTTCTCGGCGGCGAGGGAGGTCGCCGCGAGCGTCGAGAACGGTCCGGTGCCGAGGCGACCCGCGTAGACGACCTCTAAGTGGTGGCGCGCGGAGGCGCTCATTGCGTTGAAGCCACCTCCGGTTGTGATGAGCTGCTCCAAAGCGCGCACGTCGCCCGCACGGGGCGGGAACGCCGCAACCTTCAGGACCACGTCAACCAGTACCGTGTCGAGGCAGTAGAGCCGAGAGGCACGACGCATGGCTCAACCCTAGAACCGTGGCGAAATCCAAAACGTCGTTGCGACATGGATGCCTTCTACAATCAGTGCATGCGGCGCACCGGTTGTCGCGAGGAGGCACGGTGAGCGAGGACGTAGCGGAGTTCTTGGGTACTGGCGCCACGGGTGCTCTTCGAATTGAAGAGAACGGCATCAACGTCATCGCCGAAAGCGAGCGAAAGGGCGAACCGCGTGAACTGTTCTGGCCGTGGTTCGGGGCCAACGTCTCGGTGCTCGGGCTGAGCTACGGCTCGTGGGTTCTCGCCTTTCACATCTCCTTCGCCCAGGCTGTCGTCGTCGGCGCCGTTGGCATCATCGTGAGCTTCTGGTTGTGCGGCGTCATCGCCACGGCTGGAAAGCGCGGCTCTGCACCCACGATGGTGCTCTCGCGCGCCGCGTACGGTGTTCGGGGAAATCGGCTCCCTTCAGCGATCTCCTGGCTGCTCTGCGTCGGATGGGAGACCGCCCTGACGGTGATTGCCGTACTGGCCACGTCCACGGTCTTTACCCGGCTCGGCTTCCACGGAGGAACGCCGCTCAAGATCGTCGCAATGGTTGTCGTGGCGTCGCTCATTATCGCGGGCGGCGTGATGGGCTTCGACCTCATCATGCGGATGCAGGCGGTGATCACGATCGTGACCGGCGTCTTGACGGTCGTCTTCATTGCCCTCACCATTCATCACATCAAGTGGCACATCGTCGCGCACCTGGGAAGCGGCTCGGCGCAGTCAACAATGGGAGCGCTCGTGTTCTTGATGACGGGCTTCGGTCTCGGTTGGGTGAACGTCGCCGCGGACTATTCGCGCTACCTCCCGCGCAGTGCGTCCACCAAGGGAGTCGTCTGGTGGACGACCTTTGGCGGGTCGATCGCGCCACTCATCTTGCTCCTCTTCGGGCTGCTCCTCGCTGGATCGTCTGCCGCACTCAGCAGTGCGGTCGGAGCCGATCCGGTAGGAGCTCTCACGAACCTTCTGCCAACGTGGTTCCTCGTACCGTTCGTCATCGTTGCACTCCTCGGGCTCGTCGGCGGCGCGGTGCTCGACATCTACTCGTCGGGGCTCTCCCTGCTCGCGGCGGGACTCCGGATTCCCCGTTACGCAGCCGCGGGCATCGACGGTGTGATCATGCTCATCGGCACGATCTACATCGTCTTTGTGACGAAGAACTTCCTGCCCCAGTTCGAGGGATTTCTCACCACTGTGGGAGTTCTCATCGCTGCGTGGTGTGGCGTCTTTCTCGGGGATCTCGCCCTGCGGCGGGGAGACTACGTGGACGCGGACCTCTCTCGCCCGAACGGACGATACGGCGATCTGCGTTTCGTACCGATCGCGACGACGGTGCTCGCGAGCTTTCTCGGCTGGGGACTCGTGACCAACTCCGCGGCGTCGTGGCTCACCTGGCAGGGTTATCTCCTCGGCGTCTTCGGGCTCGGCGGAAAGACGGGAGCATGGGCTTACGCCAACTTGGGCGTGCTCGTGGCCCTCGTGGTGAGTTTCCTCATCACCCTGGTCTTTACTCGCGCCGACGTCGCTGGCGAGGAGGAACGAAGTTCGCTGACCGGTGTTCCCAGCCCTACGGGCGATCGACCATAGACTGACCATGGGTCTGGTGAAGGAGATTGTGTGCGCATCGGTGTTCTCACCGCGGGCGGCGACGCGCCTGGATTGAACGCGGCCATTCGGGCGATTGGCGGTTTGGCCCTGCGCGACGGACACGAGGTCATCGGCATCGCCAACGGCTGGGCCGGACTCGTTGGCGAGTTTGAAGGAACCACCCTCACGGCGAAAGACCTGCGCGACGTCATCGGCCAGGGCGGCACATTGCTCGGCACTGCGCGTTACGACTTGGATCAGCCCGCCGGAGGGCGCGAGCGTGTGCGCGCCGCCATCGAAGAACACCTCGATGCGCTCATTGCAATCGGCGGCGACGGCACCCAGCAGATCTCTTTCTGGCTCGCCGAACGCGGCGCGAGTGTCGTCGGCGTGCCCAAGACGCTCGACAACGATCTTCCCGGTACCGACTACTGCATCGGGTTCGACACCGCAATCAGCATCGTCGCCGAGTCGCTCGACCGCCTTCACACGACGGCCGCCTCGCACCATCGCGTCATCGTCGTAGAGACCATGGGGCGCGCGACGGGATGGGTCGCGGCGCTCGGAGGGCTCGCGGGCGGCGCCGACATGATCGTCATACCCGAGTTTCCGATCACAATGGACGAAATCGTCGAGCACATCAATGTGCGTCGTGCGGCGGGCCTCGCTTTTTCAATGGTCGTCGTTGCCGAGGGCATCGATCTGGCGTTCCTCTGCGGCACGGAGCCGAGCGAAGAGAAGACCGAAGGAATGCGACGGATCCGCTACGCCTCGCGCGGCGTGGGATCGTTCGTTGCCGCGAAGATCGAAGAGCGCGGCTTCGATGTTCGAACCACGGTGCTCGGTCACCTCCAACGCGGTGGCAGTCCGACCGCCTACGATCGCATCTTCGCCACCAGAGTCGGCGCCGCCGCCTACGAAGCAGTCATCGCCGGAAAGTTCGGCATGATCCCGGTCGTGCGCGACGGTACCGTGGTGCTCGCGAATCTCGCGAGCGTGGCCGTGGGCCAGCGCAAAGTGCCGCGCGAGCTCTACGACCTCTGCGCCGCGTTCTTTTAGCTACGAGGTAACCGAACCTCGTCGGCGAAGGCGCATGGCCACGAACCGCAATCCGAGCATGAACGCTCCGAGAAATCCGAGCGTCACGAGGATGAACGCAAACGCGGTTCCCTGTCCGGCCCAGACCCTCAGCATCATTCCAGCACCGACCGTGCAAAGCCATATCGCCACGCCACTCGCGGGCGCTGCACCGTCGCGTCGCCCCATGATCACGCACGCCCACCCAATCGCGAGTCCCGCCGCGAAGGGCCACGTCGTCGACACCATTCCTGGGAGGGTCATCGCGTGGTGGTGCGCCGAGCGACCAATGCCAACGAAGAGCATCACCGCGAGTGCATCGACGATCAACCACCTTCGACCCATAGGCGAGCACCTTAACGACATTCATCGGTGAGCGTGCGCCGAGCGTTTTGACGCGACATATAGATTGTCTGAAGTGCCCAGGGGGCTCTGCGGCGTTCGTAGGAGGACAGTGACTGAGGTGGGACCTGGTCCGATCGCACTTGTTGGCTCAGGCGAATACCTGGTCCAGATGGCGCCGATCGAGGCGGACCTCATCGCGGGGCGCCCCCCGCGCTACGTGCAGTTCGCCACCGCGGCCGTGCAAGACGGCCCCAGCGTAGTCGAGCACTGGCATGAACTCGGTCGCGCGCAGGCGGCTCGACTCGGCGTCGAGGCTGTCATCGTGCCGGTCAACGATCGGGCCGACGCCGATCAGCCCGACTTTGCCGACATGATCGAAGGCGCCGGGCTCATCTATCTCTCCGGCGGCGACCCCCATTATCTCGTAGAGACGTTGCGCGGCACGCGGGTGTGGACCGCAATCGAGACTGCGTGGCGAGCGGGGTCGGCGCTCGCCGGTTGCAGTGCCGGCGCCATGGCGCTTGGTTCGTGGATCCCCTCGTTACGCCATCCGCGACGTGGCAGCTCACCCGGTCTGGGACTGCTCGAGACGATGGGCGTACTGCCCCACTTCGACGCATTCGCCGCACGAGTGCCCGACCTCCTCACTCGTTTCGTCTTGCCCGATGAAGCGGTGATCACGGTCTTTGGTATCGACGAAGAGACCGCCCTCGTGGGTGGACCAAAAGAGTGGACCGTGCAGGGCCGCTCGAGCGTGTGGCGCCTCACCTCGAAGGGCCGCGAGCAGTACGCGCGTGGCGCCGCGGTCATGACGCGCGGCTGAGTCGCTAGACGGAGGCCGTCTTGTCAAGGTGGTAGCGGATCTGGATCGACGCCGCCGCGCCCTCACCGACCGCCGACGCGAGCTGCTTGGTCGAACCCCGACGCACATCTCCCGCGGCGAAGACCCCCGGCGCGCTCGTTCGAAACTGTTCGTCGCTCACGATGAAGCCACGGTCGTCCAACTCGAGAGAGCCCTTGAGAAACTCCGTGTTGGGATCGAGGCCGATGAAGACAAACGCGGCGGACGCGTCGTGACGACGACGTGCGCCGGTCGCGCGGTCCTCGAGTTCCACGGACGTCAGCTTTCCGTTCTCGTCGCCGTCGAAACTGACCACCTTCGTATTCGTCAAAATGTCCATCTGTGGGTGCGCGCGCACTTTGTCTTGCAAGAGCCGGCTCGCCGCCAGGCGCTCGCCGTGTTCGACGACAGTGACGTGCTTCGCGAATTGGGTGAGAAAGAGGCCCTCCTCGAGACCGCTGTTGCCACCACCAATCACGAGCACCTCGTCAGCGCCGCGGTAGAACGGTCCATCACACGTCGCGCAGAAGTGAATGCCCGCACCAATGAGGCCCGCTTCGCCGTCAGCCCCCGTGCGTCGATACACCGAGCCCGTCGCGACGAGGACGACATGGGCCTCGTAGGTCTCGCCCGCCGCGGTCGTCACGTCGACTCCACGCTCGGTCGGCGTGACTGACGTGACGGCGACCGCTTGGAGGATCTCGACTCCGTAGCGCTCGGCCTGGCGGCTCATTCGATCGGCCAGCTCGTGGCCCTCGACGCCGTCGGGAAAGCCCGGGTAGTTGTCGAGGCACTCGGTGACGCCCGCCTGGCCACCGGGCGCGGACTTCTCGACGATGAGTACCTTCTGGTTCTCACGGGCGGCGTAGATCGCCGCCGTCAGACCGGTCGGCCCGCCTCCCACGATGATGAGGTCGTACATCGTCATTTTCGCCGAACGGCTGAGGCCGAGTTTCTCTGCGAGTTCGTCGTTGCCCGGTTCGGTGAGGTGGGACCCGTCGGGAAAGATGATTGTTGGGATCGAATGGCCCCCGCCGTTATAGCGCTCGACGATTTCGATTGCCTCGGGGTGCTCTTCGAGGTCGATCCAGTTATAGGCAACGCGCTGGTCGGCGAGGAACGATTTCGCCCGTCGACAGTCGGGGCACCACGTCGCACCGATCACCGTGATGGCGTTCTGGTCGATCTCCATGGTTCTCCCTTTGACTGGCCGGTGAAGACCCGTCCTTCAACCCATCACAAACGATACGTCGGACTCTAATGAGAAGCCCGACGATACGTCGCAACGACCACCCCTTCGCCCGTCGAAGTGACGTCAAAGAGGTTCCAGACGGCATGATTGAGACCCTCGTCGAAGAGGCGCAACCCCGATCCGAGGATCACGGGGTGAAACCACAACCGGTACTCGTCGACCAAATCGTGCTGGTGCAGATACTGAGCGAGGGTCCGACTGCCGACGAGCACGAGACCTCGACCAGGTTCTTCTTTCAACGCCGTCACCGAGTGGGCGACGTCGCCCTGCAGCAGCGTTGCGTTCCACGCCACTTCGCGCAGCGTTGTCGAGGCGACGTACTTGGGCATCTCATTCATCCGCTCGGCGAGGCCGCTGTCGTCGTGGCGCGTTGGCCAGACTGCGGCAAACTCCTCGTAGGTCTGTCGGCCGAGGAGCAGAGCGTCGGCCTCTCGCATCTGGTTGACGATGAGGGCCATGTGGTCGTTGCCGACGAGGGGACGCTGCCAACCACCGCTAGAAAACTCGTGTTCGTTGCCCGGTTCTTGCATGACGCCGTCGAGCGACACGAACTCTTGAACGATGAGTGGTCTCATGATCCTCCTGGCTGCCCCGCCTCTGGCCCCGCGTCACTTCGAACCCTTCGCCACTGCGGTGCGCTCGACGACCAGATCTTGACACCTTGCGGTGCTCACGCGTCAGCGCTCCGACGAAGACGCCGGGAGCGGCGGCTCGGGCGCGGTCGTCGCTGGCAGGAGCCTGTTTGCCCTTCTTTGGGGAGCGACGAATCAGCTCGGCTCAGGGCGACGCGTCAGCCACCTAGAGGAACGGACTCGACGACGACGTGCCGTCACTCGGGCCGAGGCCCGCGCGTTCGCGCACGAGCGACTCGACCGTGTCGGGATCGTCGGGGGTGATAAACGGGTTTACCGACTTGCCGACATCGAGGATCAGCCCGACTCTTTTTGAGGGACGCTTGACGTCGAGGTTGGCCCAATAGCTCAGATTGGCCGTACCCCAAATGCGCATCTTGCCTCGAAGGGCCGTGAGGTCCACTCGCCGCACTCCCTTGACCTTCTGATACGGCACGAACTTCGTGCCCCAGGGGAAGTAGTAACCATGGATACGAACACCAGCGTCATTGCATTCGATCGAGCCGTCTCTGTAGTCAGCCATATTCGCAGCCTACGCTCGGGCGACTCGAGCGCTCGTTGCGACGACGCACTTCGACGTTGAGTGACCCGTCGCTTGTCGCCTAGAGGCACAACGCGGTCGCCGCAGCACAGACGAGAACCACGCGACGGGAGTAGGGTCGTGGTGTGAGAAGGTCCGCCTCTCATGGGCACGTCGAGCGCCTACGCGCGACCGACGAGTCGCGTCCCGAACGACGCGAACAACGGAGGGAGGTTCCGTGAGCAAGAAGGGCTCGACACTCTTGGCGCGAGCCAACGAGACTGACGCGGAGCGCGAGATCACGAAGTCTTTCACGCGTGAGCTTCTCAACATGGCCGAAAGCGATATCAAACTCGCCGACTTTATCGTCCGAAACAATCGTCGCGAAGGCGTTCCCGACGACCCGGAATCGACCCGCAAGCTTCGCCTGTCCTTTCGCCGAGTCCAGTACCGGCTAAAGACCAT
>JBAUSF010000276.1:0-4032 GCA_049581565.1 Acidimicrobiales bacterium
TATCTGCAGACTCACCCGAACATCAACTATCTGTACTATTCCTTCAACGGGATGGACCCCGGTGTGTACAGCGCTCTGCAGACAGCCAACTTGACGAGTCAGGTGTCGATCGTCGGGACCGAAGGCGAGTACCCGGAACTCTCTGGCATTCTGACCGGTCAGCAGACCGCATGGACGATGGTTCCGGAAAACTACGTCATGTGGGTCATTGTTGACTGGATGGCGCGGCAGTCGGTTGGTGAGCTCAACGCGAAGGTCGAGGCGCAGGATGACGCGGGTGTGAACTACATCGTGACCACGTCCGCGTTGGCGGGCCAAACCATCGGCCTCATGTCCGGTAACCGGGGCGTGTGGGGTGGTCCGACGGGCTATCAGGCGTCGTTCGAGAAGCTCTGGTTCGCCGCGAAGCACGCGAAGAAGAAGAAGTAGATCCTTCTGACGGAGGACACGGAACGTACCCAACGCGTTCCGTGTCCTCCGCGTCGTACACTTTGCTCGCGCTATTCGTTTGGATCCTTGAAGGTCGAACATGTTAGAAGTTTCGGGGGTGTCGAAGACCTTTGGCTCCCAACTGGTCTTGACGGACGTGAACCTCTCGGTCTACTACGGCGAGATTCATGCTCTGGTAGGCCAGAACGGGTCCGGTAAGTCGACCCTGATCAAGATTCTGTCGGGCTATCACGAGCCCGATCCGGGGGCGAGCGCCAGCATGGCGGGCGAGCCTTTCAAGCTGGGTTCGCCCGCGGAGGCCGACCACGTTGGTCTGCGCTTTGTCCACCAGGACCTGGGTGTCGTGCTCACGCTGAGCGTGGCCGAGAATCTCATGCTCGGGCGTCCCTATCCGGTCCGTATGGGCTGTCGTGTGCGATGGAGCGAGGTTCGAAGCATCGCGACGTCGGCCCTCGACGAGTTGGGAGTCGACGTCGACGTGACCGAGCCCGTTTCTCGGCTGTCGCTCGCCGAGCGCACGGCGGTGGCGATCGCGCGCGCACTGGCCGGCAACGAGGGCAAGCGGATCATTGCCGTCCTCGACGAACCGACGGCCGCCCTCCCGCCCACTGACGTGAAGCGCCTCCTCGCCATCGTCGAACGTCTGAAGGAGTCGGGCAACGGAGTGCTGCTGGTCTCACACCACCTGGATGAGGTGCTGCAAATCGCTGACCGCGTCTCGGTGCTACGAGACGGACTGCTGGTTGGCACGACCGTGCGGAGCGATTTGAACAGAGGGCGCGTGGTCGAAATGATTCTCGGCCGGCCCATCGACGTTCCGGAGCCCGGCGTAGCCCACGTGGAGCCAGAGGGTACGCCCGTGCGACTGGAGGTGAGCGGCGTCGCCGGTGGACGCATCACCGAAGTCGATTTCGGCGTTCACGCCGGTGAGATCGTCGGCTTTGCGGGCATCACCGGATCGGGACGCGAATCGCTCGTGCCACTCCTCACGGGGCGTCTGCCTCGCGAGGGTGCCATTACCGTCGACGGGCGCGTCATCCCACCCGAGGATCCCAAAGCGGCGTTGAAACTCGGTGTGGCGTCGATTCCTGGGGAGCGCGCGCAGTTCGGAAACTTCCCGAATTTCAACGTGCGAAAGAACATCACGATCAGCGACATGAATCCTCTTCGGCGAATGGGTCGAATACTCATGAACCAGGAACGCCACGAGGTCGACGACTGGATCGCGAAACTCGGCATCGTCACACTTGACTGCGAAGCCGCCATCGGCAGCCTGTCTGGAGGGAATCAGCAGAAAGTCCTCGTCGCGAGAGCGCTGCGCCTGAATCCCCGGCTCTTGATCCTTGACGACCCGACCCTCGGCGTGGACGTGGGCGCCAAAGCGCAGATCCACGCGATCATTACGAAGTACGCCTCGCAGGGCATGGCCGTCGTCGTGGTTTCGACCGACAGCGAAGAGTTGGCCACCCTGTGCGACGTGGTGCATATATTTGGCCACGGCAGGTTGGTGGAAAGGATGAAGAAGGGCGACGAGTTGAGCGCATCGTCAATCGACCGAGCACAGCTCATGTCGTCAGAGCAGGACAGTCGTGTTTGAACGTTGTCCGCGCCGTACATCGTCGGCACACCGCCGCCAAACGAGAGGGTATTAGCGAATGAATCCTTCCGTACGCCGTTTCTTGAAGATGGCCAGCCCGCTCAAGGTCAGCGCCATCTACTTGTGGGTGATCTTCGGGGTCCTCTTTGGGATTATGGAGGGGAAGAACTACCTGTCCGTGAGCTCGGGGCAGATCGTGTTCTCCGAAGGTGCCGTGACGGCGGTTCTCGCGCTCGCGTTCTTGGTGCCGTTGACCACGGACACGTTCGACCTCTCGATTGGCGAGATGATGTCGCTCTCCGTCGTGATCATGTGCTGGATGGGGAAGAACACCCATGTCCCGATCCCCGTCGTGTGCCTCGGGCTCGTCGTCCTCGGCGGCCTGTTCGGGGCGGTGTCGGGTTTCATTGTCGTGAAGCTCAAGGTGAATTCGTTGATCGCCACGCTCGGCATGAGCCAGGTGATAATGGCCATCGCACTCTTGTGGTCGAGGAACTCGACAATCTACAGCGTCTTCTCGCCCGCGGTGCTGTCGTGGGGAAACCGGACGTTCTTCAAGGTTCCCGTCCTCGACATCTACTTGCTGGTCTTCGCGACAATTATCTGGTTCGTGCTCGAGCAGACGCCGCTCGGACGACGGATGTTCGCCACGGGCGGTAATCCCGAAGCGGCGCGCCTGGTCGGAATTCGGACCAACAAGATTGTCTGGGGCTCGCTCGTCGCGTCCGGCATGATTGCGGCGTGTGCCGGGATCATGTACACGCTCCAGATCGGCTCCTACACCTCCGACGTCGGGTCCGGTTACCTCTTTCCCGCACTCACTGCCGTCTTCTTCGGAGCGTCGCAACTCTCCCAGCGCCCGAACGTCTGGGGTACGGTCATCGCCTACTTCTGCCTCGCGTGGGGGATCCAGGGGCTCGACCTTCGCTTCGGCGTGCAGACGTACTGGGTGAGCCCAATGTTCGAGGGCCTGGCCCTGGTCATCGCGGTCGCGATCGCCAGTTGGCGAGGATCCGTCGGCGGAGGTCGCGACAGTAAGTTCCTGCGCCGATTCGGCCAGAAGAAGGAACTCGCCGCAGTCGAAGCCGGTGACGAGTTGTCCGAAGAAGAGGGGTAGTGCGTCGTAACCTCGAGAGCGCGACGTTCTCTTTGCGGCGAGAGGGATAGCTGATGCGCGCTCTTCGATTGCTTGCGTGGCAGAGCGATCCGCAGCTCGTCGACGTCGATGAACCGACTCCCGGGCCGGGACAGGTGGTCGTCCGCGTTGGCGGGGCCGGCGCTTGTCATACCGATGTTCATCTCACGCGCGACTACGAAGCGGGCGTGCTGCCGTGGAATCCACCGTTCACCCTGGGTCACGAAAACGCGGGCTGGGTGCACGCACTCGGGACCGGCGTCGTTGGCCTCGAGCTTGGCCAGCCCGTCGCCGTCTACGGGCCGTGGGGCTGTGGGGCGTGCGAACGGTGCCGGCTCGGCATGGAGAACTACTGCGAAGACGTGAAGGCGGCCCCCGTGCCCAATGGCGGCGGGGGACTGGGCCTCGACGGCGGAATGGCCGAGCTCATGCTCGTACCGAGCGCCCGCCAACTGGTCGCCCTTCCCGACGGGCTGAGTCCCGCCGAGGCGGCGCCGTACCTCGACGCGGGACTGACTTCGTATCACGCGATTCGCCGGGCTCTGCCCAAACTGGCCCCCGGGACGACGGCCTTCGTGATCGGCGTCGGCGGGCTTGGCCACTTGGCGGTGCAGATCCTGAAGGCAACCACCGCCACCCGCGTCATCGCGAGCGACGTGCGGCCCGAGGCCCGTCAGCTCGCGCTCGAGTGCGGCGCAGACCAGGTCGTCGTCCCCGGAGAATCAGCCGCCGACGAAGTGCGCGCGGCGACCGGCGGTCGAGGGGCGGACGTCGTCTTGGACTTCGTCGGCACCGACTCGACGATGGCGCTCGGCGCGGCCGTCGGTCGCGTGCTCGGAGACTTCAGCGT
>JBAUSF010000277.1:0-8963 GCA_049581565.1 Acidimicrobiales bacterium
AACTGACCCTGCCCGTAAACGATTCGAGGCGACCACAAATTCGCCGAGCCGTCTTCGGAACGCTCTGGGCAGCGGCCATTTTCTTCGTGTTCACTGCGATGAAGATGGTGAAACCGATCTACAACCACGCGCCGTGGCTTAACGACCCGTACGACGTGGTCATCTCCTTCACGATGTTCTTCGTCCCTCTGGTCGCAGCCTGCCTTCTCGTTCAGGTATCGCTGTGCGTGCGATCAGAGGCGCTTTCCACTGTTCGCGTTGTCAACATTCTGCGAGCATGCAGGGTCGCAGTGGGAGCGATCCTCGTTGATCTCGCGTCCGCCTGGATTGCTCTCGCGGTGGGGGCGAACGGCACGGAATGGACTATGTCGGCCACGGGAGTCGAGATTGGACTCCTTGTACTTGCGACTAGTTCGGTTCTCTTTGCAACCCTTTATCTCGCTCGAACTCCGCGATTGCTCGCTTCAGCTCAGCTGCACGATCCCCACGCGCCGGATTGGATTAGTGATGCTGTCACCGTTGTCAAGCGGGAGAGCCACTGGTTCGGCCCTCTTCACCTTCTCATTATCGGCATCGCGAACTGGACAGACCACGTCCTGCAGCAAAAGGTCCGTAGTCACCCAATCATGGCTGCCGCCGCGGCCAGCTCAATCTTTGGTGTGGTGATCTTCGGATGGCAGGGGTACCGAGAGGGCTATTTCCTGTCGGTCACGCTTCTTGCCATGGGTCTCGGTTCTTGTGCGATGTTCGCCTTTCTGATTCCCGCTGGGTGGTACTTCGGACTGGTAAGGAGTACGAATCCATCATCGGGAATGCAACGTCGAGTGCTGGATGCCAGCGTCGTCGCTAGTGCTACGGCGATCGTGGCTCTCGCCTTTCGCGGCAACCTATGGGGACTGATCGGGACGAATGGCAACGCTGCGGGGACCGCGCAGCTCGCTCTGCTCGAGGGAGTTGCCATCTTGCTGGCGTTCGTGATCACACTCATGGTCGAGTTGGGTATCAACGCTCACGCCGGCACAGCTCGTTAAGGCTCGCTACAGGGTGACAACGCAATGATCAAGCCAGTACTTGAATTCGTGAGGCGATTTTTTCTCATGACGCTTCTGATTACCTTCATTGGCATCGCATTGGCGAGTTCTAGTTCGGCCTCACCGGAATCGGCCGCAGTGCCACGGTGCCCTGCAGCGTCGGTGCGCGTTGACGAGTACAGCTTCCGAGGGGGTTCGGGTAACGTCAATTATCTCTTTCGAATAACGAGAGAGGGCAATCGAGCTTGTTCGCTTCACGGATACGTACACGTGTCCTTTGTTGGTGTATACGGATACGGATTCGAGCCCTTGAAGAATCCCCAGCGCCTCGTCGTGAAGCAAATAGAGGACCGCGGCAGGGACGGCAACGACTTTGGTGGTCTCGCGACTGGATTGTCAATGCCGACAGTGGATCTCTCGTCAACGAGGAGTGCCGCATCCTTTTGGATCTATGGAGTCGATCATTCCACCACCGGGCCCAACGGCGTTGCGTCACGCTGCATTACGTCGTTTGAGATGAGGCTGCAGCTTCCTCGCGACGCAAAGTCACTGGTGGCTCGACTGGCACCAGGTCAAGGCTTCTACTTTTGTGGCATGGTTGGCGTACATCCCATCGTTCCGGGCAGTTCCGGATCTGATCCTGCAATGAAACTCCTCTTTCACTTCAACTGATCGAGTCCTTTGGACGGAAGCCTCCGACACCTGCCCAGCCCGCGACGGATCTCTCGAGGAGCTCTAATAGAACGCAACACCAAGGTGAGTCATCGGACGCACGGCGACGAAGGTGTGACGCGAACAATACCGTTTCCGAGGGAACCAAAGTTTGAGACGGCCCACGTCGAATGACCAACTACCACAATTGAGCTCGTAATAATCGGGGCAACTCGCTGGTCCAGATACACAAGAGCTTTCTCTGATGCTGGAAGAAAACAAGCTACTCCTCCGTCGCTGGCCGCCCAAATCCTGTTCAACGAGAAGTCGACGACAGGAAACTGTCCGAACGTAGGCAGTTGATAGCCTTTCGGGCCCAGATTCGCTTCGCCCTCGCCTTCGTCCTTTAAGAATGATGATTCGGCAACGAGTTTTAGTGGGGATGTCGTCAGGTGGAGGAGAAAACCGGCAGACCCCGGGTCGCCTCCGGCGATCCAAAGGTTCTTCGACGTTGCCGCCATCGAAGTGAAATCTGCGATATTTGGAATATTGGAGCGTCCGATTAGCGCCCCCGTGAGTCCGTTCAGTTTGTAGAGCGCGGCGTTTTCGCCCGATCGCGTGTTGATCGAGACGTATAGATCCTTTCCTGCAGTGTCGAAAGCGGCACCTCCGCATGGCCCCTTCACAAAGCTCACCCGGTCTGTCGAGACAATCGACCCGCTTGAAGGATCGACCCGTCGCAATATGCAACTGTTTTCGCCCCTTGACATCTCCCAGAGCGTTCCTTCGGTGGTACCGAGGAGAGAGACTTGACCTTGGAGGTTTGTACGCAACTCCTTCTCCCTCGTGAGAGTGAGCGGGTTCAACTCGTAGAGAACCGGGGGGCCTTCGTGCTTGGCGTTTCTTGAGTAGTAGGAGACGCCCGCTAGCCATAGCGTCTTCCCGGCAAAGACCGGCGCGTCCACTCCCGGCAGCACAACCGACTCTGCGATGAACTTCCCGGACGTGGCATCGAGACGTACGACCTGCGTTCCTCGCTCGAGGGGTCCCGAGGCTGCATATTTGACGGCGTACATGCTCCCTCTTGCCGAAACGAGACCAGAGAACGCGCCTCGATCGACAATGCGTGCTCCCCAAGCGGGTTGGCCCTTGGCAGCACTTGCGGAAAGCGAACAGGCGAGCATGGAAATCGAACCAACTAATGCCCAAAGAAAGCAAGCGCGCGCCGTTCGACGTCGGCGACTTAATGAGGGGTTTGAGGTGTTGTCTGCGTCACCTTGCATCGACCCACCTTGCCCCTATTGAGCGTCAAAGCCAATCGCTCGATGCTCTCTGGATTGAGTTGGCTTCGCGCCAGTGCACTGGCGAGCGTTCAGAGGGATTTCCGCAAGAAGTCCACCAGGACGTAGTTGCCATTCCGTGGCGTAGGGCAGGAGCGAATCGAGGTTCGTCACTCGAGTCAGTCTCTCTTGTCGCCGACCCAGGCAGTCACGATGTGCGATGTCGTGTGCGATTGAATGATTCCTCCGACGGTGATCGGCAGACAGGCTTCTTCTAGCGCCGCTGCGAGCGCCGTTCGATCGGCTTCAGAAAGTTGTGCGATCATCGCCGCCACCGATGTTGCGTGCAACGTCAACAGGAGTTGACCGAGCCCGCCTTCAAAGACAAGCGGCAACTCGCACCGACGCACCGTCACGTCAAGGAATCCACTCTTCTCGACAAGTTGAACCAACGACGCCGAATCGCCAAAGCCCCACGGACCGGCCTCAAAAGCGTCGGCAACCTCAGTGCCAAGCACCTGACCCAAGGCCTTAGCGATGGCAGCAAACGGTGGGCAGTCCTCAATGTCGCACCAGACGGCAACGCCCAGTTGGGCTCCCGGGCGCAAGACGCGTCGCATGTCCGCCAAAGCCGCCCGTCGATCGGAGAAGAACTGCAGGCCCTGCTGGCAGGTGACGAGGTCAAAGGCATCATCGGGGACGCCGAGCGTATCGGCCGAGCATTCCAGATAGTCGATGAGTGCACTCGCATCCGAGGGAACTTTCGAGCGCGCGAGCTCCAGCATCGCCGGACTGAGATCGCAGCCCGTGACTCTTCCCGAGGGACCTACACGGTGCGCTGCGAGCCGAGTCACCGTACCGGGTCCGCACGCAACATCGAGCACAGCCTGTCCACTCTGAGGCCCTACCTCGTCAAGCAAGAGTTCCGCCCATGGCTCGAACATTCGTGGAACCATGATCTCGTCATAGAAGCTCATCGCATTGATCGATGCCGATGCGAACGAAGCACCCCAATCCAGTCCTCCGGACATACCCCCCCACTTCACGTTCTCCAGAACATAGAAGTTACACCTCAGGCTGACGGCCTTTTCCTTCCTGATTCGAATACGCGTGACCGCTCTGAGGTCTCGTACCGGGTTGAACGCGAGCCCGTCATCTTGTTGGCTAGCTGATGCGATATCTCTCTGAACTACGACCTGATGAAGGCGAGCAGGTCCTCGTTGATGACATCGGCGTGGGTCGTTGCCATTCCGTGCGGGTATCCCGGATAGACCTTGAGCGTGCCGTGCCTCAGAAGTTTGATCGTTAGCAGGGACGAGTCGGCGATGGGCACGACCTGATCATCGTCGCCGTGCATCACCAACGTAGGCACGTCAATGGCTTTGAGGTCCTCGGTCTGGTCGGTCTCCGAGAACGCCTTGATCCCCTCGTAGTGGGCCTTGACGCTTCCCATCATGCCTTGGCGCCACCAGTTCCGAATAACACCCTCTAGCACCGTCGCCCCGGGACGATTGAATCCGTAGAACGGTCCCGAGGCGACATCGAGAAAGAACTGCGCGCGGTTGAAGCCGGTGCCTTCTCGAAAGCCGTCAAAGACCTCGATGGGCGTGCCGCCCGGGTTGGCGTCGGTCTTCACCATAAGTGGCGGCACGGAGCTAATGAGCACCGCCTTGGCTACTCGGCCGGCACCGTACTTGGCAACGTAGCGCGCGACCTCGCCGCCACCCGTCGAGTGGCCGATGTGGACGGCGTCACGCAAGTCGAGATGCTCCGCCACCGCGGCGGCGTCCTTCGCGTAGGTGTCCATATCATGGCCGCCTGACGTTTGCGTCGAACGCCCGTGGCCGCGACGGTCGTGCGCAACGACTCGATATCCATGCTGAAGGAAGAACATCATCTGCGCGTCCCAGTCATCAGCACTGAGCGGCCAGCCGTGGTGGAACACGATTGGTTGCCCCTCGCCCCAGTCCTTGAAGAAAATCTCCGTCCCGTCTTCGGTTGCTACAAATGGCATCTCACTGGCTCCTCTCACTCGTCATGAACCCGATCATGGTCTGATTGAACCCGGTTGGCAACCGGCATTTCCCGCCCGGGTTGGAGGGCGCCATCTTTGCCATCGCCTGCTGCACAATCACGAGTCCTATCAGGAGAAGGCTCTTCGCAGCGTGCGAGGTGTCGAAGCCGCGATCGGGACCTAGGGCCTCGTATTCCGATCGCGAGACCCGTTGCATCTGAGCGACGGAGTAGGCCTGCTGAACGTCCGTCGCGGTAGGTGAACGTCACGTCTCTTCTCACCAATTTGGCAACCATCTCTCAGGCACGCAACAGTTCTCTCACATCACTCTCACAAATGCGCTTCGTACCCTGAGAAGTGTTTCTGTGAAGGGAGAACAAGTGAGAAGCATTACCACTCGATCCATAATGGCGTTCGCGCTCGTCGCCGCATTGGGCATAGGCATTCCCGCGGTGGCGTACGCGGGCTCGACCACTACGACAACCGCTCCGAGCGCCAGCTTCGTCGCCGCTCAAAAGGCGCTCGAGGCCCAACTCGCAAATCGCGCGACGCAGCTTCAGCACCTCGCGGCCGACGTCACCGCAGCGACGTCGCTGAGCGCCAGCGCCTCGTCGACCCTCCAAGCACGGCTTTCGACGGAGGAATCCAGCATCAACTCACTCATCGCGAAGGTACCGACGGACACCACAAGGGCCGAGCTCAACGCCGACCGCACCGCGATGCTCCGGGACAACCGCGTCTACGCGGTGATGTCACCGCAAGTGTTCGAGATGATCGACGCTTCCGTCGTGGCGGGTCAAGTCACCACGATGCAGGGCAACGAATCAACACTCCAAACCGAAGCTGCCTCGCTCGTTGGTCTGCCGGGTTACGAAAACGCCCTTAACCACTACAACAACTACGTGGCGCGCCTTTCGAACTGGTCGAGCAAGATCTTGACGGTCGAAGGTATCGTGCTCGCACAGACGCCCCAAGGCTACCCAGGCAACACCAAGGTATTCGTCAATCAGAATCACCAAATACTTGACGCGAACATTGCCCTCGCCTACGCCGCGTACGACGCAAGCATCATCGGTCTCGCATCGGGCGGCTACACCGGCTCGTAGTCACCACCGATAGGGACGAGTGGCCGGTGTCGCCTCTGGCTCACCGGTCGCTCATTCCGTCGGACGTTGGTGATAAATCGCCTCACCCGTGAGTACGGCTGGGTCACCCTTCGTAGAGGCCGTCAGGGCTCGAGTTCAGGCTCGGACTCGTGATGGTGGGGCTTACCTTCAATAATTGACCCGCACACAGCACAGACCAAATGTGCCCAACACGCGGGGTCGCCGCCACTTTCTTCGGTCGACTCCGCGGCGGCGCGCTCCTGCACCTTCGACGTTCTCGCATCGGCTGAAGCAACCGCGTCGCCGCGCTCTATCGAAAAGTAGTCAAGAGAGAAGCGGACGGGACCGAGGACGTCAATCGAATGGTCGAGACCTGGTGGCACACCGTGCGATGAACCCGAGCCCACCACCGTGTTCACAGCTACTTCTCCACGCATCGTAAGACTCAACTCGCCTTGGTCAACTCTGATCACACCCCACATTCCTTCGCCCAGGTGGTGGGGTCGTTTGAACGCGGCGGGGATCGTGACCTCATCCCAAAGAATCGATTTCTTGACGAAATGAGCGCGCTCAGGAAGCTCGCATCGATCGCACCGGGGACACATGAGGTAGGTGCCAACCTTTTCCTGCCGCGACTCGCTTTCGAGGACCCACGGCCGATCGTAGAAAGGTGGTCGGTGGTGAACATGTTGGCCGTGACCACACGACAGTTCGGCGATCCAGTCGCCCGCGTCATCTACGACGAATCCCACAATGGTTCTTCTCATACGATGTGCGAATCCTCTCGCGTTTCGCTGAACTCCGCAACTTTGCTGAACTCAGTAACGCCATTCGCGACGCGCTTCAGATTCAGTATTCGTTCTGTGGCGCCCTTCGACGAGCAACTTCTCCCGAGCCCGCAGTACTTCGAGGTCCCTGAAGAGGGGTCGCGTGTCACGACTCGCGACCACCACGACGCTCACCCAGATGACAGAACAGAGGGTGAGTGGGGACTAGTTTCAAGCCCCTTCTACTTCGTCATCTTTACGTGAGTCGTTGATCGTCTGAAATAGCAAGAGCGCGCGAGACGGGGAGGCCTTCTCGCGCGCTCTTGGGCCTACGGCCGGTTGCGTCGGCCCCAAGCACCTACCCGCGCTTTATCTGCACGTGGTGAGGTTCTTGCGATGTTGCTTCTTGTGGCGAGTGGAAACGAACTTCGAGGATTCCGTCCTTGTAGGTCGCCGCCATCGTCGACGATTCAACCCCACTCGGAAGCGGGATCATCCTCGTGAAGGATCCGTAGCGAAACTCACTGCGGTGCACGTGACGCGTCTCGTTCGAGTGAGTCTCGGACCTTTGAGCGCGGATGACCAACTCGTCGTCAACAACGTCGACAACCACGTCCTTATCGGGGTCCACTCCCGGGAGCTCGGCACGGATGACCACCGTGTCGCCTTCGTGCGACTCTTCGATCTTGAACGAACGACGCCAGTCGCCGTCACGAAAGACCTGATCGATCCAGGCCCACGAAGGAACGAGTCGACTCGGAACCACATCTTGCAACGAAGAATTTGACAACATAACTTGCCCCACTCTCTGGAGGGTTTCTGCCCTCCATCTGGTGACGATAGGGGTCAAAAGTAAATAGGGTCGAAAGTCCTATCTTGGGCGGTGCGTGAATTTCAAGATTCTCTGCACGACAACCGGTATTGCAACCCTGATCGAGAGCTCTTTGGGCGTCGCTCGTACAGGGCTTGAGGGCGAGCGAGTCCACGGGATCGATCTCGCCACACCCGATTCGACATCGTTGGAGTAGAGGTTGAGGAGCCCGGACGGGAACCTGATCGGGAACCTGATCGAGATCGTCGCCACACGCTCGAGGGAGGCGTAAATCTCGAACCCGGGCCCGCGCACGACCTACCCGTGCGTCAGTTCGCTTGGAGCAGCGTCGCGAGCCGGTTCGCCAGTCTCTCCTCGTCCCCTTCGATCACGATGAGCTTCGTTCTCGACCTCGCCCCGCGCGCGCAGTGAACGGCCGATGGTCGCACGTGAAAGGCGTCGGCGAGCACCGCGCACGTCTCTTCGGTTGCAGCGCCCTCCACCGCTCTCGCACGAACCCAGACCTGCAGCGAGCCGTCGAACTCGCCCCCCACGATCGCGACTTTGGCCCCCGGATGCACGTGCGCCGTGAATCGAATCACGCCTGATCCACGGCCATCTGCACGCACTTGTTCTAGCAAAGCCACCGACGGGGCGCCTGGCCGAGGCGAGCGCGCTGCGTCGGCGGGCCGATTTCGTGACTAAAGGCCTTATTGACTTCGGCCGCCTCTCCGATACGTTCAGATCAGAGCAATTTTTATCGAGAGGTCCGGCGAAGAATGTTTCAGATACGCATTCATGGCAGGGGCGGACAAGGTGTCGTGACGGCGGCTGAGATCCTTTCGGTCGCGGCCTTTGACGAGGACCGCCACGCCCAGGCGTTCCCCAGCTTCGGCTCCGAGCGGACCGGTGCTCCCGTCGTCTCCTTCTGTCGCATCGACGACAAGATCATCCGCACGCGCGAGCCGGTGATGGAGCCCGACGCGGTGATCATCCAAGACGTCACACTCATCCACCAGGTGGATCTCTTCTCGGGGCTCTCGCCAGCCGGCTACGTCCTTATTAATACGTCTCGTGACTTCTCGGAGCTGGGATTCGGGAACCACTTCAACGAGTTCCGCCCCGAACGGCTCGTCACGTGCCCAGCGACAGAGCTCGCGCTCGAACACCTCGGTCGCCCGCTCCCGAACGCCGCCCTGCTCGGTGGCTTCGCCGCCCTCACCGGCGAGATCGCGATGGACGCCATCGACAAGGCCGTGCGCGAGCACTTCTTAGGTCCCGTCGGTGAACGAAACGCTGAGGC
>JBAUSF010000278.1:0-3233 GCA_049581565.1 Acidimicrobiales bacterium
CTGCAGGGCTACAGCGAAGAGGAGAAGGTGCACATCGCCAACCGGTATCTGATTCCGCGCCAGATCAAGGAGAATGGAATCACCGCGGAGCAGATCGAGTTCCCCGAAGAAGCCGTGCGGCACGTCATTCGCCACTACACGCGCGAGGCCGGAGTGCGCAAGCTGGAGCAGACCATTGGAACCGTTTGCCGCAAGCAGGCGCGCCGCGTGGTGGAGGGACACACGGAAAAACTGTTGGTCACTCGGGAAACGCTCAAAGAGTTTCTTGGCGGCATCCTGGTGCGCGTTGAGACCGAGGTAGCGGAACGGGTGAAACGCCCAGGCGTGGCAGTGGGATTGGCCTGGACTCCGGCAGGAGGTGACATCCTGTTCATCGAAGCCAACAAGATGAAGGGCAAAGGCGGTTTCACAATGACCGGGCAGATCGGCGAGGTGATGCAGGAGTCAATGCAGGCCGCGCTTACCTGGGTACGCTCCAATGCCGCCAGGCTCGGGCTCGCAGAGGACTTTACAAAGGAGCTGGACCTGCACATTCACGTTCCGGCGGGCGCAATTCCCAAGGATGGACCATCTGCAGGCGTAACCATGGCAACGGTGCTGGTGTCGCTGCTGACCGATATGCCGGTGCTTCCGCTGACGGCCATGACCGGCGAGATCACCCTCAGCGGCAATGTGCTGCCAGTGGGCGGCATCAAGGAGAAGTTTCTGGCAGCGCGCCGGGCCGGGGTGCAAACCATTATCCTGCCCGCCGAAAACCGCCAGAATGTGGAAGAGGATCTGACACCGGAGATGATGCAGGGCGTGACCGTGCACTACGCCAGCCAGATCGAAGACGTTTTGGCCATAGCGTTACCGCTGGTGGCGGCGCGGCCGCAACTGCAGTCATCTGCGGGGAGCTTTGCGGTCAGCGCTGTGGCATAATCGCGACCTTGTACAACCCGAACAGGCCGGCAAACCCGCCGGCCTTTCTTGTTAGAGGAAGCGGTTCTTCCCGGATGGTTTCCCCGTCGGTGCGGCCGGCCACGCTCGAATCAATTCAGCGCTACGAAGAATCGCCCTCTGTCACGTCTAACTGGCAGGCGGTATTCTTTTTCTTACCATGCAGGTACGCGTGATCGCATTTGGAGTGTTGAAAGACTGGCTGGGCCCGTCCGCCGTCCCTGTCGAATTGGAGGACGACGCATCGGTAGCAGAGATGCTCGAGCGGCTGCGCGCGATCATGCCAGAACGTGCGCCCATGCAGGTATTGCGCGCCATAGCTGTCAGCGTAAACGCCGAGTATGCTCGGGCCGACCATGTTCTGCACGACGGCGATGAAGTAGGGCTGTTGCCTCCTGTCTCTGGCGGTGCTGCACCCTCGGCGAATGCTTCGGACGAGCAGGGGGATCAAACAGAGATCGTCGTGGCACTCACTCGCCAGCCCATCGATGCCAGCGGGTTCGTCGCCGCTGCCAAGCGCGACGAGGATGGCGCTGTCGTTATCTTCGAGGGCATTGTCCGCAACCACTCTCGCGGGAGGCGGACCCTCCACCTTGACTACGAAGCCTATGAAGAGATGGCGGTGAGGCAGATGCGGGAGCTTGGATGCAAGGCACGCGAACGATTCGGCGTCCGCCAGGTAGCCATGATTCACCGCCTGGGCCGGCTGGAGATCGGCGAAACCAGCGTGCTGATCGTCGTCGCAAGCGCACACCGCACTGCAGCATTCGAAGCCTGTCGCTGGCTTATCGATACCCTCAAACAGACAGTGCCCATCTGGAAGAGGGAAACGTTTTTGGACGGCGCAGTGTGGGCGCCTGGGGAGCCATTTCCCGAGAAATTGACGATTGAGGCTTCGGAGGCGCCGCATGATGCCTAGATGTTGGGGACTCGCCGGCGCCTGGCGTCAAGCCGGTTTCGGAACGCTGCTTATGTTGGCGCCAGTCGCGCTGGCCGCGCAGCAGACCACCTTTCATGTCGACGTAAAGCTCGTCAATATCTTCGTCAACGTGACCGATCAGAATGGCGCGATCGTTGGCGGCCTTACGCGCGACGACTTTGCTGTCTACGAGGATGGACGCCCCCAGCAGATTGCCATCTTTGAAAGGCAGTCGGAGGTGCCGCTCAACCTGACCCTGGCGATCGACACCAGCGGCAGCGTGCAAAAGGATATGAGCGAAGAGCAGGCCGGGGCGAAGCGCTTCGCACAGGCCATCCTGCGCCAGCAGGACCAGATGAGCGTGCTGCAGTTTGCCACCACCGTGCGCGAGCTGACGCCCTTCACCAACAAGCTGTCCGTCATCGATCGCGGTCTTGGCCAGATGCGCGGCGATTGGGCCACCGCGCTTTACGACGCCATCTGTGTAGGTTCAGAGGGCCTGGGGAAAAGACAGGGACGCAAGGTGCTCGTGGTGATTTCAGACGGCGACGATACGGCCAAAAGCTCCACCTACGCGGATGCTCTTGAAGCAGCCTTGCGCAACGAGGTGATGATTTACTCGCTCATCGACGTACCCATTGAGGCTAGCGCCGGCCGCGACACCGGCGGCGAGCATGCGCTGATTACCCTTGCCGAACAGACTGGCGGTAAGCATTTTTACGTAGGCGAAGGCGGGCTGGACAAGGCGTTTGCGAGGGTGAGCGAAGATCTGCGCACCCAATATCTGATTGGCTACTATCCTCGCCATCAGGATCCCGGCGCCGACTTTCACCGCGTCGTGGTCACAATTCCGCGTGCTGCTCCCGGCGAGTTCAATGTCCGTAACAAGACCGGCTACTACTCCAACGCTTCGGCCAAAGACAACTGACCGCGCACCGGCAACCGGAAGCTGTCGCAAAAGTCTTTCGCTGCAGGCGGCTTCATCGGAAGGATCAAACGCAACGCGTCCTCCCTGGCCAGCAGCCCCGCCCGCGGTCTTTGCATCTAAAATGGCAATATGACTTCACCCTTGTCATCGCGCCGACGCTCTAAAACTCCGCCTCCGGGCGAAACTGGCCAGGAGGGGATGTACCTGCGCTCACTCAGCGAGCGCCAGGTCATTGTGAACATCAAGCTGCGCGACGGCGAGTCGGTGCGCGGCTGGATTGAGTACTTTGACGATTCCATGCTGCGGCTGACGCGCGAAAATCAGCCCAATCTCTTTATTTACAAGAACCAGATCCGCAGCATCAGCGAAGTGGGGCGGCGGCGCGTGGCACGCTACGAGACTGCAGACGGGCCGGGCGGGGCAGTCTTGTGACGGGCTCAACGGAGA
>JBAUSF010000279.1:0-3695 GCA_049581565.1 Acidimicrobiales bacterium
GAGCAGGTTGGTCGTGTCCTTGTTCTTCGGCAGGTGAATCGTGATGAAGTCGCTCTGCTCGAGCAAGGTGTCCAGACTCACGAGCTCAACACCCATATGACGAGCGCGCTCGTCGGAGATGTAGGGATCAAAGGCGATCAGTCGCATGCCAAAGGACATGGCGCGCTGGGCCACCAGGGCACCGATCTTGCCGAGTCCGACGATGCCGAGCGTCTTGCCGTGGAGCTCCACGCCCTCCCACTTGCTTCGTTCCCACTTGCCCGCCTTGAGGGCGCCGTGGGCTTGGGGGATGTTGCGAGCCTGGGCGAGCAAGAGCGCCATCGTCTGCTCGGCGGCCGAGAGAATATTTGAAACGGGGGCGTTCACGACCATCACGCCGAGCTCCGTCGCCTTTGCGACGTCGACGTTGTCGAGTCCGATACCGGCTCGTCCGACGACCACGAGATCACTCGCGGCCTCGAGCGTCGGGGCGTCGACCTTGGTCGCAGATCGAATGATGAGGGCGTGCGCGCCCGCCACGGCCGTGAGCAGCTGCTCGGGCGACAGGCCCAACTGGACGTCGACCTCGTGGCCGGCGTTGCGAAGCTTTTGGAGGCCGGACTCGGCGATCTCCTCGGTGACTAGAACTCGGGCCACGGACTACCTTTCACTCCAAAGAGACACACTAAGGGAATCGCGCGAACCCTCAGTTCGCCGCGACGAACGCCTGTAAACGACTCAGTCCATCGATGAGGTCGTCGTCGGCAAGGGCGTAGCTGAGGCGAAAGAAGCCCGGCGCCCCGAAGGCCTCGCCGGGGACGACCGCGATCTTGATGGTGTCGAGCAGCAACTCGGCGAGCTCTGACGAACTGTTCGCAACGCGTCCGGCGAACGGACGACCAAGCAGGCCAGCGACGTTGGGAAAGCAGTAGAACGCGCCCTCGGGCACAGCACAGGTAATCCCGTCGACGTCGTTCAACATTTCAACCATCGTGCGACGACGTCGGTCGAACACTTCGCGCATCTCGGCGACGGCCATGAGGTCGCCCGTCAGGGCGGCGACCGCTGCACGCTGGGAGATGTTCGAGATGTTCGAGGTCGTTTGGCTCTGGTAGTTGAAGGCGGCCGCCATGATGTCGGGTGCGCTGATCATCCAGCCCACCCGCCAGCCGGTCATCGCGTATGACTTGGCGACTCCGTTCACGATGATCCAGCGATCGCCGAGCTCGGGGGTCACTGCGGGAAGCGACACCCAGCGCGCGTCGCCGTAGACCAGGTGCTCGTAGATCTCGTCGCACATCACCCAGATGTCATGCTCGGCGGCCCACAGGCCGATCTCGCGCACTTCTTCGGGACTGAGCACCGCGCCCGAGGGGTTCGACGGCGAACAGAGCACGAGCAGCTTGGTCTTCTCCGTGCGAGCGCGCTCGAGCTCTTCGACCGTGACGCGAAAGCCGTTCGCCTCGCTCGTCATCACCGAGACGGCGGTCGCTCCGGTGAGGTACACCGCTTCTGGGTAGGTCGTCCAATACGGCGCGGGAACCAGGACTTCGTCACCGGGGTTGAGCACGCTCATGAAGGCCGAGATAATCGCGTGCTTGCCGCCGTTCGTCACGAGCACCTGGCTCGCCTTCACCTCGAGGCCGCTGTCGCGCATGGTTTTGGCGGCGATCGCTTCGCGCAGTTCGGGCAGTCCGGCTGCCGGGGTGTACTTGTAGTTCACCGGGTCGTAGCAGGCCTTGGCGGCCGCTTCGACAATGTGAACCGGGGTCGGAAAGTCAGGCTCACCAACGCCGTAACCAATCACGGGCTCTCCCGCCGCCTTCAGTGCCTTGGCCTTCGCGTCAACCGCCAGCGTCGCGCTGGGAGCTAAACCGCCTAAAAGGTCGCTCACTCTGGCACTCATGAAATAGCTCCGTTCGATTTCCGTAAGAATAAGTCTATGAGCTCCCCCGACACCCTCAAGATTCCCGCTGACCTTCTTCCGCGCGACGGACGTTTTGGTTCAGGCCCTTCGAAGATTCGAGCCGAACAGGTGAGCGCGCTCGCCGCCGACGCACCGACCTACCTCGGCACGTCACACCGCCAGGCAACCGTGCGATCGAAAGTCGGCGAGGTGAGAGACGGTCTCACGTCGCTCTTCAGCTTGCCCGAAGGGTACGAAGTGCTGCTCGGCAACGGGGGCACGACGTGCTTCTGGGACGCCGCGACGTTTCACCTCATCACGAACCACTCTCAACATCTCAGTTTCGGTGAGTTCTCGTCGAAGTTCGCAAGCGCCGCGAAGGAAGCGCCGCACATCAGTGAGCCCACGATCATTCAAAGCGACGTGGGCACGCACCCGAAGCCCGTCGAGGACGACTCGGTCGACCTCTACGCCTTCACCCACAACGAGACCTCGACCGGGGTGATGATGCCGATCGAGCGGCCCGCGGGCGCGAGTGGACTCGTCGCCGTCGACGCCACCTCCGGAGCGGGCGGCCTCCCGGTGGACCCCAGTCAGTTCGACTGCTACTACTTCGCGCCCCAGAAGTCGTTCGCTTCTGACGGCGGGCTCTGGCTCGCGATCTGCTCGCCGGCCGCGATCGAGCGCATCGAGACCCTCGCCTCGTCGGGCCGTTGGACGCCCGCGTTCTTCGACCTCAAGATCGCTCTCGACAACTCCCGTCTCAACCAGACCTACAACACGCCGGCGCTCGCGACCATTCACCTGCTCGCCTCCCAGATCAAGTGGATGAATGACAACGGAGGCCTCGCCTTCACGACGGGACGTACGTCGAAGTCTGCCGAGATCCTCTACACCTGGGCAGAAGCGTCGGAGTTCGCGACACCGTTCGTGGCCAATCCCAAGGAGCGCAGCACCGTCGTTGGCACCATCGACTTCCGCGACGACGTCGACGCGACCGCCGTGGCGAAGGTGCTTCGAGCGAACGGCGTCGTCGATACCGACCCCTACCGCAAGCTCGGCCGCAATCAGCTGCGCATCGCGATGTTCCCGAGCGTCGATCCCGACGACGTGGCGTCGCTCTGTGCGAGCGTCAACTGGATTGTCGGGAACCTCTAGCTCGTCCGCACGCTCTTCGGCATCACGTCTCAGGGCCGAATGTCCGCGAGGGCGCACATGATGTTGGCGCCCAGCACGACCACGAGTGGCGCGTCGGAGAATCCCAGGCGGACGAGGCATTCAGCGATGTTCACGAAATTCTCCATCCGGTTCTCGAGCCCGTCGACGTTGGCCACCCGAAACAGCTGCCAGGCTTCGAACTGTCAGGCTGTCGTCATCGCGTCACAAACCCTCGGCATCGGCGCACGGAGGGGCCAACGGAGCCGGCTACTTCGCGTCGGTATCGCCACCTGACACGTCAGAGACCTTTTGCTTGCCCGCGGACACGAACGGCATCATCTCGCGCAGCTCGGCGCCGATCTTCTCGATCGGGTGGTTCTTGCCCGCTTCGCGCAGCTCGCGATAGCGCGGACGCCCGATCTCGTTCTCCTGGATCCATTCCGCGGCGAAGGTGCCGTCTTGGATCTCGGTCAAGATCTTCTTCATCTCACCCTTAACCGAGTCGTTGATCACCCGCGGGCCGCGCGTCATGTCACCGTATTCGGCGGTGTCGGACACGCTAAAGCGCATGCCCGTGATGCCCTCTTCGTACATGAGGTCAACAATGAGCTTCAGTTCGTGCAAGCACTCGAAGTAGGCGCTCTCGGGCTGG
>JBAUSF010000280.1:0-7252 GCA_049581565.1 Acidimicrobiales bacterium
AGGGCCAATCCTTGCCAAGCACATCGGCGAGTCCTGGAATGGTTGGATCGTCCAGGTAGCTTCCCGTCGTGCTCGCGCGGTGCAGATTCTTAAGCGCGGGGACGAGGCTCGGCAGCAACGTCGCATCCGGCACGCCCGTTGAAAGGTCGAGTCCGTAGAGACTTGACCTCTCGAGGGCTCGTCGGTACCGAGCGGGGCCGGGGCCACCTCGTGTCATGATCACGGTGCCGTGGCGCCCGGCGGTGCGAATCGCGCCCGCCTGGGAAAGAATCCTCCAGGCCGTGCTCACGGTGCTCGGCGAGAGACCGAGTTCGTCGGCGACAACACGAATGGCCGGGAGCCGCAGTCCCTCGGCGATGGACCCATCTCCAATGGCTTCACCAATAGCGTGAGCGAGACCCTTGCTGGTTCGCTCGGCCAGGTGCTCGCCGATCACGTTGGATATCTTTGTAACCATACAAAGATACTATTGTATGGAGTACTGACCATATGTAGACTCGCGGCCATGACGAAGAACATTGGCCACTGGATAGACGGCGAGACCGTTGTCGGGTCGTCCGGGCGAACGTCGCCCGTGCATAACCCGGCGACGGGAGAGGTGACTGGCCGCGTACATCTGGCCTCGGTTGGCGAGGTCGACCGGGCTGTGCAGTCGGCGTCGACCGCGGCGAAGCAGTGGGGGAGAGCCCCCCTTTCGCGAAGGGCGGCTGTGCTATTCGCTTTTCGTGAGCTGCTGCAATCGAGAAGCGCAAAGATTTCTGCCATCGTCACCGCCGAGCACGGCAAAGTATTGTCCGACGCTGCGGGCGAGGTAGCGCGAGGCCTTGAAAACGTGGAGTTCGCGACGGGTGTTCCTCAGCTCATGAAGGGTGGGTTTTCCGAACAGGTCTCAACGGGCGTGGATGTGTTCTCCATCCGCCAGCCGCTCGGTGTCGTCGCCGGGATCACTCCGTTCAACTTTCCCGTGATGGTGCCGATGTGGATGTGCGCCAACGCCATCGCCTGTGGTAACGCCTTCATTCTGAAACCAAGCGAAAAGGATCCGTCCGCGTCGCTCTTTCTCGCCCAGCTGTGGAAAGACGCCGGCCTGCCCGATGGCGTGTTCACGGTGCTCCAGGGCGACAAAGTCGCGGTGGACTCGCTCATTGCTCATCCGGAGATCGCGGCGCTGAGTTTCGTGGGATCAACTCCGATCGCGAAGTACATCTATGAAGCGGGCACGGCGGCCGGCAAGAGGGTGCAGGCGCTCGGGGGCGCGAAGAATCACATGATCGTCCTGCCTGACGCCGACGTCGACATGGCCGCCGACGCCGCGGTCTCGGCCGGGTACGGTGCCGCGGGGGAACGCTGCATGGCCATCTCAGTCGTCGTCGCCGTCGGCGCTGTCGCCGATCGACTGGTCGAGGCGATCGCCGATCGCATTCCTCGCCTGGTCGTTGGAGACGGCGCCGCGGGGTCGACTGACATGGGCCCGCTGATCACGAGCGAGCATCGTGATCGGGTTGCCGACTACGTCGAAGCGGGCGCAGAGGCTGGGGCGACGATTGTGATCGACGGGCGAAAGGTTGACGTTCCTGGCGATGGCTTCTTCCTCGGCGCGACGTTGCTTGATTCGGTGACCCCGGACATGACTGTCTATCGCGACGAGATTTTCGGCCCGGTGCTGTCGGTGGTGCGCTGTGAGTCATTCGACGACGCCATTGCACTGATCAACGACAACCCGTTCGCCAATGGGGCCGCGATCTTCACCCGCGACGGTGGGGCGGCTCGTCGGTTCCAGGTCGAGGTCGAAGTTGGCATGCTCGGCATCAACGTTCCGATCCCCGTTCCGGTCGCCTATTACTCGTTCGGCGGCTGGAAAGCGTCGCTCTTCGGCGACAACCACATGTACGGCCCGGAAGGCATCAACTTTTACACCCGAGGAAAGGTCGTCACCTCTCGTTGGCCCGATCCGGCGACGTCCACGATCGACCTCGGCTTTCCTCAGACAAGGTAGACAGACATGACCGACACCGTCCTCTCCAACACCGCCGCAAGCCATCTCGGCGAGGAACTTGTCCGCCGCTACGACCGCGACCACGTCTTTCACTCGTGGTCCGCTCAGGCGTTGATCGACCCGCTGCCGGTCGTGTCGGCGAGCGGTTCCTATTTCACGGACTACCAGGGCCGGCGCTACCTGGACTTTGCGTCGCAGCTGGTGAATGTCAACATCGGCCATCAGCACCCGAAGCTCACCGAGGCGATCGTCGAGCAAGCGCGGCGACTCTGCACGATTCAGCCGGCGTTCTCCAATGACGCGCGCAGCGAAGCGGCACGACTGATCGCCGAAGTCGCGCCGGACAATCTCAACAAGATCTTCTTCACCAACGGCGGTGCAGAGGCGAATGAAAATGCGATGCGGATGGCCCGCCTCCACACGGGCCGTCAGAAAGTCCTCTCAACGTACCGCAGCTACCACGGCGCAACGACGGGGGCCATCACAGCCACGGGAGACCCGCGTCGATGGCCGTCCGAGCCAGCCCTGCCGGGCGTCGTGCACTTCTGGGGTCCCTATGCGTACCGGTCATCGTTTCATTCGCAAAGTGACGTACAAGAGTGCGCTCGCTCGCTCGAGCACCTTCGCGACACCATCGTCTTCGAGGGCCCCCATACGGTGGCCGCAATCCTGATCGAGACCGTCGTTGGCACCAACGGGATCCTTGTCCCGCCCGACGGATATTTGGCTGGCGTCCGCCAGCTCTGCGACGAGTTCAGCATCGTCATGATCGCCGATGAGGTCATGGCCGGTTTCGGGCGCTGCGGCGAATGGTTCGCGGTTGACCATTGGGGTGTCGTGCCGGACTTGATCACCTTCGCGAAGGGCGTGAACTCGGGATACGTTCCCCTCGGTGGCGTGATCATCTCCGATGAGATCGCGACGACATTCGCTGAGCGGCCCTATCCGGGAGGACTGACGTACTCGGGGCACCCGTTGGCCTGCGCATCGGCCGTCGCATCCATGAAGATCTTCCGCGAGGAAGGCGTCATCGAGCACGCCAGGTCAATCGGGAGCGATGTCATCGCGCCCGGTTTGGCGAGGCTCGCGGAACGTCACCCTTCAGTGGGCGACGTCCGCGGCCTTGGGGTGTTCTGGGCGCTCGAGCTGGTTCGCGATCGTGCAACGAGAGAGCCTCTCGTACCGTTCAATGCGTCGGGTCGCGACGCCGCGCCGATGAACGAGTTCGCCGCTGCCTGCAAGGAGATGGGACTGTGGCCCTTCGTTCATTTCAATCGCACGCACGTGGTGCCACCGTGCACGGTCAGCGTTGACGAAGTTGAGTTTGGTCTCGAGGTCCTCGATCAGGCACTGTCAGTCACGGATCGTTACTGCGTCGGTGCTTGACATTAGGGCGAAAATTCGGAGCCTGAAGTAGGAACCGCTGCCGCCTGCAAGAGCGTCGACTCATTTGACTTTAAAAGTGCGTTCACTTCAAGCCCTTAATGGATCGCCCGGGTCTCGGTCCCGGCGCTTCGGGAAAAACGGGCTTCGGCAATGGTGCCCTTTACGATGCGGCGAGACCGGTTTGCCCCGATGATGCCATCCAGCACTTCGCGGCCGTGTTGAGGCTCAATTCAACGATCCACGTGCTTGGCCTCGGCGCCGGCTCGGGTATTTTTAGTCGCCCGGTGCGACCCCTCGTTGGACGTGTGACGTCCGTAGAACCATCTGCGTCAATGCGCGAGTCGTTTCAATCAGCAAATTCCGACATGGAGATTCTTGACGGCAGCGACGTCTCGATCCCGATCGACGACGACAGCGTCGACGCGGTGTTTGTAGCCCAGGCCTTCCACTGGTTCGACGCATCACGTGCCCTCAACGAGATTCACCACGTGCTTGTGCCGTACGGCGCCCTTGGGCTCATCTGGAATGAACGTTACGAAACGGTCGAGTGGGTATCGGCATTGAGCCGCGCTGTGCAGTGTGACGCACGACAGCCCTACGAGGTCGGAAAGGATTTCACTGACGTGATCTCAGAGAGACCTTTCGTAAGCGTGGTGAATCTTCTCTTCGCGTTGACACAGAATCATGTCGTTGCCACTGCGGTCGAACCTTCCTTTATACCATTTGTCTGGTATAGTGATGGTGTGAGGACAACCATTGATAAGGCAGGTCGTCTGGTCGTTCCGAAGGTGCTTCGGGACCGGCTCGGACTTCACTCCGGCGAAGTTGAAATCACGGCCGATGGCGCCTCACTTCGCGTCAAGCCCGTCTTCGACGACTCGCTCGTTGAGAAAGACGGTCGCCTCGTCATACCCTCTTCTGACGCCACGATCACTGATGAGTTTGTCCGGGAGTTGAGGGATGCCGACGAAAAGTAGAGGAGTGGACGTTCTTGCTGACACGAGCGTGGCGGTTGCCGTCGTCGTCGAGGATCACGAGCACCACGCGGCCACACTGCGCACCATTGGAAACCGCAGACTGGGTCTGGCGGGTCACGCCGCGTTCGAAACCTTCTCGGTCCTGACGCGTCTGCCCCCGCCAGCTCGCCGATCGCCGGAAGCAGTCGTGCGACTGCTGAGTGCGAATTTTCCATCAATTAAGTACCTGACTGCATCGGGTGCCGAGGCGCTCTTGCCAAAATTCGCGAGCCTCGGAATTGCCGGTGGATCAGTGTACGATGCGCTCGTTGGAGCCGCGGCACTCGAGAGCGGCCTGGTCCTACTCACGCGCGATGCTCGAGCCGTACCGGTGTACAGGGCACTCCAAGTCGACATCGAAGTGATTCGAAATTAGCGGCTTTGTCTACCACGTTCGCAATTTGCAAGGGCGTTCCGTCAGCAACGTCGTCCGCAATATCGAAGCACTTGTTCACTCAACGGTAAAATTCGGTGGACAAAAGGTATTGGGATTTGGCGAGATCTGGACGTTAGAAAGTGGCGGTGAAGAGTAAATATGAGTATCACCGGCACCGGATCGGGGGTTCAGACTGAAATCGTGCGCACTGATACACGACTCCTGGGTGAGCGCGCCCGCGCACTGCGTGCAGTCCACAACGTGGTGGGGTGTGGGGAACTCGCGTGTCTCTGCTATCTGTGGTTCTGCGCGGTCACGCGCCGGCGCGATCGCTGGCTCGGAATCTCCATTGGCGTTCTTGCCACGGAGGGGATCGCCCTCATAGTCGCGAGAGGCTGCCCTTTGGGGGTCTTCCAGCGCCGAGCAGGAGATGATGTTCCGATGTTCGAGTTGTGGTTGGGCCCACGATTCGCGCCGTTCGCCATCCCGACGTTCGCGCTCGTCACCCTCGGGGGCGTGTTCAGCGCACTTGCGCGAGAACCAGCACCGGGGCCACATTTCGAATGATTATGTCGAGTAGATAGCTACCGCCAACAACTCTCTCGACGAGAGCGTTTCTCGCGCAGTCGTCCTCACTCTGCCCAGAGTACGGACTCCGATGTTGGGTACAGGGAGCAGCCGTTGGTACTCACCAATCTTTGTTCGACGCAGGAAAGAAACGTTCGTCCCTCGTTGTCTGAGCGCTAGATGACCTCTCCGTTGTTCTCCCACTGCGACAGCCACACGCTCGACCCATTGACACTCACCAGGGGTATCCCACCGTTGAGGCCGTTGTTCGGGATCTTCGGCGTTCGCAGTGCCGTCCAGTGAATGGGCCACAGAGGCGATCGCGCGACCGTCACGTCCACGCTGTCGTCGTCGAAGCTCTTGCACTTCGCCACGGTCGCGTAAACCGAATTGGACGACACGTTGATTCGCTCGATATCAAGACCCGGCGAGGCAGAGAATTGGTGCCGGTTGGTCGCGCCGTCGCGAGTGGCGTAGAAATCGTATCGTGCCGTCGCGCTCACCAGCGCGTAGCCGTCGTCGGCGTTGGCAAAGCTCAGACTTTTAGGGGAGTACCCGCCCGTGCTTTGCAGATCCCCAACCGTCGGTAGCGAAACCTCGACGTCCTTTCGGCCACTGATTGTTGTACGAATGAGGTGAAGGCAGTATGTTCTGCCGCACGCGCCGGTGCCAACGACGTAGAGCACGTCCGATGACCCGGCGCTAACGATTTGGTGCGGGGTCAGCACTGCGGACGACGGTTCGCTCGCACCTTGCGCGAGGGGTTCCTATGGCGCGAAAGGCAGGAGTAGCGCTCCTACCACGAGGCTCGAAATACAGACGGCCGCGCCGAACGTGCTCCGCACTGATCGCTTCACACCATCATCCTGCCTGCTGCACACGTGATCTGCCCGATGTTGCAATCACATTGCGCACTCAAGCCGTCGGTGCGCGGTTGCCAGTCAATTAAATTCCTACACCCCTCGTACTATGTAAGAGCGTTACGTATCAAAATTGTCATATTCGACGACCCGACATGTTCGCCGTCATGCACCTAAGTTGCAGGACATGATCAAGCTGGGTCGCTGGAGCGTGCGACTGCGACTGATCAACGTCGGTGTGACTGCGGCCGTCGCGGTCGCCTTGCTCTGCACGTCGCTGGTCGGACCGGGAGCCAGCGGGTCGGGACTGCCCAAGGGGAAATACGTGCCGTACGTGCTCTACGCCGGTCACGGCATCGAAGTCATCGCCTCAACAAACACATTGTCAGACTGCAGCCGTGTCTACATCTCCAGCGATCTCAGGCACTGGCGCAACATCACGCCGCCGTTGAGATCGAACCTCATCCCCGGCGGGTGTCTGTACACGTGGGCGAGTGCCTCGTTTGTCTCGCCCACTGATGGTTGGTTACTGGCGAATAATGGTGCCGATGTGAGCACGATCCTGAGGCACACGGTTAATGGTGGCCGCACCTGGGTCACCGAGCCGGGTGGAGAAACCGGGAGCGCCGGTGGCTACGAGAGTATCGACTTTGTGAACGCCGACCTTGGCTGGCGTCAGCAGTTCGCTCAAGGCTCCAACCAGCCGTTTGTGCTGCAGCGCACCAGCGACGGGGGTTCCTCGTGGACAAATGTTGTACGTGCGCCCTTGACGAACAACGGTTGTGAGTTCCTGACCGACGTGTTCGCGAACGCCTCAATTGGCTTTGCCGCGCTTCCTTCGGGCGGGGTTGGAGCGGGTCTGTCGTTGAGTACGCCCTACGTGTGGCGAACTCTTGACGGGGGTGTTCGCTGGTCCAAGATGACCGTGCCTCGTCCGCCTCCACTCGAGCCCAGTGCGAGCGCCGTCTACTTCCAGCCGGCATTCTTTGGTCGCGACGGGTCTCTGGCTGTCGACTATGCCATGGGCAGCCATCAGGACCTGGTGTGGTAC
>JBAUSF010000281.1:0-19805 GCA_049581565.1 Acidimicrobiales bacterium
CGCTCGAGCTGTCCGCGACGTCGACCATGTCGATGCGCGGGACCATGACCTCGCGCACGACCGTGTCGCCGAACTCGATGACCGAGTGGATGAAGTTGCGTTCGTCGGATTCGATGGCGCGGTCCTCGTGGGCGACGTCAGCCATCGCGAGCACTTCGGACTCGGTCATGCGCGGCTTCCCGCCACTCGCGCCAAACAGTGCGATCACCTTGTCCGCGATGGCGAGCAACACCGTCGAGATCCAGCGAACGGGCCAGAAGGTGAGAATCCGTCCGACGACCGGCGCGGTCGCGAGCGCCGCCTCGTCGGGATGCTGAACGGCGAAGTTCTTCGGGATTGCCTCGAAGGCAACGAAGATGACGATGACCTCTCCCGCGGTCGCGATGAAGACGCCCGCGGCGCCAAAGAGATGTCCGGCGAGAACACCCACCATGGTCGCCGATACCAGCTGACAGACGAGGATCGTCAGCAGCAACGGATTGAGGAACCGCTCGGGCGATTCTGTCAGACCGACGAGCGCCTTCGAACCTCGGCGACCCTGTTCACGCAGCGAGCGCGCCCGCGACTTGTTCATGCGCGTGAGCGAGGTCTCGGCCATTGCGAAGAAGCCCGAGAGGACGAGCAGTATGAAGACGAAGACCGCGAGCCACGTATCGCTCGCCTGCCAGGCGACGCCGATCACGACGGTGTCGCGCGGTAGTGGCGAGCGAGCAGCTCTCGTTCGCGCGCCTCCATCCGTTCGGCCTCCTCGTCAGCGACGTGGTCCCACCCGCGCAGGTGCAAGACGCCGTGCACGATGAGCAGCGCCAGCTCATCGGGAAAGCTCACCTCGTGCTCGAGCGCGTTGCGCGCGGCAACGGCCGGACAGATCACGATGTCCCCGACGAGCTGGGGGATGTCGGGCATCGGCGGCTCTCCCGGCCCCCCGCCCCCGGCGTCGGGCACGCGCCCGGTGGGTTCGGGCTCGGCGTCGATCGGAAAGCTGAGCACGTCAGTCGCACCGGAGCGTCCCATGAACTGCTGGTTGAGGTCGGCGATCGTCGGTTCGTCGGTGAAGATGAGCGACACCTCGGCCGTGCCGCGCACGCCCTCTTCGTTGAGGGCCTCTCGCGCGAGCGAGACCCAGCGTTCGAGGTCGATGTCGTGATCGTGCTGCTCGTCGGCAGCGTAGATATCAATACTCATGTCATGCGTTCGTACGCCGCGACGATATCGGCGACGATGCGGTGGCGAACGACATCCTTCGTGCCGAGGTAGACGAAGCTGATGTCCTCGACGCCCGTGAGGATCCGCTCGATGTCGGCCATCCCGCTGCGCTTGCCGTTGAGGTCGACCTGGGTGACGTCACCCGTGACGACGGCCTTTGAGTTGAAGCCGATTCGCGTGAGGAACATCTTCATCTGCTCGGGTGTCGTGTTCTGCGCTTCGTCGAGGATGATGAACGAGTCGTTCAGCGTGCGACCGCGCATGAAGGCGAGGGGGGCAACTTCAATGGTGCCGTTGCCGATGAGTCGCTGGGCGCCTTCGGCGCCCACCATGTCGTAGAGCGCGTCGTAGAGCGGGCGCAGGTAGGGGTCAACCTTGGCCATGAGGTCACCGGGCAGGAAGCCGAGGTTCTCTCCCGCCTCGACCGCCGGCCGAGTGAGCACGATTCGCTGGACCTGTCGGCGGTGCAGCGCCTGGACGGCCTGGGCGACCGCGAGGTAGCTCTTGCCGGTGCCCGCCGGCCCGATGCCAAAGGTGACGATGTTGTTGTCGATCGCGTCGGTGTAGCGCTTCTGGCCCGCCGTCGAGGGCCGGATGGTCTTGCCCTTCGCCCCACGCACGACCTCGTGGCGAAGGACCTCGCTCGGGCGCAGGTCGTCGGCAACCATGTCGATCGTGCGGGCGATCTTCGTCGTGTCGAGCGTCTGACCGCTCTCCAAGACGAGGACGAGCTCGTCGAAGAGGCGCAGCACCGTCGCGGCGTCGGGGCCTGTGACCGTGATCTGGTTGCCTTGGACGCGGATCTTCGACTTGGGAAATGATCGCTCAACGACGCGCAGGTGCTCGTCGCGCGCGCCGAGCAGGCCCGCCATCAAGTGCGTGTTCGCCACGTAGGTCGTCGTCGTGAGGGCCTCGTCGGCCTTGGCTTCAGGGGTCATCCGGGGGGCCAGGTCATGCGCCGTCCACCGAGCACGTGCACGTGGAGGTGGTTCACGGTCTGTTGGCCGTCCGCGCCGCTGTTAAAGACCAGTCGGTAGCCGGAGTCCTTGATGCCTTCGATCGCGGCGACCTCTTGGGCGAGATACAGGAGGTCGTCGAAGACTCCGGGGTGCTTGATCGTCACCTGGTTCACTTCATTGAAGTGGCGCTTGGGCACCACGAGCACGTGGACCGGCGCTTGGGGGGCGATGTCGTAGAAGGCCAGTGAATTATCGGACTCGGCGGCGACCTTCGCGGGGACTTGGCCCGCGACTATTTGACAAAAGAGGCAGTCACTCATCTAGTGCTCTCATCATTACCCATTTCCACTCGCGTTCAGTGCAAATCCCCACCCACCAGCCTGAAAGGCGAGTAGCGCGGCGGCGACAACCCCGGCGGTCTCCGCTCGAAGCACCGTCGGACCCAGCCCGACCCGCCGGCGCGACTCGTCCCATTCGGCCGTCGCCCAGCCGCCCTCTGGTCCGACCGCAACACTTGCGACCCCTCGCCAGTCGCCCGAGGCACCGAGGTCACAGACCGCGACGTCCTTCGGCACGCCAGCGAGCACTACCGGCTCGTCGATCGTCACGTCGTAAGTTCTTCTACTCTGGCCGCACGCTTCGCCCGCGAGGCGTCGCCACCGCGCGAGGACCTTCTCGCGGCTGTCGCCCTTCAGCTTCACGATCGTTCGCTGGCTGATGAGCGGCACGATGCGGCTCACCCCGACCTCGGTCGCCTTCACAATCGCCCAGTCGCCGTGATCGCCCTTGAGCGGGGAGAGATAGAGCGTCGTCGTGGGTGGTTCGGGGTCGAGATAGACGTCGCTGATGCGCGTCAGTCCGTGGTCGTCAACGGCACTGAGGGCCCACGAGCCACGCCCGTTCGTCACGACGACCTCTTCGGCGTGCCGCGCGCGCAATACCTTTCTCAAGTGGTGCTCGCTCGCCGCGTCGAGCGTCGGTGACTCCACATTCTCGACTCGGAACTGGCCGAGCGCGGCCACTCGACGTGGCCACTCGACGTGGGTCACTTCTTTGCCTTGCGCCGATGAAAGAAACCACCCTGGGGCTCGTTGACCGGCTCACCTCGATGTTCCGCCAACGCGCGCAGGATGCGCTCGGACTCTTCATCGAGCTCCGTCGGCACGTCGACAACAAGGTGCACGAAGAGATCGCCTCGTCCACGTCCGTGCAGATGCTCGACGCCCTCGTGGCGAAGGCGGTGGACGGTGCCGTTCGCGCTGCCCGATTCGACGTCAATCGCGACGTCGTCTTTCAAGGTCGGAACGGTGATGGTCGCGCCGAGCGTCGCCTGAGCGAACGTGATGTGGGCCTCGTGGTGCAGATCGTCGCCGTGTCGCTCGAAGCGAGGGTCACTCGCGACGCGCAGGTGCACGAAGAGCCGTCCGTTTGGTCCACCGCGAAGGCCGGCCGGACCGCGGTTGGCGAGTCGCATGGTGGAGCCGTCCTCGACACCGGCGGGGATGTGGGCGCTCAGCGTCACGCTCTGGGGACGGCGTCCCTCGCCGCGGCAGTCGGGACACGGCTGTTCGATCCGCGAACCCATGCCCTGGCAGCGCGGACAGGTCTGGGAAGTGACCATCTGTCCGAGGATTGAGTTGCGCACACGACGGACCTCGCCCGATCCGTTGCACTCCTCGCAGCTCACGAGTGAGGTGCCCGGCGCACAGCCCGAACCGTCGCACGTGGCGCAGCGCTGGGGCAGGGTCACCGTCACCTCGTGGGTCGCCCCGAAGGCCGCCTCTTCAAGCGTGATGTCGATCGACACTTCGGCGTCGGGACCGGGCTGGGGACCCCGGCGCGCGCCGCCACCGGCGGCACCGCCAAAGAACATGTCGAAGATGTCCTGTACCGAGCCCGCCCCGAAGGGATTCGGGCCGGCGCCCATATCCGAACCGAAGCGGTCGTAGTTGGCGCGCCGCTCGGGGTCCGAGAGAATCTCATAGGCCTGGGAGACCTCCTTGAATCGAGCCTCCGCCATGGGATCATCGGTGTTCGCGTCCGGGTGGAACTTGCGCGCTAGTCGACGGTACGAAGCCTTCAGCTCCTCGGGGGTGCAGCGGGCGTCGACCTCGAGAATCTCGTAGAGGTTGGTGTTAGGCACGGTCGTCGCCCCCAAAGTGCGCAGTCAAGTGCTTCGAGACGGCCTCGGCCGCGGCCATGACTTCTGGATACTTCATGCGCGTCGGACCGAGCAGCCCCACCGCACCGACGGTCTCGCCGTCCAGGGACACGGGCGCCACGATGACCGCGCACGACGACAGTGATTCGAGGCCGTTCTCCGAGCCAATGGCGACCGAGACCCCCTTGTCGAGGATGTCCTCGACGAGGGTCACGACGAGCAGCTCTTGCTCGAGAATGCTCAGCACCTGACGGACGGTCTCGACGCCCTCGAAGACCTCCGCGACACGAGAGGAGCCTCCGATGTAGACCTGCTCGCCTTCCGTGGTGGGCTGTTCAGCGTGCAGCACCGAGACCCCCTCGCGCACGAGCTTCGCAATCGTGTCGCCGCGACTGGGCACCTGCACCTTTGATTCGAGCGTCGTGCCGATCAGGAGGGCGTTCAGCTGACGAGAAGCCTCGGTGACCTCGATGTGACTCGCCTCGTAAGTCGGCAGCACACTGTGCTTTGTCACCGACCCGTCAGAAAAGACCGTCACGAGCAGGTGGTGGCGTGCGTCGAGATTGACCAGTTGCACCGAGATGATGGACGCGTGGGAGTAGCCCGAACCAACCACGACCGAGGTGTAGTTCGTGAGTCGGCTGAGGAGCAGCGACGTCTGTTCGAGGACGTCTTCCACCTCGCCGCGCACGTGAGCGAAGAACTCCCTGATCTGGCGCTGCTGGGCGGGCCCGAGCACACCCGAGGCGAGGTGATCGACGAAGTAGCGATAGCCCTTGTCGGTCGGGATCCGTCCCGCGGAGGTGTGCGGCTGGGCGAGGTAGCCTTCGCGTTCGAGGGCGACCATCTCAGTGCGCACGGTCGCCGGCGACACGGCGAGGTCGGCGTTTGCCGCCACCGACCCTGATCCGACGGGTTGGGCGGTGTCGATGTGCTCGACCACGACCGCTTCGAGGATGGTGGCCTTTCGCGCGTCGAGGTCACTCGCGGACTGGGGTGGGTTCTTCACGCGCCGGGCCATAACTCTCCTTGTTAGCACTCGATTTTACCGAGTGCTAACCATTCCGACGCGCCGTGCGTAAAGTAACGCCGTGGATACCTTCATCGCCCCCGACCGACCACCCGTCCCCCACTCCGGCGCCGAGCGCCCCCAGCTCGACGCGTGGCTCGACTTCTACCGTGCGACCCTCCTCACGAAGTGCAGCGGACTCCGCGTGGCGGAGCTCAAGACCCGCCCCGTGGCGAGCTCGTCGCTCTCGCTCCTCGGCATGGTTCGCCACATGACCTTCGTCGAGCAGGTCTGGTTCGAGACGACGTTCGCGGGGCTCGAGACGTCCGACTACTACAAGACCGAGAGCGATCGCGACGCCGACTTCAACGACCTCGACAGCGACGCCGTCGAGACCGTCTTTGATCTCTACCAACGAGTGGTCGCAGTGTCCAAGGAACTCGTCGCAGGTCATTCGCTCGACGAGCACGCAAAGAAGCCCCGCCGGGGTCGTGACGTTGATCTGCGCTGGATCTACGTGCACCTCATCGAGGAGTACGCCCGTCACTGCGGGCACGCAGACCTCATTCGCGAGATGATCGACGGCGAGACGGGCTACTAACACGTAACGTTCGCCCCAAGATAACGGTGGATCAGCTGCGCGAGAGCAACGTCGACTACGTCCAGGGCTTTCTCTTCTCACGGCCCCTCACGCCCGATGCGTTCGAGGCGACGCTGCTCGCGCCACGTCGCCCTCCGTCGCCACGCGGACCGACGACGCGCGCCGACTGACCTACTCTTCGAGCTTGAGCGCGGCGACGAAGGCCTCCTGGGGGACTTCGACGCGCCCGAGGTTCTTCATGCGCTTCTTGCCCTCCTTCTGCTTTTCGAGTAGCTTGCGCTTCCTCGTGATGTCCCCGCCGTAGCACTTGGCGAGCACGTCTTTCCGTCGAGCGCGCACGGTCTCTCGGGCGATCACCCGACCGCCGATCGCCGCCTGAATGGGCACCTCGAACATCTGTCGGGGAATGAGCTCCTTCAGTCGTTCGGCCATCCTTCGTCCGTAGTACTCGGCGTTGGACCGATGAACAATGGTGGAAAAGGCGTCGACCGGCTCGTGGTTGATCAAGAGGTCGACGCGGACGACCTGGCTCGTGACGTAGCCCGCCGGTTCGTAGTCGAGGGACGCGTAGCCCTTCGTGCGGCTCTTCAGCGCGTCAAAGAAATCGATCACGACCTCGGCGAGCGGTATGCGGTAGCGCAGCTCGACGCGTTCGGTCGAGAGGTACTCCATCTTCCGCATCTCTCCGCGGCGCGACTGGCCGAGGTCCATCACGGCACCGAGGTATTCCGCGGGCGTGAGGATCGTGACGTCGAGCATCGGCTCGTCAACGTGGTCGAGACGACTGGGTTCTGGTAGATCAGTCGGATTGTCGACGAGCACCTCGGAGCCATCGGTGAGAAAGGCCCGATAGACGACCGACGGCGCGGTCGCGATGATGTCGAGGTTGAACTCCCGCTCCAGGCGCTCGCGGACGATCTCCATGTGCAAGAGCCCGAGGAATCCGCAGCGGAACCCGAAGCCGAGCGCGTGGGAGTTCTCGGGCTCGTAGGTGATCGAGGCGTCGTTCAACCTCAGCTTGTCGAGCGCGTCGCGCAAGGCGTCGAGGTCATCGCCGTCAATCGGGTAGATACCGCAAAAGACCATGGGTTTGGGATCCTGATAGCCCTCGAGGGGGGCTGCGGCGGGGCGGTTCGCTTCGGTGATCGTCTCGCCGGACCTCGCTCCCCCGACGTCGCGGATGCCCGCGACGACGTAGCCCACTTCACCGGGACCGAGGGCGGCGACCTTCACCATGTCGGGGGTGCGCACGCCGATCTCTTCGAGCTCGTGGTTGGTGCCCGCTCGCATCATGCGGATCCGCGTGTCATCGTGCAGCGTCCCTTCGAGGACGCGGATCGAGCTGATCACCCCGCGGTACTGGTCGTAGTACGAGTCAAAGACGAGCGCGCGCAGCGGCGCCGCCGGATCGCCCACGGGAGCGGGAATCCGCGCGATGACGGCGTCGAGCAACCCGGGGACCCCCTCGCCGGTCTTCGCCGAGATCGAGAGGATCTCGTCGGCGGGAATGCCGAGGACCCGTTCGAGCTCTTCCTTGCACCGCTCGGGGTCGGCGGCGGGCAGGTCGATCTTGTTGAGGACCGCCACGATCTCGAGGTTGTGGTCGAGGGCCTGGTAGCAGTTGGCGAGCGTCTGGGCTTGAATGCCCTGGCTCGCGTCGACGAGCAGGACCGCTCCCTCGCACGCCGCGAGCGAGCGCGAGACCTCGTAACCGAAGTCCACGTGGCCCGGGGTGTCGATCAGCTGGATGAGGTGATCGCGGTAGTGGACCCGGACGTTCTGGGCCTTGATGGTGATGCCCCGTTCGCGCTCGATATCCATCGAGTCGAGGTACTGGGCCCTCATGAGACGAGGGTCGACCGCTCCCGTGATCTCCAAGATCCGGTCCGAGAGCGTCGACTTGCCATGGTCGATGTGCGCGATGATGCTGATATTGCGGATTTTGTTGGAATCGACGGTTGACGGAGTAATGGCCACGGTCATCAAAGATTAGTGGGAGGCCGATTTCTCCTGGGTAGAGGCGTTCTCTCACCCTCTGGTAGGATTGATGAGCCCGCAGCGAGCGCTGCACCTGAGAACGAGGTTGTCTTTCGTGGCAAACATCAAGAGCCAGATCAAGCGTAACAAGCAGACCGTGGTCCGTCACGAGCGCAACAAGGCCGTGAAGAGCGAACTGCGCACGCGCACGAAGAACGCGGTCGCGGCCGTCGGCACCGAAGACGAGGCCGAGAAGCTGCGCCTCGCAATCAAGCGTATCGACATGGCCGCCTCCAAGCGCGTCATCCACAAGAACCAGGCCGCCAACAAGAAGAGCGGCCTCATGAAGCGCATCAACGCGCTGCGCGAAGAGGCCTAGCTCAGCGACGCCGCGCGCCGAAGCTGAGTCGCGCGAGCCGGGCGACCAGCACTTCAACGACCGTCAGCTCGGTCACGTCGAGATCGCTCTCCAAGTCCTTCCCGCCGTAGCTGACGCCGCCCTTGAGGGCGAGGTCGGCGTCGGTGATCCAGTGCACGGCCGTCGTCAAGCGCTCCGCCCCAAGACGCTCTGACATCACGAGCGACTTGCCCGCGGGAAAGGCGTTCACGCCGAGCAGGGCCGCCGCCTCTTCCTTCGTACGAGCCTCGCTGCCCTCTAAGGCACTCATGTTGAGGTAGTGACGCTGGAGCATCGAGACCAGCTGCAGGCCCGCGCGTCTGCGCGACTCGAGCATGCGACGTGCGACCGTGATCGCCTTCGTGGCGTCGCCCGCGTCGATGGCGTCGGTGAGATCCCAGACCGGCACGTCCCCGGCGTCACCGAGGTAGGGCTCCACGCGGCCAAAGACGAGCGGTGCGGTGCCGTAGATCGACTGGAGCGTGCGCGCGAGCGCGTCGACGCGCGCCACGTCGTCGCCCAACTGCTCGGCCACTTTCTGGGCGGTCGCGTGATCGATCTCGACTCGGTACTCGCCCATCTTCGACTTCACGAACGCCACGCGGTCGGCCGTGCGCGAGCCCACGTTGACCTCGATGACTTCTGACGAGGCCTTCACGAGCCTGTTCGATTTCGCTCCGACGACCGCGAGGATCAAGACTGCGCCGGGCGTGGGCCGCGCCATCCACTCGGTGAGCGCCGCGACCTCGTCGGCGAGGAGGAGCTGGGCGTCGCGCACGACGACGACGCGGCGTTCGACGAGAAAGGGAGGAGTGTTGAGCGCCTCGATGACGTAGGGCAGTATTGGCTCTCCACTCGAGAGGGTGACGTCTTTCGCCGTGAAGTCCTGCAGGGCAAACGACGGATCGAGCTCGCCGAGCGCCTGGGCGATGGCGTTGTGCACCGCGTCGTAGACCATCGTCGCGTCGGTGCCCACGACACAGACGCTCGGACTGCTCACGGCGCCTCGCTCAGACGTTCGAGCGCGTCGCGCACTCGAACCGTTCCCGCCACGTCATGAACTCGCACGATACGACAACCCTGTGTGATCCCGTACGCCGCTGCGGCGAGCGAGGCACTCGCGCGCTCGCGGACCTCGAGAGTGAGCGCCTTGCCGAGAAAGGTCTTGTTCGACGCCGAGAGCAGGAGCGGCGAACCGAGCGCGGCGAACTCGCTCGAGGCTCGCAGCAGCTCCAAGGACTGCGCGGCGGTCTTGCCGAGATCGAGGCCGGCGTCGAGGATCACCTGCTCGGGACCGAGTCCAGCGGCGTAGGCCCGCTCGCGACGCTCGACAAGAAAGCTCGCGACGGTCGCCGTCACGTCGTCGTAGTGGGGATTCGGGTCCGCGACGCGCGGGCGAAGTCGAATGTGCGTCGCGACGACCGTCGCTCCGGCGCGCGCCGCGGCGCTCACGTAGTCGGCGTCGGCGAAGCCGCTGATGTCGTTGCCGACACACGCGCCCGCCTCGTAGGCGGCGCGGGCGACCGAGGCGCGCCAGGTGTCGACGCTGACGGGGGTATCGAAGCGGATCGTCAATTCCTCAATCACCGGAACCACCCGGTCGAGCTCTTCTTGCTCACTGACCTCGTCCCCGGGCCCCGCCTTCACGCCGCCGACGTCCAAGAGATCAGCGCCGTCCTTGACGAGCTGCTCCGCGCGAGAAAAGAACGAATCGAGGTCGAACGTGACGGCCGGTTCGAAGAAGGAGTCCTTCGTACGGTTGAGGATGCCCATCACGAGCGCACGCGTCGTCACGTCGACACGGCGCTTGCCGAGGGCGAGCACCAGCGGCCCCTCGGGCCGAAAGACCGGCACTAGTAGAGGCGACTCGCGAGCCGGCGACGAAACGAGACGTAGCGCTCGTCGTCAGGACCGAGCGCGTCGAGCACTTGGAGGAGCTGCTCTCGTGACTGCTCGTTCGTCGCCGATTGCTCGAGCAGGTGCTCGAGCGTGAGGTCGAGGTCACCGTCGAGGCTCACGCCACTTCGCTGCAGGCGCAGGCGCGCGAGGACGGTCTTGGCCGCGAGCACGTTCGCGAACGGCTCGAGCACCGCTTCGGCTTCGTCCAGGCGATTCTCGTGGCGCAAGAAGTCCCCGAGGGCGACCGCCGCGTCCACGTTGCCCGCGTCAAGCGCGAGGGCTTCGCGCAGTGACGCCTCGTCACCGGCGTTCACCAGCCGATCAACGACCGACGCGCCGGGCGCCAAGCGTTCGACGAATTCGCGAACCTGGGCTTCGGGTAGCGCGCCCACGAACGTGTCGACAATCTGTCCATCGCGAATCGCAAAGACCGCGGGAATCGACTGCACGCGGAATGCTTGAGAGATCTGAGGGTTGGCGTCGACGTCGACCTTTACGAGTTCGACTGCACCATTGGTTTCGCCCACGACCTTCTCGATGATCGGAGAGAGCGTGAGACACGGTCCGCACCACGTGGCCCAGAGGTCCACAACGACCGGCACGCTCTTGGAGCGTTCCATGACGTCGACAGCGAAGGTGGCATCCGTGACATCTTTCACATGCATCAGCCTAACGGCGGCCGCGATCGAAAGGAGAGGCCGAATAACGCTGTTAGCCTCAGCGTCTATGGGGATGGCGACGGGGGTTGACGAAGTCAACGTCACGGCGTGGATGGTCGAGCACGTTGGCGCAACCGCGCCGCTTTCGTTCGAGCTCATAGCCGGGGGACGTTCGAATCTCACCTTTCGCGTCACGGACGCAACCGGGAGGGCGTACGCCCTGCGCCGTCCGCCGACGAGCCATGTGCTGCCAACCGCGCACGACATGGTGCGCGAGCACACGATCATCACGGCCCTCCACCCCGCCGGCATTCCGGTCGCCAAGCCCCTCGGCCTCTGCGTCGATCTCGAGGTGAACGAGCGGCCCTTTTACGTCATGGAGTTCGTGGAGGGCGCGATCCTGCGCGATCGCGCCCAGGCGGAGACCACCTACGACGTAGCGACGCGCGGTGCCATCGGCGCCAACCTGGCCACGACCCTCGCCCAGTTGCACGACGTCGACGTCGAAGAGGTGGGGCTTTCCAACCTGGCGCGCCACGAGGGTTATATCGAGCGCCAGGTGAACCGCTGGCGCGGACAGTTCGAACAGATGAAGGTCGACGGCGTCGATCACGAGACCGTTGTCGACGAGGTCGGCGACGAGCTGGCTCGCTCCATACCGGTCCAGCAGCGCGTCTCGGTCGTCCACGGCGACTACCGGCTCGACAACACGGTCCTCGACGAGATGGGTCAGGTTCGCGCCATTCTCGACTGGGAGATCTGCACGCTCGGCGATCCGATGGCCGACGTCGGGGTGCTGCTCTGCTACTGGGCGCAACCGGGCGACGCGACGGCGTCACTGCTCGGTACCGCGCCGACCACGGCGGCGGGCTTTGCAACTCGCGACCAGGTCCTCGAGGCCTACGACGCGCACTCGAATCTCGACCTCTCTCACGTCGCCTACTATCAAGCATTCGGCTATTGGAAATTAGCCTGCATCTTGCAAGGGGTGTTCGCCCGTTACCGCGCCGGAGCGACGGCGGGCGATCGCGGAAGTGTTGATGCCTACCCGGCACATATCGCGCAGCTCGCTGAACTGGCGAAGCGGACTTTGGAGAATTGATGGACGACGAGATCTACGACCGCATCATCTTCTTGGCGGACCCCGACCTCAACGAGCCGGTCCTGGTTATCGGTCTCGAGGGCTGGATCGACGCGGGAATCGCCGCGAGTACCGCCATGGCGACGATGCTCGAGACGATCCCGACCGAAGTGCTCGCGACCTTTGACACCGAGTACTTCATCGATCAGCGCGCGCGGCGTCCCCTCGCCCGGATCGTCGACGGGGTGACGACCGAGCTCACCTGGCCCGAGATCCAGCTGCGCTACGGGCGAGACGGCGACGGCGCGGACGTGCTCTTTCTCGTCGGGCCAGAGCCGGACTTTCACTGGAGTGATTTCGTCGACGTCGTCACCGACGCCGCCGGACGCTTTGACGTGCGCCTCGTCGTCGGGCTCGGCGCCTTTCCCGCCCCGACCCCCCACACCCGTCCCGTTCGGGTCATCGGGACCGCCCCCGCCCAGAGCGCCCAGCTGCTCGTGCCGGTCGGCTCGGTCTCGGGCGAGCTCGAGGTGCCCGCCGGTATCGGTACCGCCCTCGAGCTGGGATTTGCCGAGGTGGACGTCGACATCATCACGCTCTGGGCGCGGGTGCCCCACTACGTCGCCTCCATGCCCTACCCCGAAGCGGCCGCCGCGCTCATCGACGGCCTCGCGCGCACGTCGGGGCTCACGCTCGATTCGGGCCACCTGCGCGCCGCGGCGGACGAAGCGCGCCAGCGAGTCGACGATCTCGTGACGAACAACCCCGAGCACTCGTCCATGGTCGAGCGCCTCGAAGAGGCGGCCGATCAGACGGAGGGGACGTCGCTCGGCCAAGAGGTTCCGAGCGGGGACGAGCTCGCGGCCGAGCTCGAGCGGTTTCTGCGAGGCGAAGCGAACTAGGGAGCCGGTGACGTGTCGACGTCGCCGCCTTCGATGCGAAGACCGAGTCCGAGCGCGTACCCCTCGAGGAAGAGAGCACTCTCGCTCTGGCGCGGGTGGCGATCGGCGAGCTCGTAGAAGCGCGCGTTGTGGTCAGCCTCTTGCAGGTGGGCGAGTTCGTGCACGAGCACGGCGTCGATCACCCACGCGGGACACTGGCGCAGACGACTCGAGATGCGGATCTCTCGAGATCCGGGCGAACACGACGCCCAGCGGGCCTGCTGGTTCGTCACCCAGCGCACGGACGCCGGGGGCACGCCATCGTTGTAGAGCTCCGCGAGCACTCGAGCGCGCTCTTCGAGGGCGCCGTCGCCCCCGGCGTTCTGGGGTCGCTGGGTGAGCAGGCGTTCGACGAGCTCGTCAACGAACGCTCGGCGTTCGCGTCCGCGAACCCGGGCGGGGATCAGAACGACGATCCGGCTGCCCGACCAATGGGCGTTGCCCGTCTTCTTTCGCTTGGTTGACGCTCGAATCTCTACCTCGGGTCGATCGAAGCGCGGCGGCTCGATGATGACCTCGGTGTGCGAGGACGATGCGGCCATCAGGGGATGATGTTCACAAGCCGTGGGGGTCGAGCGACCACCCGCGTCGGCGCGGCGCCGCCGAGGGCTGCGGTGATCTCCGGATCGGCGAGCGCGGCGGCCGTCGCATCCTCTTCGCTGATCGACGGCGACACGGCGAGTCGCGCCCGTACCTTCCCGCTCACCTCCACGACCATCGTGACGGTCTCTTCGGCGACGAGCGCGGGGTCCGCGACGGGCCACGGTGAGCGGTGCACGCTCGGCCGGTCGGGGTGACGCTCCTCCCAGAGCTCGGCCGTGATGTGGGGCGCCATTGGCGCCAGCAACGTCACCAAGATGTCGAGCGATTCTTCGAGGGTCGAGCGCTCGATGCCGTGCTCGCTGCGAGCGGCCCTCGAGATGGTGTTGAAGAGCTCCATCAATGCCGCGACGGCGGTGTTATAGCTCCAACGGTCGAAGTCGTTCGTCACGCGAACGATCGTGCGATGGGCTTCTTGGCGCACCGCGAGGTCGCTCTCGTCGGCCGTGTCGTGGTAGCGAACGTCGTAGCCGTGACAGAGCCGGTAGAGGCGATCGAGAAAGCGCCCGCAGCCGTCGATGACGTCGTTCGTCTGCTCGGTCCAGTCGAGGTCGTCACCCGGCGGACCGGCGAAGAGGTGAAAGAGCCGCAGCCCGTCGGCGCCAACGGTCTGGTAGTACGCCTCGGGGCTGATCAGGTTGCCCTTGGACTTTGACATCTTGGTTCCCGACAGCCGAATCATGCCCTGGGTGAAGAGGCGCTTGAAGGGTTCGCGGGGAAGTCCCTCTGCCATCTTGATATCGATGAGCGCCTTGAGATAGAAGCGCGCATACATGAGGTGGAGAATCGCGTGCTCGATCCCTCCGATGTACTGATCGACCGGCATCCACTGGGCGGCCTGCTTCGGATCGAACGCCTTGTCGGGCGTGAAGGGGTCGGCGAAGCGCAAGTAGTACCACGACGAGTCGGTGAAGGTATCCATCGTGTCGGTCTCGCGGCGGGCGGGCTTCCCGCACTTCGGGCAGGTCGTGTGGAGGAACTCCGCGTTCGTCGCGAGTGGCGACAGACCGCTCTCGTCCATCGCGACGTCGTCGGGCGCAAGAACGGGGAGCTGACTCGCCTCGACGGGCACGATCCCGTCATCGTCGCAGTAGACGATGGGTATCGGACATCCCCAGAATCGCTGACGCGAGACCAGCCAGTCGCGCAGGCGGTAGTTCACCTTCGACACGCCGTTCGCGTGCTCGACTAGATACTCGGTTGCCTTCACCTTGGCGTCCGCGACGTTGAGCCCGTTCAAGAATCCCGAGTTGATGTGGGCGCCGTCGCCGTTGTAGGCCTCGCCCTCAAAGCCCTTCGGTGGCTCGACCGTGCGGATGACCGGAAGTCCGTGGACCTTGGCGAACTCATGGTCGCGTTCGTCCTCGCCCGGAACGGCCATGATCGCGCCCGTGCCGTAGTTGCCGAGCACGTAGTCCGCCACGTACACCGGGACGCGCTCGTTGGTGAAGGGGTTGAGCACGAAGCTGCCGGTGAAGGCGCCGCGCTTCTCTGCGGCGACGCCCTCGGCGGAGGACGACGTGCGCTCGATCTCGCTGATCGACGTGGCGCGCTGCACGATCTCTTCAACCCGATAGCGCTCGTAGTCAGTCGTCAGCATCGAGAGCATCGGGTGCTCGGGTGCGACGACCGCGTAGGTCACGCCAAAGCCGGTGTCGGGACGCGTCGTAAAGACCCGCAGCGCCTTTGACGCGTCGTAGGCGAGTGGAAGATCGAACTCGACGCCTTCGCTCCGACCGATCCAGTTGCGCTGCATGGTCTTGACCCGTTCGGGCCACTCGAGCTCGTCGAGGCTCGTGAGGAGCTCTTCGGCGTAGTCGGTGATCTTGAAGAACCACTGCTTGAGGAGACGTCGCTCGACGAGGTCGCCGGATCGCTCGCAGGTGCCGTCCGCGAGCACCTGCTCGTTCGCGAGGACGGTCTTGCAGCCGGGACACCAGTTGACCTGGGCTTCAGCCCGGTAGGCGAGGCCCGCTTCGAGGAACGCGAGAAAGATTGCCTGCGACCACTTGATGTACTCGGGGTCGTGGCTGAAGACCTCGCGCCGCCAGTCGTAGACGGCGCCAAGGCGGCGCACGGAGGTCTTGAGCTCGTGAATTCGTGCTTCCGTGAACAGACGCGGATGACTCCCGGCCTTGATCGCCGCGTTTTCGGCCGGAAGACCGAACGAGTCGAAGCCGTAGGGCGACAGGACGGCCTTGCCGAGCATGGTCTGGTAACGCACCACGAGGTCGCCGAAGGTGTAGTTGCGCACGTGTCCCTGGTGCGCCGCCCCCGACGGGTAGGGGTACATGCAGAGGGCGTAGTAGCGCTCGCGGGGGTCGTCGTTGTCCACCTCGTACGTGCCGTCATCCAGCCAGCGGGCCTGCCATTTTTCCTCGATCGCGGCGACGTCAAAAGGGCGACTCATTACGACATTCTATGGTCGAAACACCCCTAGCCTTTCTGATCAAGGAGGTCCCGACATGTCCCAAGCGACCTACATCTTGGTGCACGGCGGTTGGAGTGGCGCGTGGAGCTGGCGCGATGTCGGAAAGGAACTCACCCGACGCGACGTCCCCTGGACCGTCCTCGACCTGCCGAGCTCGACCCGCGGCGCGCATCCGAATACCTTTCTCGCCGACGACGCGCGCGAGGTGATCGAGATCGCGAAGTTGGACGGGCCGGTGGTGCTCGTCGGACACAGCTACGGCGGCGCCGTGATCACCGAGGCCGCCGAGCAGATCCCGAATCTCGAGCGAATGGTCTACATCGCGGCGCTCGTTCCATCGCTCGGCCAGAGCGCGTCCGAGGCGAAAGCCGAGGTTGACATCATGACGCGCCTCGACGACGCCATCGAGCGCGACGGCGACTTCCTCGTACTCGATCCGGTACTCGCGCACGTCGCCCTCTACCAGGACTGCAAAGAGAAGGTTGCGGCGTGGGCGGTAGCCCAGCTCACGCCCCAGACCGTCGCGAGCTTTCGTAGTCCGAGGAGCTCATTCGAGGTGGAGGTCCCGTCGCGATACATCCTCTGCACCAACGACAACGCGCTCGACCCCACGTTGCAAAAGGTGATGTCGGAGCGCTGCAGCGAGGTCGTGACACTCGAGAGCGACCACTCCCCCTTCCTCTCGCGCCCAGGCACGCTCACTGACCTCCTCGTGCCGAACGCCATCTGACATCGCAGAGAGCACGTCGTGAAACCCGAGACGATCGCGAACTTCATGCTGAAGTTTCCCGAGACGACCGAAGAGCAGCCCTTTCGTCCGAGCGTCGACGTGTACAAGGTCGCGGGCAAGATGTTCGCAATCCTGTCGCCAGAGGAGAGTCCGGCTCAGATCTCACTGAAGTGCGATCCCGCACTCGCTCTCGAGCTTCGAGCGGAGTACGCGGCCGTCATTCCCGGTTATCACCTCAACAAGGCGCATTGGAACACGATCATCCTCGACGGGAGTATCCGCGACCGCGACCTGAGGAAGATGATCGCCCATTCGTATGAGTGCGTCGTCTCAGGACTTCCCAAGACACTGCGCGCGAGTATCTCCGAACGACCCTGGCCAACCGCCTAAGGCACTCACTCTCCCCGTCAGCGAATGACACGACGCGGGCTTCGGCCCGCGCTGAAGTTGTGGCTAACGGATGAGCACGAATATCGCGTGCGACGCGGCGCCATTGCCAACCGCGTTAACGGCCCTCAGCTCGAAGGCGTAGCGCCGGTATGCGCGAAGCCCGCTCAGCGTGAACTGATGGCGTGTGTTGAGTATCACGACTCGCCACTGTCCACGCACCAGGCATTGATACCCGGTGATTGCTGAGCCCCCATCGTTCGGAAGTCTCGTGATCGTGATCGTGATCATGCCATTCGAACTCGAGCGGCCTCGAATCGCCGGCGCCGACGGCGCGGTGGGTGAGGGCGCGCTCGCGACGTTGGGCTCCCACTGGGCGTAGATCGTCGTCGAGTTGGTGACGGTGTAGGGCGACGTCAGAGCAGTGCCGCCCGATGGCGCGGCGAACCAGCCTTCGAAGGTGTAGCCGGACATCACGGGAGCTGGCGGTAGCGCGACGGACGCACCATCAGCGGCGCTGAGCGACGTGACGGTACTGCCCTGGCTTTCAAAGATAATGACGACCTTCCGCGGAATGAACGGAGTGACCGTAATGGTCTGGGCCGTGCCGTTCGCCGCCAGGTAGTTCGTGCCGTCAGCGACGTGCGCCGTGAGAGAGCAGGTTCCGACTTGCATGAAGAGGACGACGCCCGCGTTGATGACACACACACTCGCCGAATTACTCGTGACCGACGTCACGCCATCGCCCGTCGTCGCAACGGACGGCGTGTAGGTGTAGCCAGCCTCGCCGCTCGCGGGGAGGTTCGAGATCGTCGGCGTACTAGGCGTCCCCTGCCCGACGGAGAACGTTTGGGCCGTGCCGTTTCCCGCCAGGTAGTTCGTGCCGTCAGCGACGTGCGCCGTGAGTGAACACGTTCCCACTTCAAGGAAGCTCACGACACCGGCAGCAACCGTACACACGCTCGACGAATTGGTCGTGACAGACTTCAACCCGTCACCAGTGGTCGTCACTGACGGCGTGTACGTCCCGCCTACCACGGCACCACCTGGGATGTTCGAAATCGACGGCGACGTCGGCGTCGCTTGAGCAATGACGAACGACTGCTGCACCAGCGCGGCGGGGGCCCATGACGAATCCCCCGTTTGGTTGGCGTCAACGGTGCACGTGCCAAGCGTGTTGAAACTCACGACACCCGCACTGATCGAACAGACGCTCGCCGTGCTTGCGTCGATCGTGAACGCGTCGGTAAGGCCCGAAGTTGAGGTCGCCGAAGGCGTGTAGGAGCCATCGTAAACCGGCGATGTCGGTGCCGCGCCGAACGTCGTCGACTGACACTCTTCGGCGGTCAAGACGACTTCGCCATTCGTCAAGACGGTCGGATTCGGCGTCCACGCAGAAACGTTCGATGCTGAAGAGCCCGTAATGGCGTACGTCGAGCCACCGCCGCCGCCACTCGTCTGGCCACCCCCGCCGCCACCGTAATAGCCGCTTCCGCCGCCGCCACCGACCTCACCGGCGCTAGCGGCGCCTGTGCCGCCCTGATTTGCCGAGCCTCCCGTTCCGTTGTATCCGGAGATCCCGACTCCGCCGGCACCGGCTCCCGTCAACGTGCCGCCACCTCCAGAAGAGTCGTCGATCGAGTTTCCGCCACTGGATCCCGAAGTGTTCGCGCCCACGCCACCAGCGCCGCCGCTCGCCGTCCAAGACGCGGCATCCCACTCACTATCACCGCCGCCACCGCCACCTGCGACCGCCAGCGTTGAACCCGCGACGACCGAGACCACGCTTTCGCCACCGCCACCGCCACCCGAGGGGCCTCCGGTTGTGGACTCGCCGCCGCGTCCGCCGCCACCGAAGCCCCCGACGCCAGCGACGCTGCTGCTGCCGTTCGCACCGCCACCGGCGACGCTCACCGACAAGGTTTGGCCGCCCGAGACAGTGGCCAGTACCGATTCTCTTCCACCGGTACTGCCGCCGCCCCCATAGTCGTCCACCGAAGTGTCATTCGGATCTGGTCCGCTATATCCCGAGCCTCCTGCTCCACCGAGTGCGTCGATGAGGACGGCGCACGTGTTCGTTGGCGTGACGAACGAAGTGTCCGCAGATCCGGTCTCCTGGAAGACTTGCGGGGTTCCAAACGACGCAGTCGCTCCGGACGGCGACGCCAATAAGACGGCGTTGAGAGTAAGTGCAATAAGCGCGCCGGCCACCATGAAACGCGACACTGAGCGTGAAGACTGAGGCATCAGTCCCTCCCCTTGCTGCAAGACGTTGTGCTCCGCCTTGTATCGCTCGAACGTAGCCGGAATTCCAGTATTAAATGGGTATATGAGCGTCTCAATTTCGTCCACTTATCCGAACGATTCGTTGAATTGCGACCAACAACTCTGCGATCGAAGACATCAATTGCCTCGTGGCTAACCAATTGACAAGCTCGATACGCACCGTTGATATATAAATCAATTACCCCAGGCAGCGCGCCAGGGGGTATAGGGTAGCGCCGCTTATTAACCTGCGCGGGTCAGGGCTCGCTGGGCTCTACCGGCCCGGAGAATATTACGAGCGGCGTTGATGTCCGCGTGGCTCTCGAAACCACACTGACAACATTGAAACACTGCCTGGTTCGCGCGGTTGCCAGCATCAACATGACCACATTCGGCACACGTCACACTGGTGTTGCGAGGACTCACTATCTCAATCGCCAGGACCTTTTCGCTTTTTGGAGTGGCTGCTAAGATGAAAAATTCGCAGGGGGTATAGCTCAGC
>JBAUSF010000282.1:0-8366 GCA_049581565.1 Acidimicrobiales bacterium
CCTGGAGCCTTCCCGGAGCAGTCGCCCACTGGAGCGAGCGAGAGGGGCCGGCTTTATCGGACTCTTGCGAGTCCCCATCCGAACTGCAGGAAAGATGGTCGCGTATCTCGTGATCGGGACCAAGGATCACGGTTTTTCTGAGTGGTCCGAATCGCGGCTAGACGTCCTCGATGAAATCGGCGCCTTCGCCAGCACGCTCTTTGGCGCCCAGGCTCGTATCCACGGACAGAGCGAAGCCCTCCGCAGGGACGTGCAATTGATCCTCGACACTGCGGCGTACCACCCGGTGTTCCAACCAATCGTCGATCTCACGACCGGCGATTCCATCGGCTACGAAGCCCTCACACGGTTCGACGATGGCACCCGGCCCGACCTCCGGTTCATCGAGGCGGCGTCCGTAGGTTTGCGGCCGGCGCTCGAAATTGCCTGCGCCGATGCGGCGATACGTGCCGCTGAACTCCTGCCGCCAAACAAGTGGCTGAGCCTGAACTTCTCCCCGGCGACCGTGATGAGTGGAGGAGTGGTCCACGTTGTGGCAGGTACGTCTCGTCCCCTGTCGATCGAAGTGACCGAGCATGATCACATCGACGATTATGACGCGCTGCGCACGGCCGTCAGGACCGCAGGAACGAAGCTCTTCGTTGATGACGCCGGTGCGGGCTACGCCGGACTTACGCACATCCTCGCTCTGGCGCCCGATGTGGTGAAGCTCGACATCTCGCTGGTCAGGTCCATTGACCGCGATCCCGCCCGCCAGGCTCTCGTCTCCGGGATGGAGTTCTTTGCCAGGCACACCGGAACGGCGCTGCTTGCCGAGGGTATCGAGACCCATGCCGAGCTAGCAACGCTTCGAGCGCTCGGTGTCGATCTGGGCCAGGGCTATCTGTTCGGCGAGCCAGCCCCCGCAGCGACCATCGTTTGGCCTCACTGATCCCCGACTCGCGACTCGTGTTGTACCACGACGCGGGGCACGCGTTCCTATTTCAAGACGAAACGACATTCGTTCCAGCGGTGATTACATTTCTCCCCGGCGAGTGAACTAACGACCAAGATTCCAGAGCGCGCCAACCGTTCAGAGTCCGAGTACTTCCTTCAGACCCTCATCGACGCTTTCCATCGTCAGTGGCCTTACGCGACCAACCCGAGACCCGAGCTCCGCCTTATCCAGGGTGACGAGCGCCGTCACGTTGGCTACCGATGGACGCGACATCCCGGCCTCGCCCTTCGCGATGCGAACATTGCCCGGCATGTCACCGAGGCGCAGTGTCCCGGTGAGGGTGACCGCCACCACCGTGGCCAACCTGCTCGAGTTGTAGAGGTCGTCGGAAACGATCAGCACGGGTCGACGCTTGGCGGGTCGAGATCCCTTTGGTTCGCCGAGGTCTACCCAGTACACCTCGCCACGCTGGATCACCACTTCGTGCTGTCGTCCTTCGCCAACTGACGACGAGACGCCACCTCAGTGAACTCCCTCGTGTCGTCGTTGATAGCGTCAACCACGGCGTTGATTCGATCGATGACGTCAACAGACGTGCGCATCGCGTCGAGCTCCTTTTCGACTGCCCCGGAGAAGAACGCCGAGCGGCTGGTACCGAGTTCCTTCGCGCGACGAGTCGCGCGGGCGTACACCTCACTGGGCACCGAGATGGTTGTCTTGACGAAGTGGTTGGTTTCTGCCATGCGAATAGTATAACCGGTTATACCCATCAGGTGATCCTGAATGGATTGAATTCTCTGAACGGCGAAGAGGGTTCGTGCCAAGGGTTACCGGCCTTCCTTTTAATGGCATGGTGCCGGAATCGAGACCCGGGCGGCCCACTACTCACAATTTTTTAGTTTTCGTTTGTGTGTTCGTGGAACTCAACGGTCGGAACATTCCCGCTCTCGTCCAACGACCTCACGCCGACTGCACGAAGTCCGCAACGATACCGGCTAGTTCAGGTCCTTTGTCCTCTTGGAGGAAGTGGCCGCCTCCCTCGATGGTGACGTGGGGCCTCCCGCGCGCGCCAGGTATTCGCTGCTGGAAAATCCTGTCGAGGCCGGCGGTTATCGGATCGCCGTCACTGAATGCGGTAAGGAATGGCCGGTGGAACGATTCGAGGACTATCCACGCCGCCCGATTGGCGCCCACGGCGGGATCGTCGGTCGAGATCGGGACCAGTGCGGGGAACTGACGGGCCCCCTCAACGTAGGACTGATCCGGGAAGGGAGCGTCGTAACCCCTCACGACCTCGGCATCCAAGTCCGTGGCACAACCTCCGTTGACAATGTTGCCCGATCGAAATGTCCCCACCTCCTGGGAGTAGGCGCGCCAGGCCAAAAATGCAGCGCTCGAGGTCCCTTCGCCGGTCGGCAGGAAGGTGTTCGCTGCCACTACTCGGGCGAAGCGCTCGGGATGCTCGCCGACGAGGCGCAGACCGATCAGACCGCCCCAGTCCTGGCAGACAAGCGTCACTTCATTCAATCCGAGTTGGTCGAACAGAAGGCTTCGCATCCATTCCACGTGGCGTTCGTACGTGTATTCACTGCGAGGAGTCGGCTTGTCGGAACGACCGAATCCCACCAGGTCGGGGGCGATGGAGCGTATGCCGGCAGCGGTCAGTACCGGCACCATGTGCCGGTACAGGAACGACCATGAAGGTTCGCCGTGCAGTAACACGACCACGGGTCCATCACTCGGACCCTCGTCCAAGTAGTGAACTCGAAGTGATCCTCCATCCAGGTCGGGGATATCTGCGTAGTGCGGTACAAAATCGAAGCCGGGAAGATCCTCGAACCGGCTATCTGGAGTGCGCAGGACATCCACGGCGGGACCACCTTTTCGAGAACTGCACTTCTTGCCAATTTACGTCACGGAAGAGTTGTGGAACGGGTTGCAGATGCCTTCTGAAAAATTGGCCTCAGAAAATGTCAGTTAGACGTCAATTGGGGGGTAGAAGGGCAGCATGGTTCCGTAGCTTGGAGGGCCGCGTGATTCGCTTGGAGCCGTTCGCGCCCGATCTCAAGGAGGAAGTGCGCGCCGTCGTCGACTGCGATCCTGAAGCATCGAGCATTATGCCATTCAATCCCACGGGCGCCGGCTTCGAGGGATATTGGGTCATCGAAGAGAATTCGCTCCCTTTTCTTTATGGCCATCACCGCGAGAATTGCCAAAAAGACGTTGAGGCGTTGGATATCGTCAGCGTTGAGAGATTTCAACGCTTGGAGCCCTTCGTCCTGGAACCTTCCCCCTCCTCATAGGCGACTCTCCGTCTCGACGTACTCTGATCATCAACCCCATTTCGAATACGTCGAGATGGGACAGCCGCTGCCGCTACGACTTGCTCGAGGTTCCGATCAATTCGCGTTCACGGCTTGGTGGTGCTGGAGCTGGAGGATTGACGTTCGCGCGGTGACGCGGGAACAGTCCGAGTCCCATGAGCGCAAAGAGCACGATCAACACACCCGGTACAACGAAGAACCACGTGAAGAGATTGAAATTAGGCAGGCTGTCAATCGCCGCGTAGTTCTTCACGTTGTCCCGCATGGTGTTCACCAGGGGCAGATAGTGGGCGAGACCGGGCTGCACATGTAAGAAGACGGGAACCAGCTGCGGGAAGCTCGCCAGCAGCTTCGCCATAGCCGGGTAGTTCGTCCCCATGAAGGTGTCGAGTTGGGCGGGTGTCATGTGCAGGCCCGCGGCTAGACCCTTGAACAGAGCTGAGGTCTCGCCAGCTGCGGCCACGCCGCCCTTTGCTACCGAGCCGAGGGGTACAAACGTGTCCTCGTACAGAAGAACCGTCTCCCTAACGCTCGCAGGCTGCATGATCGGGTGGAAGTCATTCAGCATCGTCTGTCCGGCACTTGCCTTGCTGGGCAGCGAAATCGCGAACGGCATGACGATCAATAGAACGCCAATTATAAGAATTGGCCAATACGCTTTACGTTGCACTTCATTCTCCTTCACTCGGTTGAACCAAGCGAGCAATCACGTGAAGATGATCTCTCCCCCGGCTGCCTTCGCATAAAAATCACCCACGGTGATCACCTCTTGGACCTGATCGATGAAGTCGTCCTTCGAGAGTCCGAACAGATCGACCGACGCCATGCAGGCGTACATGCCACAGCCCGTATCGGCGATCATCTCCACGAACTCGGGTATGGGCGGAATGTCGAGCTTGTCCATCTTGTGCTCCATCATGTGTGTGGCCAACGCCGACATTCCCGGAAGGCCTCCCACCATGGTCACCATGTGCATGCCCGGGTTCCCCACCGTGGCCACCTTGATGTGGCTCTGACGCTTCTTCAGAATGGCTTCCATGCCAAAGAAGGTGAAGAACAAGTTGGCCTCGATTCCCTCGGCCCTCGCACCGTTGGCCATGATGAGACCCGGGTAGATCCCCTCGAGCGAACCTTTGGAGATGATGATCGATACCTTGTTGATTGACTCTTCCATGTTTGTCCTCCTTCTTTGTGTCGTTAGATGCAGCCCTTGGGCTTTGGAATACCCGCGATCTTCGCCGCAACCTTGGCCGGCCCCTTGGGAAAGAGCTCGTAGAGCTCTTTTATCGAGACGCCAGATGTCTTACCGAGCACCCGAACCGTAGGCCCCGTGCCCTTTTGGAGATACTCGGAGCGCATGAAACGGATGACCTGCCAGTGCCGATCGGTCAGCGGGTCAATCCCCTCCTTGCGCGCGAGCTCCGCGGCCATCGTTTCGGACCACTGGTCAGGGTCGAGGAAAAACCCTTCATCGTTGAGTTTTACGTCTACGCCCGCGAGCGTTTCGGTAGTCATGTTGAACTCTCCTTCACTTCGGTTGACTCAAAGCGTTTGCCGGCCCTTGGCATGTCGCTCCGCACGCCCGGCAGGTCTCTACCGGGAAGGAGACTGTGCCAGTACAGCGACTTGAACATCAGCTTGCCGACATGGTTCAAGCGGGATTCCTTCATGAGTGGTAGTCCGATGGAAGAGGGGTAGTGCCCCTCGAGTGGTTCCGTCTCGTAGTTGAAGTCGATGAGCATCGCTTTGGAATCACCGGACTCGATGAAGCAGTTCGCGTGCCCGTCAAAGGACGCATCGAGCGTCTTACCTTCCAGAAACTGACAGACGTTGTGGGCGAGGACCTCGCCCTCGAAGTGCGTAACGGAGCCGGCCTTCGATGTCGGCAAGGCCGCCGCGTCGCCCAGGACGAACACGTTGGGCGCAGCTTTGGATTGCAACGTGTGCTCGTCGGCCGGAATGAAGCCAAGCTCGTCGCCGAGTCCGACGGATTTGAACACGTAGGACGCGCCGCTGTGGATTGGTATGACCACGGCCAGATCGAACGGGATCTCGCGCCCGTCATAGGACACGAGTCGTCCTGCGCCTCCGTCAACCCTCGCCGTGTTGAACTCGGTCACGAGGTTGAGCTTTCGCTCACCGAGCATTCCGCCGAGCTTCCTCGAGCACACCGGCTTCGTGAACGCCCCGTCCAGTGGAGTGACGTACGTCAATTCAACACGGTCGCGAATACCTCGGTCCTTGAAGAACGCATTGGCCAGGAAGCAAAACTCGAGTGGCGCCACCGGGCACTTGATCGGCATGTCGACGACATTGACCACGACTCGCCCGCCGCCGAACTCCTTTAGCGCCTTCGCCAGACCGGTTGCACCCTCGAGGGTATAGAAGGTGAACACCTTTTCCATCCAACCGGGTCCCGTCAACCCCTCAGTTTCCTCAAGCGAGAGAACCGCGCCCGTAGCCACAATCAAGACGTCATAGGCGAGGTTCATGCCACCGACGAGGTGAACCGTATTCGAGCCGAGCTCGACGGACTCTACGGCGGCTCGGCAGTAGTCGACGCCGCGGTGCAGCTGTTGCCCTCGAGGGCGGGTGATGCCATCGGCTCGTTCCTTGCCGAACGGGATGAAGAGAAGGCCCGGTTGGTATACGTGCTGGTCGTTCTCATCGACGACCGTGATGGAGACCTGATCAGGAGACAATAACTTCCGTAATCGGTTCGCCGCGAGGGTTCCGCCGGTTCCACCGCCAAGAATGACAATTCTCTTCATCGGGTCTCCATTCGCTCGACGGCCCTAGAGCATTCGAACTGACCCCCCTATTCGCGCAGCATATGCCCCCAGGGGTATTCCAGCAAGGCGGCGAGTAGGGTACAACGTCCTCTTATTTCGCAACGAGATTCGACATCACGGGCCGCTCCCAACGCGCACGCGTCGGGGTGCTCCGCGTTCGAACATATTCAACCCAAACGGCTAGCGCGAAGACTGCCGTGCGGCCCTCATTTGCCGCCTCTTTATACCCTACGGGGTATCATGTAGTACGTCGCACGTTACGAGAAGGGGTTCGCTGTGCCAACCAGAGCAAAGTCCCACGTCCTGCAGGATCAACGCCAAGTGGAAGCAATATCCAAGAGACTAAAGAGGGCACAGGGTCAGATGGGCGCCGTGATCCGAATGCTCGAAGAGGGGCGAGGCTGCGAAGAAGTCGTCACTCAAATGGCGGCGGTCTCAAAGGCTGTGAATACCGCGGCATTCACCATGATTTCAGCGAGCCTCAAGGAGTGCATCGAGGACGCGTCTATTAACCACGAAGACGTGACGGCGACGCTGCAGCGACTCTTCTTGAGTCTCGCCTAAGTGAAGCGACGATACAAAGGCGTCGACCAAGTCCACGACATCATCACCGTGGGGGACTTCTGCGCGAAGGCCGGTGGCGGGAAGATCATCTTCACCTGACGGCGACCTCATCTACTTGCGAACGAGGTGGTAATCGCGAAAGTGCATTCCGAGATGCTCACCCGCCGATTGAGGGTCTTCGCTCACATCAAAGTCGCCACCGAAGCGCCGGCGAAGCTCGGCGAGCGATACGCCGCTCGCACCCACGAGTCGCCACGTGAGTGGCGGCGAGTCGATGCCGGTCAGATAGAAGTCGGCGCCGGGTCGAGCCACTTGCGCGACGCCGCGTGCGTAGTTGTCACGCAACCGATTCGGCACCGCGTGAAAGCAGCCAATATCCACGATCAGATCGAAGGGACCGCGGACGTTGGCCGCGGTGAGCTGGGAGACGTCGCCCACGACAAAGTGCGCGGTCGATCCCGCCTCCCGCGCTCGTCGACTCGCCGTCGCGATGGCCTCGGGTGCGAAGTCCACGCCGATAACGTCCCAGCCCTTCGAGGCGAGGAACAGCGCGTCGGTCCCCGTTCCGCAACCCAGATCCAGCGCCCTTCCGGGAACACGTCCCTCGACGAGGGCGACCAGTTGCGTTCTCGGCTCGTCGCTGTCCCAGCGCGGCCGCCCGCGTCGATACGCCGAGCGGTAGAAATATGCGTCACGCCTCACGATTCCCTCCTCAAAAGCTCCCGACTCGACCGCCGCGTCATCGCACTGCCGCCTTCTTGAACGAGGTGACCGAGATCACCGCGAAGAGCACGGCGTAGGCGACGAGGACCGCCAGGCTGAGCGCCGCCATCGTCGAAGGACTCGAGAGACCCCAGATGTCGTGCAGACCTGCCGCGTCGTGATCGACCAGCCCGTAGCGCATGAGGGCGAGCGCCTGGGTCGCCGGCAAGACCTTCGCGATCGCGGCAATCCACCCGGGCATCGCGTTGATCGAGAACAACGAGCCGGCAAAGAACCACGGCGCGATGCCGATCGTCGGGATGGCGTTCACGTACTCCGCCTCCGATCCAATCCGGTTCGCCAGCGTCTCGGCGATGCCGTACATGGCGACGCCCAGGGCGACCACGGCGCCGACGAACCAGAGAACGCCGAATGCACTCGTCGTGATCACCGCGCCGCGCCACCACGCGAAGAAGAGAAGGGTCACTACCTGCAAGGCGCTTGCCACGAGCGCGGCCACGAGGTTCGCCATCACGAGCATCCCGCGCGACACGGGTGCCGCGAGCAGGTCGGGCTGGGCTCCGCTGTGGCGGTCGACGATGACGCCAAGACCAGCCTGCATGCAGCTGAGCGGTACCACGAGCGCGATCGTTCCAACGGCGAGATAGGTCACGTAGTCAACACCGGCGACCGACCCGGTCAGCTTCGCGAGGGCCGGTGCGATCACGACGGCGATGAGCACGGGCGTCGCGAGCGGCAACAAGATGGCCCGAGGATTGCGTAAGTTGAGCCGCAGGCGACGACCGATGAGCGCCGCGAACGCGCCAACGCGAGGTCGAGTGACCGCCTCCGGCGCTCCTTGTCGCTCCCCCACTTGTGTGACGACACTGGTCATGGCGTGACTCCTCTCTCTAAGCCGCAAAGCGATCGCCGGTGCGCTGGAAGAAGACGTCCTCCAGCGTCGGGGGGCGTACCGCGATGCTCACGATGGCCAACCCCACTGACGAAATGCGTGCCACGGCTTCTGCCCCCGAGAGGCCGTGCGTC
>JBAUSF010000283.1:0-19022 GCA_049581565.1 Acidimicrobiales bacterium
CTGTGGGCGTCATGGGAGATGGGCGCACCTACGCGTACCCGATCATCATCCGCGCCGTCACGAGCGACGACGCGATGACCGCCGACTGGGCGCGTCTGCCCTACGACGTCATTGAGAGCATCGCGAACCGCTTGATCCGCGAGGTCGAGGGCGTCAATCGCGTCGCGCTCGACGTCACGAGCAAGCCGCCCGGCACCATTGAGTGGGAGTGAGTCGCGGCTCGTTCTCCGACGAGTCACTGTGGGGCGTCAACGCTGCTGATTCGCGCTCGAGGCTCGATCCGTCGTCGCTGCTCGAGGGCCTGACCGCAGCCCAACGTGCGGCCGTCACTCAGCGTGGTGGTCCCCTCCTCGTCGTCGCGGGAGCTGGATCCGGCAAGACCCGCGTGCTGACTCGCCGCATCGCCCACCTGCTCGCGACCGGCGACGCCCGTCCTTACGAGATCATGGCCATCACCTTCACCAACAAGGCAGCCGACGAGATGCGCCGACGGGTGATCGAGCTCGTCGGTCCCGACGCCGACCGGATGTGGGTCTCGACGTTCCACTCGGCGTGCCTGCGCATGCTGCGCGCTCACGCCGACGTGCTCGGCTACGAGCGAGGGTTCACGATCTACGACGCCGGTGACGCCGAAACGGCCGTCGAGCGGATCATGAAGGAGCTCAACCTTGATCTGAAGCGACTTCCTCCGCGCAGCGTGTCGGCCGCGATCTCGGCGGCGAAGAACGAGATGATGTCGCCCGACCGCTACTTCGACGCCTACGGCGACGACCCGCAGCGTCGTCGCATCGCCGAGATCTTCCAGCTCTACGAGAAGCGGCTCCGCACGGCGAACGCCATGGACTTTGACGACCTGCTCGTGAACGCCGTGTCGATGATGAAGGTCGATGAGCGGGTGCTGCGCTCGTACCAAGAGCGGTTCCGCTACCTGCTCGTCGACGAGTTCCAAGACACGAACGGGGTGCAGAACGAACTCGTGATGATGCTCGCGGCCGAGCACCGCAACCTCTGCGTCGTCGGCGACTCGGATCAGTCGATCTACCGCTTTCGCGCCGCCGACGTGCGCAACATCCTGCAGTTCGAGCAGCGCTTTCCCGACGCCGAAGTGATCTTGCTCGAACAGAACTTCCGCTCGACCCAGACCATTCTCGATGCGGCGAACGCGGTCATCGCCAAGAACGCGAGCCGACACGCGAAGAACCTCTTCACCGACGGGGACCAGGGGGAGAAGCTGCGCCTCTACCGCGCCGGTGACGAGTACGACGAGGGTCGGTGGGTGGCGAGTGAGCTGCGAAGGCTGCGCAGCGAGCACGGCGTGGGCTGGAGCGACATGGCGGTCTTCTACCGCACGAACGCGCAAAGCCGGGTGCTCGAAGAGGAGATGCTGCGCGCCAACATTCCCTACCGCGTCATCTCGGGGATGCGCTTTTACGACCGCAAGGAAATCAAGAACGCGCTCGCCTACTCGCGTCTCATCGTCAATCCGCGTGACGAAGCGTCGGCGCGGCGAGTCATCAACGACCCCAAGCGAGGCGTCGGCGAGTCGGCGCAGGCGAGGCTCGGGGCCTACGCGGCCGAACACGGTCTCTCCTTCGCCGAAGCAGCCCACCACGCCGCCGCGGCCGGACTCACCGGTCGCGCACTCGCCGGGGTGGACAAGTTCGCCTTCATGCTCGACGAGCTGCGCGCGCTCGCGAACGACCTGAGCCCGCGCGAAATGATCGACGCGATCGTTCGCGAATCGGGTATGGGCGACGCACTTCGCGCTGAAGACAGCGACGAGGCGTACTCGCGACTGGAGAACCTAGGAGAACTCGCCTCCGCCGCAGCGCAGTACGACACGCTGCTCGACTTCGTCGAGCGCATGGCGCTCGTCGCGGACTCGGACCAGCTCGGCAGTGGCGAGGGCGCCATCTCGATGATGACACTGCACGTCGCGAAGGGTCTCGAGTTCCCCGCGGTCGTCGTGACCGGACTCGAAGAGACGGTCTTTCCACATCGCCGCTCACTCTCTGACGACGCCGAGCTTGAAGAGGAGCGGCGCCTCTTCTACGTGGGCGTGACGCGAGCGATGCGCCATCTCGTTCTCACCCACGCGTGGACCCGCACGATGTGGGGCCAGCGAATGGAGGCGATTCCGAGTCGCTTTCTCCAAGAGGTGCCGGCCGAGCTGATCACCGACATCACCTCGACGCTCCCGACTCGCCGCTCGAGCTTCTCGCTCGAAGACGACGGCTTCGTCGGACGCGCCACGTCATTTACCGAGGGCCGGGCCTTTGGCACCGGCGCGGCGCCGCCGGTGCGATCAACGGGCGCCGAGAAGCTCGGCCTCGCGGTTGGCGATCGGGTAGTCCACGACCGCTTCGGTCGCGGAGTCGTCATCCACGTCGAAGGCGAAGGCGCGCATTCGAGGGCCACGGTGGACTTCGACGAGCACGGATCGAAGAAGCTCGTCCTCGCGATGACGCCGCTCACGCGCGCGTAGCGCAGTCAGCGGTTCGCGAGCCGTCGCCAGAGCGGCGCCGGCATGAGGCGCACGAGCACGAAGAGGTAGCGCAGCACGGGTGGGCTCCAGATGATGAGCTCGTCGCGCGCGAGCCCACGCATGACGTTGTCGGCGACTTCGTTCGGGCCGGTCGTAAACGGCGTCGGCGCCATGCCGAGGGTCATCCTGGTGCGTACGGCGGCGGGTCGCAAGATCTGAAGCCGCACGCCAGTGCCCTCGAGCGACTCGGCGAGACAGACGCAGAGGCGATCGAGACCGGCCTTCGCTCCGGAGTAGAGATAGCTCACACGCCGCACGCGAACGGCCGCGGCTGAGCTCATGACGAGGATTCGACCGCTCCCTTGGGCGACGAGGCGCCGACGCACCTCGGCGAGGGCCGCGACCGGCCAGGTGAGGTTCACGGTCATCATCCGTGCCGACGCCTCGGGGTCGTTCTCGTCTTCGAACTGGCGGCCGGTCGTGCCGACGGCGACGACCACGAGGTCGACTGGATCGGCGGCTTTCTCGAAGGCTTCGCCTACCACTCGCGCCGCGTTCGACGGATCCTCGGCGTCAAAGAGCACGGTGTCGGTCTTGGTGGCGCCATACCCCTGGGCTTCGAGCGCTGCGGCGTCGAGGAGTGTTTGGTTGCGCCCGGCGAGGATCACCGTGTGGGTGCGCGCGAGGCAGAGCTTCTTCGTGATGGCTCGCGCGATCTCAGAACTTCCGCCCAGGACCACGACGTTTTGGGGATGTCCGGCGTCATTTTCCACGTCCCTTTCCTACTATGACGCCCACTCGCCGCTTCGTGCTCGCGGGTCGCGCCAGAGCACGTGAGCGCACGAGTTTTCTTGGCGTGAGGCGTCGATCGCTCAATTTTGAGGCGTTCGCAGGCCCTCTATGCTGAGTGTTTGATGAAACGCACCTATCGAGTAGTCGTGGCAAAACCCGGCCTCGACGGCCATGACCGGGGTGCCAAAGTCATCGCGCGAACCCTGCGCGACGCCGGATTCGAGGTCGTCTACACCGGGTTGCACCAGACGCCCGAACAGATCGTCCAGGCCGTCATTCAAGAGGACGCCGACGCCCTCGGACTCTCGCTCCTTTCGGGCGCCCACCTCGTGCTCGTGCCCCGCGTGATCGAGCTGCTGAAGAGCGAAGGGCGTGACGACGTGCTGGTCGTGGTCGGAGGGATCATTCCCGACGACGACGTGCCCCAACTCGAACACGGTGGCGTGGCGCGCGTGTTCACCCCCGGTGCGTCCCTCGACGAAATCGGCACGTGGCTCGAGGCGACCCTCGACGAGCGCGAGACGATCGGCTGAGTACCCCCTCGCAACACCGAACGAAAGAAGATGTGAATGGACCTCTTTGAGTATCAAGGCAAGCAGTACTTCGCGCGTTACGGTATCGCCGTTTCGCCCGGCGGCGTCGCGGACACCGTCGACGAAGCCGTTGCTGTCGCCGAGCGCGTTGGCTACCCGGCCGTCGTGAAGGCTCAGGTCAAGGTCGGCGGACGTGGCAAGGCGGGCGGCGTGAAGCTCGCGAACAACGCCGACGAGGTTCGCGAACACGCGGGCAACATCCTCGGGCTCGACATCAAGGGTCATGTCGTACGACGCCTCTGGGTGGAGCGTTCGAGCGATATCCAAAAGGAGTACTACGCGTCGTTCACCCTGGACCGACCGAACAAGACGCACCTTGGCATGCTTAGCGCCCAGGGTGGAGTCGAGATCGAAGTGGTCGCCGAGGAGAACCCCGACGCCATCGCGATGCTCTCGATCGACCCGGTGCGCGGGCTCGACATCGAGACGGCTCGTCGCTGGGTCGATGAGGCCGAGCTCGACGAGGTCGCTCGCGAACAGGCGGCGGAGCTGCTCGTGAAGCTCTACGACTGCTACACGCGCGGCGACTGCGATCTCGCCGAGATCAATCCCTTGATCCTGACAACGGACAACACGGTGCACGCGCTGGACGCGAAGGTGACCCTGGATGAGAACGCGTCGTTCCGCCACCCCGAATGGGAGGAGTTTCGCGCCGACGAGTTCGAAGACCCCCGAGAGAAGATGGCGAAGGAGAAGGGGCTCAACTACATCGGGCTCGACGGCACCGTGGGCATCATCGCCAACGGCGCGGGACTTGCGATGTCGACGCTCGACGTGGTCAACCAGGTCGGCGGCAGCGCCGCCAACTTCCTCGACATCGGCGGCGGGGCGAACGCCGACGTGATGGCGGCCGCACTCGAGGTCATCAACGCCGACCCCAAGGTGAAGGCGATCTTTGTCAACATCTTTGGCGGCATCACCCGAGTCGATGAGGTCGCGAACGGCGTCCTCGAAGCGCTCGGTCGGGTGAACATCGCCTCGCCGATCGTGCTGCGGCTCGACGGCACGAACGCGATCGAGGGTCGCGCAATCCTCGCACCGCACTTGAACGACCACCTGGTCACCGAACCAACGATGTTGGACGCCGCGCGCCGCGCGGTCTCCCTGGCGAAGTAAGGAAGAACGATGAGCATCTTTGTAGACGAGAACACGAAGGTCATCGTCCAGGGCCTCACCGGGGGCCAGGGGCGCTTTCACGGGTTGCGCAACCGCGACTACGGCACGAAGGTCGTTGGCGGGGTCACACCGGGAAAGGGCGGCACGGACGTCGACGGGATTCCGATCTTCAACTCGGTGAAGGAAGCGGTCGCGGCGACCGGCGCCACCGCGTCGTTCGTTGTGGTGCCGCCGAAGTTCGCGGCCGACGCCATCATCGAGGCGGCCGAGGGCGGGATCACGTTCATTGTCTGCATCACCGAGGGCATTCCCGCACACGACGAAGCTGTCACGTACAACCGACTCGTCGAGGAGCACCCCGGCGTGCGCCTGCTCGGACCGAACTGCCCCGGGATCATCAGCCCCGGCAAGTGCAACATCGGCATCACGTCGGGCGACATCGCGCTCGCCGGTGGGCCGGTCGGCATCGTCTCGCGTTCGGGGACGCTCACCTACCAGGCGCTGCACGAACTCAGCCAGCAGGGCATTGGCCAAACAACGTGCGTTGGGATTGGTGGCGACCCGGTGCCGGGAACGAACTTCATCGATTGCCTCGCCGCGTTTGAGGCCGATCCCGAGACGAAGGCGGTCATGATGATCGGCGAGATCGGTGGATCGGAAGAAGAGCGGGCCGCCGAATGGATCAAGCACAACATGACCAAGCCGGTCGTTGCGTACATCGCGGGCGTGACCGCGCCCCCGGGTCGCAAGATGGGTCACGCCGGGGCCATCATCTCAGGCTCGAAGGGCACGGCGCAGGCGAAGATGGAAGCGCTCAGCGCCGCGGGCGTGCACGTGTGCGCGAATCCCACCGAAGCGGGCGAGAAGATGGTCGACATCGTCAGGGCGATGTAGCGCTTGGCTCAGGTTCGTCTCTGTGTGCTGGTGTCGGGTTCGGGCACCATTCTCGAAGCGATGCTGCACTCGAAGCTTGGCATCAGCCTCGTTGCCTCGGACCGGCCGTGCCGGGGACTCGACGTCGCGCGTGACGCGGGTGTCCCCGCGCGTCTCGTTGATCGCGAGCTCTTTGGCGGCTTTGGGTCGTCGTTCGATCGCGACGCGTACAGCTACGAGCTCGCTCACGTCTTGAGTGACGAGCGGATCGACCTCGTGGCGATGGCGGGTTTTGGCACCATCGTCACGGCGCCTTTTCATCGCGCCTTTCCGGGCCGCATCCTCAACACCCACCCGAGCCTGCTGCCGGACTTCAAAGGATGGCACGCAGTCGCGGCGACGCTCGAAGCGGGCGTCAGCGAATCGGGCTGCACGGTGCACGTCGCAACCGAAGCGCTCGACGACGGGCCGATTCTTGCCCAACGTCGCGTGCCGGTCTATCCCGACGACGACGAGGCTTCGTTGCACGAGCGGATCAAGGCGGTCGAACGAGGTCTCTATCCCGAAGTCGTCGCTAGGGTGATGGCGTCACTCGCCCAGGGTCTCGAACCCGAGAGCGTGGCCGCCTTGGAGGAGAGCTAGATGCGAGCGTTGCTGAGCGTGTGGGATAAAGAGGGACTGGTCGACTTCGCGCGGGGCCTGCGCGACTGCGGCGTCGAGCTTGTCGCTTCGGGTGGAACGGCAAAGGCGCTCGAAGAAGCGGGGATCGAGCACCTCGACGTGGACGAAGTCACCAGTTTTCCCGAAATGCTCGACGGACGGGTGAAGACGCTTCACCCGCGCATTCACGGCGGCATCCTCGCCGACCTCGACAAGCCCGAGCACGTGGCGGCGCTCGTCGAGCACGGCATCACACCGATCGGTCTCGTGGTGTGCAACCTCTATCCCTTCTCGTCCAATCCGTCGATCGAGCTGATCGACGTCGGCGGGCCGACCATGGTGCGCGCCGCCGCGAAGAACCATCGACACGTCGGGATCGTCACCAGCCCCTCCCAGTACGGGGCCGTGCTCGAAGAGATCGTCTCGAGCGGTGCACTGTCCGACACGACTCGTCACGACCTCGCCCGTGCGGCGTTTGCCTACACCGCGCACTACGACGCCGACGTCGTCAAGTGGTTTGACGGCGGCGCCGTCTTCGGCCCCGAACCAAGTGCCGTCGACACGGTCGTGCCGGCGACGCTGCACCTCTCGCTCGAGCGCGCCGACGTGACCCGCTACGGCGAGAATCCCCACCAGATCGCGGCGCGCTACCGCGTGACGGGTACCTCACCGTGGTGGGACCGCGTCACCCAGCACGCGGGTAGTGCGCTGTCGTATCTGAACTTCTTCGACGCCGACGCCGCGTGGCGGCTCGTCCACGAACTGATGAGCGACGTGCCCGGACGCGAGGTGGTCGCGATCATCAAGCACGCGAACGCCTCTGGAGCGGCGCTCGGCTCCTCGCTCGGCGACGCGTTCCAAAAGGCGCTCGCGGCCGACCCGCAGAGTGCCTTCGGCGGCGTCGTCGCGCTCGGGGGCTACGTTGACGCCGACGTGGCGGCACTCATCGCGGCGGGTCCCCAGGCCGATGTCGTCATTGCGCGCGGCTACTCCGACGAGGCCGCCTCGACGCTCGTCTCACGGAGAAAGGCCACGCGACTCCTCAGCGCTTCATCGCCCGAACCGCTCGGGCTATCGATTCGCACGTTCGGTGACACGGCATTGGTGCAAAACGCGGACGAGCTCGCGGTGCCCTCGAGCGAGTGGCGGTGCGTGACCAAGGCAACGCCGAGCAAGCACCAGATGGAAGACCTCATCGTGGCGTGGCGAGTCTGCGCGCGAACGACCTCAAACGCGATCGTGATCGCGCGCGACGGCGTTGCCGTGGGCATCGGCGCCGGTCAGCAGTCGCGGGTCGTGGCGGCCGGCATTGCGGTCTCGAAGGCCGGTGAGTTCGCCCGTGGCGGTGCCGGGGCGTCGGACGCGTTCTTCCCTTTCGCCGACGGATTGACCGCGCTCACCGACGCCGGGGTCACCGCGATCGTCCAGCCCGGTGGCTCGGTTCGCGATGGTGAGGTCATCGAGGCGGCGGACGAGGCCGGAGTCGTGATGATGCTCACCGGCGAACGGCATTTTCGACACTAGGAGAGCAATGAGCGCAGAACTACTCGACGGCGAGCGACTCGCCGGACGTATCAAGATGGAGCTGGCCGATCGCGCGCAGCGTCTCACGGCGTTAGGTCGTACACCCGGTCTCGGAACGATCCTCGTGGGCGATGATCCCGCGAGCGCGCGGTACGTGGCGATGAAGATTGAAGAGTGCGTCGAGATCGGCGTGCGCTCGTTCGACGAGCACCTTCCGGTCACGGCGACCCAACGCGACATCGAGGCGATCATCGACCGATTCAACGGCGACGACAACGTGCACGCGATCCTCGTGCAGCTGCCGCTGCCTGAGGGCGTGAACGAAGAGGAGGTGCTGTTGCGCGTCCGTCCGGAAAAGGATGTTGACGGACTTCACCCGACGAACCTTGGACGCCTCGTGATGGGCGCGCCCGGGCCGCTGCCGTGCACACCTGCGGGCATCGTGGAGCTGCTCGCGGCCCACCAGGTTCCCGTCGAGGGCCGCCACGTGGTCATCATCGGCCGGGGGCTCACCATTGGTCGACCGCTCGCACTGCTGATGGCGATGCGCCGACCGCACTGCAACGCTGCCGTGACCGTCGTGCACACGGGTGTCGATGACATCGTCGAACTGGTGCGCAGCGCTGACGTCATCGTGGCGGCGGCCGGCCGAGCCGGAGTCGTGACGCGCGAGATGGTGAAACCGGGGGCGGCCGTCGTTGGCGCGGGTACGAGCTTTCTCGGTAAGAAGCTTCTCAGCGACGTGGCAGATGACGTGGGTGAAGTGGCGGGTTGGATCACCCCGCGCCTCGGTGGCGTGGGCCCAATGACTCGTGCCATGCTGTTACGAAACGCCGTACAGGCAGCAGAGAGGCTCCGATGACGAAACACGATGATCGAGGACGGGAAGTCGATGAACGACCGTGGGGTTCGTTCACCGTACTTGACGACGAGCTCTTCGACCACAAGGTAAAGCGCATCGTCGTCAATCCAGGCAAACGGCTCAGCTACCAGCGGCACGCGCAGCGCGCCGAGCACTGGTTTATCGTCAACGGCACCGCAACGGTCATCCTCGACGGCGTCGAGTACGAGGTGCCCGCCGATCAGAGCATCGATATCGCGGTCGGCCAGCTGCATCGCTGCGAGAACCGCGGCACCACGCCTGTCGTGTTCATCGAGGTCCAGCACGGCACGTACTTCGGTGAGGACGATATCGAACGAATCGAAGACGATTTCGGTCGTGCCGGCTAGTCCCTCTCGCGTCGACGAGTTGCTGGAGCGCGGGCGCACGCGATCCTTCGAGTTCTTTCCGCCCAAGTCCGACGACGAGGCGGCGGTGCTCGAGCAAACCCTCAGCACTCTTCGCTCGCTGGATCCTTCCTTCGTGTCCGTGACGTACCGAGGCGGCCGAGAGTCGCGTCAGCGAACGTTCGATCTCGTCACGCGCATTCAGCGGACGGGTGAGCTCACCGCGATGGCCCACCTCATCTGCGTCGGACATCGTCGAGACGAGATGCGCGACCTTCTCAAGAACTACGCCGACGCCAGCGTCGTCAACGTCATGGCGCTCGGCGGTGACGTGCCTGACGATGACGCGCAAGCGGCGTCGGAGTTCCGCTACGCGCTCGAGCTCGTGGAGCTCGCTCGCGAGGTGGGCGAATTCTGCGTCGGTGTCGGGGCTCACCCCCAGGGACATCCGCGTTCGCCGAGCCGAGCAGAGGACCGCCACCACCTGGCGCGCAAGCTCGAGGCCGCCGACTTCGCCGTCACCCAGTTCTTCTTCGAGGCCGACGAGTGGGTTCACCTCGTCAGTGACCTGGCCGAACTCGGCGTAGAAAAGCCCGTCTTGCCGGGAATCATGCCCGTCACCACCATTGGCGCGATGGCGCGCATGGCGTCGATGGGTGCGGCGGTGCCGTCTCGCCTCGTCGCTCGCCTGGAGGCGGCCGACGCCGGAGGAGGCCCGGCGGCCGTGCGCGCCGAGGGCGTTCGGGCCGCAACCGAACTCTGCCAGGAGCTGCTCGAGGCCGGCGTACCGGGCCTGCACTTCTATACGCTCAACCGCTCTACCGCGACCCAAGAGATCTGTCACGCACTGTTCAAGTAGACGTGATTCTCGCCCGCTGTGGCCAAAAGATGGGCCGTGCGGATCAACCTAGGATGGCTCCATGGCTGAAAAAATCACGATGAGCACCGAGGGCGTCCTGCACGTTCCGGACAATCCCATAATTCCATTTATCGAAGGCGACGGCACCGGCGTCGACATCTGGCCGGCCGCGAAGCTGGTACTGGACGCGGCGGCCAAGAAATATGGCAAGACGATCGAGTGGAAAGAAGTACTCGCCGGTCAGAAGGCCTTCGACGAGACCGGTGAATGGCTGCCCGAGCAAACAGTGCTCGACTTTCGCGAATACCTGATCGGTATCAAGGGTCCGCTCACGACGCCGATCGGTGGTGGGTTCCGTTCGCTCAACGTGGCGCTTCGCCAGATTCTCGATCTCTACGTGTGCCTGCGACCGGTCCGGTGGTTCCAAGGCGTGCCGAGTCCCGTCCTTCACCCCGAGCTCGTTGACATGGTGATCTTTCGCGAGAACACCGAAGACGTGTACGCCGGTCTTGAAGTGCAGGCCGGCACTCCCGATGCGGAGAAGCTTCGCAGCTTCCTGAAGGACGCCTTTGGCTGGGACATCCGCGAGATGAGCGGCATCGGTGTGAAGCCCATCTCCAAGTTTGGATCGGAGCGCTTGATACGTGCCGCGATCAACTATGCGCTCTCCCACGACCGCGAGTCCGTCACCCTCGTGCACAAGGGCAACATCCAAAAGTTCACCGAAGGCGCATTCATGAACTGGGGCTACGACCTCGTTCGCGAAGAGTTCAACGACGTCGCCGTCGGTTGGAACGACTGCGACGGCAAGCCGGGCTCGAAGCTCTTGGTGAAGGACGTCATCGCAGACATCTGCTTTCAGCAGTCCCTCACGCGCGCGAGCGAGTTCGACGTGATCGCGACGATGAACTTGAACGGTGACTACCTCTCTGACGCCCTCGCGGCCCAAGTGGGCGGCATTGGCATCGCACCGGGAGCCAACATCAACTACGTGACCGGTCACGGCATCTTCGAAGCCACGCACGGCACTGCGCCGAAGTACGCGGGCCAGGACAAGGTGAACCCGGGCTCGGTGTTGCTCTCGGGCGTCTTGATGTTCGAGCACCTGGGATGGACCGACGCTGCGAACGACATCGTCACCGCCCTCGAAGCGACGATCGCCGAGAAGATCGTCACCTACGACTTCGCTCGGCTGATGCAAAACGCCACCGAAGTCAAGTGTTCCGAGTTCGCGGCAGCGATCGTCGAGCGCCTGTAATCAAAGGAGAGTCATGAATCCCGTCAACGTCACCGTTACCGGAGCCGCCGGCCAGATCGGCTACAGCTTGCTGTTTCGCATCGCCTCGGGCGCGCTCTTTGGGCCGGACGTACCTGTCGCCCTGCGGCTGCTGGAAGTGGATCCCGCGATGAAGGCGCTGCACGGCGTCTTGATGGAGATCGACGACTGCGCGTTCCCGCAACTCGCCAGCGTCGAGGCGACGAGCAACCTCAACCACGCGTTCAATGGCGCGAACTGGGCGCTCCTCGTGGGCTCGGTGCCGCGCAAGGCGGGCATGGAGCGAAGTGACCTTCTCAACATCAACGGCGGCATCTTCAAGCCCCAGGGTCGGGCCATTGCCGATCACGCGGCGAGTGACGTGCGGGTGCTCGTCGTTGGCAATCCCTGCAACACGAACTGCCTCATCGCTCGATCGAATGCGCCCGAAGTGCCAGAAGACCGCTGGTTCGCGATGACCCGACTGGACCAGAACCGGGCCGTCGCCCAACTCGCGAAGGAGGCGGGTGTCCCGGTCACCGAGGTGAAGAACGTCGCCATCTGGGGCAACCACTCTTCGACGCAGTTCCCGGACTTCGCGAACTCGACGATCGCTGGGAAGAAGACCACCGAAGTGATCACCGACGACGCGTGGCTGCGCAAGGGCTTCATCGAGACCGTGCAAAAGCGCGGCGCCGCGATCATCGAAGCGCGCGGATTGAGCTCTGCCGCATCCGCCGCCAACGCGGCAATCGACACGGTGCGGAGCCTGGTGACGGCGACACCCGAGGACACGTGTGCTTCGGTCGGCGTCACGAGTCACGGCGAGTACGGCGTACCCGAGGGGCTCACGTTCGGCTTTCCCATCCTCTCGGACGGTGCGGGTTCGTGGAAGGTCAAAGAAGGATTCGAGATCGACGGTTTCGCGAAAGAGCGCATCCAGGCGACGACCGACGAGCTGCTCGGCGAACGCGACGAAGTGCGCGCGTTGGGTCTGATCTAACCGAGCAGGTACCCATCTCGCTTCGGGCGTTCCGCCGTGGGGCTGAGGACCACAGCGAAATCGGTGCGACGTGGCTGATCGGAACGCGGCCTCAGGTGGTCTTATTCGCGAAGCAGCCCGAGAGATTGCTTTGCTCGCCAACCGATCCGTGTGAAGGCGTGCCCCTCGCGGGGACGACACTCAGTGTCTCTCCGTTCCAGGCGAGGCGGTAGGCGGGAGAGCCGTTGGGCCAGGACTGGAGGAGCGGGCCACCGTTCGCGCCGGACGTCGCCCACGTCGTACCGGCGGGCGGGTTCGAGCCGTTGAGCGTTCGATACGTTGCAACGGCGGTCAAGACGGTGTTGAAGTTCGCCTCGCATGCAGCGACCGTCGCTTCGGAGGCGCCGCTGGCCACCGTCTTGGGTGCTGTGGTGGTGGTCCCGTTGGACGGTGACGTGGCCTTGGGGGTCGGGGAGGAGCCGAGATTCAGCGACAGCGCGATCACCGCCAGGATGGCGAGGATCGCGAGGACGCTCAACAGTGCCGTCAGCGACGACCCGCGATCGCGAGTGTCGTGGGTCGTCGTGGGGAAAAGGAAATACGCGCCAATCCTCGTCATGCACCGTCCCGATTCCATCGACTGATGCGGCCGTCGTGGCGCAACCTATCACCTCAGTCCCCATGTACAAATGGAATCGCCGGATCAACCGGCGTGGGACTCGAGCATCCACTCGATCAACGGCACCAGAACCTGAACGTCGCCGCGAACCTTCAGCCGCCCTTCGCGCAGGGCGACGGCGCTTTCGAGCGTGCCACTGGTGAGTGCCACCGCATCGTCGTACGAGAGGCTCACGACGGCGTCGGCGGCGAGGTGGTCACCCGGCTCTGCGACGGCACCCTCGGGCCCCACGGTGAAGGTCATGGCGTGGGGCGACGACGAAGGACCATCAACGAATTCGAAGACGACCCGTAGGATCTCCCGATCACCGATCGGGGCGGCGCTGGCACGCCCGAGGGTCTCGTTCAGCGCCTCGAACCACGCGGCGCCGAGAAAGTCCGCCATGGCTACGGCGCGGGCTGGACGGCCGCGTCGGTCGCCGACGTCTTGGTCTTGCGTCGGATCTTTCGTCCGATCCAGGCGATCGGGTCGTAGTGGGCGTCGACGACGCGCTCCTTCAAGGGAATGATGGCGTTGTCGGTGATCTTGATGTGCTCGGGGCAGACTTCGGTGCAGCACTTGGTGATGTTGCAGTAACCGAGTCCCATCTCTTCGCGGATGAGGTCGCGACGGTCGTTCTGGTCGAGCGGGTGCATCTCGAGCTCGGCGTAGCGGATGAAGAAGCGCGGACCGGAGTAGTTCAGCTTGTTCGCCTCGTGGTCACGGATGACGTGGCAGACGTCTTGGCACATGAAGCATTCGATGCACTTGCGAAACTCCTGGCCGCGCTCGACGTCCTCTTGGAACATCCGGTAGCCGCCCTCGGGCATCGGCGGAGGCATGAGCGCCGGGACCTTCGCCGCCTGGACGAAGTTGAACGAGACGTCGGTCACGAGGTCGCGGATGATCGGAAAGGTCTTCATCGGCGTGACCGTGACGGGTCCCTCGGGAAGGGTGTCCATGCGGGTCATGCACATGAGGCGCGGCTTGCCGTTGATCTCGGCCGAGCACGAGCCGCACTTGCCGGCCTTGCAGTTCCAGCGACAGGCGAGGTCTGGGGCCTGCGTCGCCTGAATGCGATGGATGACGTCGAGCACGACTTCGCCCTCGTTCTGCTCAATGACGTAGTCCTCGAAGACCCCGCCGTTCGCGTCGCCTCGCCAGACCCGCATCGTTACGTCAGCCATTACTTCGTCTCCTCGAGTAGGACCTTTAGGTCGTCGGGCATCACTAGCAGCGGTGCCTCCTCAACGACAACCGGACTGTCCCAGTTTCCTCCGTCGGTGTGCTGGGCGAAGTTGATCTTGCCGAGCTCGGGGTCGGCCAATGGGAAGTCCTCGCGCGTGTGGCCCCCGCGAGACTCCTTGCGGAGCGTCGCGCCAAGGGTGACGCACTTGGAGACGGTGATCATGCTCGGCAGGTCGGTCGCCAAGTTCCAGCCCGGGTTGTAGGCGGGGCCACCCTTCACCGACACGTGCTTCACGCGCTCGGTGAACTCGTCGAGCTTCTTTGCCGCTTCGACGAGTTCGTCGTTGGTGCGGATGATGCCGACGAGCGACTGCATCATCTCTTGGAGGTCGTGCTGGACGTCGTAGGGATTCTCGCCGGTCTCGCGCGACAGGGGAGCGAGCGCCTCGGTGATCGCCTCGTCCACCTCACGCTGGGCGTAGGAGCTCGCGGCCTTGCCGGCCTCGATGTAGTCGGCCGCGCCAGCTCCGGCGCGACGCCCGAAGACGATCAGGTCCGACAGCGAGTTGCCCCCGAGGCGGTTCGCCCCGTGCATGCCGCCGGCGACCTCACCGGCGGCGAAGAGTCCCGGCACGGCCGTCTCTTCGGTGTCCGCGTCGACCTGGACGCCACCCATGATGTAGTGGCAGGTCGGGCCGATCTCCATTGCCTCGCGGGTGATGTCCACCCCCGCGAGCTCCATGAACTGGTGGTACATCGAGGGCAGGCGTCGACGGATGAACTCCGGCGTCCGGCGCGTGGCGATGTCGAGGTAGACGCCCCCGTGAGGACTGCCCCGTCCGGCCTTCACCTCGGCGTTGATGGCGCGGGCGACCTCGTCGCGCGGCAGGAGCTCAGGCGGACGTCGCCCGGCGCTGTGGTCGTCGTACCACTTGTCGGCCTCTTCTTCGGTGTCGGCCGTCTCGTCACGGAACATGGGGGCCACGTAGTTGAACATGAAGCGCTCGCCGAGCTCGTTGCGCAAGACCCCGCCGTCGCCGCGTACACCTTCGGTGACGAGAAGCCCGCGCACGCTGAGCGGCCAGACCATGCCCGTCGGGTGGAACTGAAAGCACTCCATGTCGATGAGCTTGGCGCCGGCCCAGAGTGCCATCGCATGTCCGTCGCCGGTGCTCTCCCATGAGTTCGAGGTGAACTTCCATGATTTGCCGGCCCCGCCCGTGGCGAGGATCACCGTCTTCGCCTGGAAGGTGACGAATTCACCTGTCGCGCGCCAGTAGCCGACGCACCCGGCGATGCGGCCCTCGTCGTCGTGGACGAGCTTGAGGACCTTGCACTCCATAAAGACGTCGGTCCCCATGGAGACGACCTTCTGCTGGAGCGTACGAATGAGCTCGAGCCCCGTACGGTCGCCCACGTGGGCGAGGCGCGCGTAGCGGTGTCCGCCAAAGTCGCGCTGGAGGATCTTGCCGTCCGTCGTACGGTCAAAGAGTGCGCCCCACTGCTCGAGCTCGTAGACGCGATCAGGCGCCTCTTTCGCGTGGAGTTCGGCCATTCGGTAGTTGTTCAGGTACTTGCCCCCGCGCATGGTGTCGCGGAAGTGGACCATCCAGTTGTCCTCGGGATAGACGTTGCCCATCGCCGCCGCCATGCCACCTTCGGCCATCACCGTGTGGGCCTTGCCGAGCAGGCTCTTCGTGATGATGCCGACCGTCAGGCCGCGCTGCTTTGCTTCGATCGCGGCGCGAAGTCCGGCGCCACCGGCGCCGATGATCAACACGTCGTACTCGTGGTGTTCGTACGATTCGCTCACGTGAGTCCTTCTCTAGAAGAGTCTGTAGTCGGTGATGACGCCCGAGGCGACGAGGCGCACGTAGACGTCGGTGAGCGCCACGAACATGAGCGAGGCCCAGGCGAGGTTCATGTGCTTCGCGTTGAGCGGCGTGATGAGCTTCCAGAGCTTGTAGCGCACCGGATGGGCCTTGAAGCTGCGCACCTGTCCGCCACAGAGGTGGCGGCACGCGTGGCAGGAAATCGAGTAGGCCCACAGCAGTACCGCGTTCACGATCAGGACGATGGTGCCGACCGTAACGCCCCAGCCGATCCCGGGCTGGTCAAAGGCGAGGACGGCGTCGTAGGTGAGCAGCACGTTAAAGACGAGTCCGGCGTAGAAGAAGTAGCGGTGCGCGTTCTGCATGAGCAGTGGAAAGCGCGTCTCACCCGAGTAGCGGCCGTGCGCGTCGGAGACGGCGCAGCTCGGCGGGGACCACCAGAACGCCCGGTAGTAGCTACGTCGGTAGTAGTAGCAGGTCAGTCGAAAGCCGAGGGGGAAGATGAGAATGAGCAAGGCCGGCGACAGCGTCCACGCGTTCCAGGTGAAGGCGAACCTCGCCCCGGGCACGCACGACCCGCCGATGCAGGGCGAGTAGAACGGGCTGATCAGATCGCGGTGCAGGTTCGCGCCGACGAAGTAGTCCTTGTTCTGGAACGCGGCCCACGTCGAATAGATGACGAACGCCGTGAGGACCGAGACGATGATGACCGGCTGGAGCCACCACCGGTCCTGGCGCAGTGTCGGAGCGTCGGGTCCTCCTCGAGTGCCGCCCAACTGAACCTTCGTGGAACTGTCTAAGGCCGTCACTGACACTCCTCACTCGTCGCTCTACGTCGCATTGGCAAGAGCGGAACTCATCCTACAAAGCCGCGCAACCCGCCTTGAATGATCAGCGGGATTATGTGACTTTGGTCCTGCGGCGGCGTCGTGACCGGACTAGTGCTTACCGCCACGACGACCTTCTGCCGTCCCCCCGATTACGGCCCAGAACACGAGAGCGAGTCCCGGAACTAAGAGCCAGATGCCAAATACGAGAGCGAGCACGGTGCAAAAGGCGCCCATGCCAAGCGTGAAGGGCCAGATCGACGTACCGGGAAACGCACCGATCACCCCGGCCCCTTGAGCCTGAGTCGCGTTCGGGTCGTCTTCGGCGCGCGGTTTCATGCGCCGACTCCACCAGTAGTAGTAACTGCCGGGCAAGAAGCAGAGCAGCATGCCAAAGAGGATCATCACGCTGCCGGCGTTCTCTTTGCTCCAGAACCAGTAGACAACGCCCATCAGTCCAAAGAACGCGCCGAGTCCGATGAGGAACTTCGCCTCAACCTTCACGAGACCTCCTCGTGCTCGAGGAGACGTTCGCCGGTGTGTCCGTGGGCCGCGGCCCCGTGTCCGGGGTGGTTGTAGTCCCACGTCGGACGCTCGGAGCGGATCTGGGGCAAGCGGTAGAAGTTGTGGTGCGGCGGCGGCGAAGTGGTGAACCATTCGAGCGTGTGCCCGTCCCACGGGTTGTCGCCGGCCGGGTACTTCTTCCAGCTGTAGATGATGTTGACGACGAAGAGCACGGTCGAGAGGCCAACGATGAGAGCACCCACCGTCGCGACCTGATTCAGGTACTGCCACGACGGGTGTTCGATGTAGCTCGCGACGCGACGGGGCATGCCGCGAAGTCCGAGCAGGTACATCGGCAGCGTGAAGACCTGGGTACCAATGAAGAGCAGCCAGAACTGGATCTTGCCGAGCCGCTCGTTCAGCATGTAGCCCGTGATCTTCGGGCCCCAGTAGTAGAGGGCGCCCATGGCGCCCATCATGAGGGCCATCACGATGGAGTGGAAGTGCGCGACGACGAAATAGGTGTCGTGGGTGAAGAAGTCAAGCGGCGGGCTTGCGAGGTAGATGCCGGTGATGCCACCGATGAGAAAGGTCACCAAGAACCCGACGGCCATCAACATGGCCGTCGAGAACCAGACCTCGCCTCGCCACATGGTGCCAATCCAGTTGAACATCTTGATGCCCGTCGGCACCGCAATGAGCAGGCTCATGATGGAAAAGAAGGGCAACAGGACGACGCCGGTCGTGAACATGTGGTGGGCCCACACACCGAGCGAGAGCGCGCCGATCGTGATCGTCGCAAAGATCATCCCCTTGTAGCCAAAGACGGGCTTACGCGAGAAGACGGCGATGATCTCGGTCACCATGCCGAATATCGGTAAGGCGAGGATGTACACCTCGGGATGGCCCCAGAACCAGAAGATGTTCTGCCAGAGAACGGGCACACCACCTCCCGCGACCGAGAAGATATGCGTGCCGAAGTGCCGGTCGCAGTAGAGCATGATGAGCCCCGCCGTCAGCACCGGGAAGGCGAGCAGGATCAGGATCGCCGTGATCAAGAGGTTCCACGTGAAGATGGGCATGCGGAACATCGTCATGCCCGGCGCTCGCAGGTAGAAGATGGTCGCCGTCAGGTTGACGCCGGTGAAGATTGCGGAAAAACCAGTGAGCAGCAGTCCGCCGATCCAGAGGTCCGCACCCGCGCCGGGCGTGTTCACCGAGTTCGACAACGGCGCGTAGGCGACCCAACCGAAGTTGGCGGCCCCGCCCGCCACGAAGAAGCCCGAGAGCATCGTGATCGAACCAGTGAGGTAGAGCCAGTAGCTGAGCGCGTTCAGTCGCGGAAACGCCATGTCGGGCGCGCCGATCTGAATCGGCACGATGATGTTGGCGAGCGCGCCAAAGGCGAAGGGTCCGATGAAGAGATAGATCATCACCGAGCCGTGCATCGTGAAGAGCTCGTTGTACTGGGCGAGCGACACGAGCGAGCCGTTCGGAGTCGAGAGCTGCACTCGGATGATCTCGGCAAAGATGCCGCCGATCACCAACATGATGACCGAGGTCACCGTGTAGGACATGCCGATGACCTTGTGATCGGTGGACGTGATCCACTTCAAGAATCCGGTCGGGCCGTGGTGTTCGTCGCTC
>JBAUSF010000284.1:0-12587 GCA_049581565.1 Acidimicrobiales bacterium
GCGTCGAGCGGTGGATTCGTCACCTGGGCGAAGAGCTGGGTGAAATAGTCAAAGAGCGATCGGGGACGACGTGAGAGCGCAGGCAGCGTCGTGTCCGAGCCCATCGAACCAATGGGCTCCTCCCCCACTTGCGCCATATGGCGAATGATGAGCCGCAAGTCCTCTTCGGAGTAGCCGAAGCTCTTTTGGAGACGAACGACCGACGCGTACTCGGGGACGAGCGAGTCGGGCGCGTCAATGGCGTCGAGGGAGAGTTGGTGGCGATCGAGCCACTCGCCGTAGGGCGCGTTGCTGGCGAGCGAGTCCTTCAACTCGTCGTCGTCGATGATGCGGCCCTGTGCCACGTCAACCAAGAAGACGCGGCCCGGCTGGAGGCGGCCCTTGCGCTCGATGTTGGCAGGATCGATCGGCAAGACGCCTACTTCGCTCGCGAAAATGACCCGACGGTCCTTCGTTACCCAGTAGCGCGCGGGACGCAAACCGTTTCGGTCGAGCACCGCGCCCGCCACCTCTCCGTCGCAGAAGGTCACCGACGCCGGCCCGTCCCAGGGCTCCATGAGCCCGGCGTGGTAGCGGTAGAAGGCCCGGCGCTCTGGGCTCATCGCCGTCGAGCGCTCCCACGCCTCTGGAATCATCATCAAGACGGCGTGCGGCAGTGACCGTCCGGCCTGAACCAGCAGCTCGACGACCTCGTCGAAGCTAGCGGAGTCACTCATGTTCGGCGTGACGATCGGCGTGAGCTCATCGAGGGGCATCGGCAAGGCGTCGCTCTCAAGCGTGGTCTCGCGCGCCGTCATCCAGTTTCTGTTTCCCCGTACGGTGTTGATCTCGCCATTGTGGGCAATGAAGCGAAAGGGTTGAGCGAGGTCCCAGCGCGGTAGGACGTTCGTGGAGAAACGGCTGTGGACGACAGCGATCGCCGACTGGAATCGATCGTCTCGCAGGTCGTCGAAGTAGAGCCGAAGCTGGGGCGAGGTCAGCATGCCCTTATAGATAAGGACCTTCGAGGAGCACGACGAGGCGTACACGTCGAGGCGGTGTTCGATCATCTTGCGCGCGCAGTAGAGCGTTCGCTCAAGATCGCTGTCACCGTGCTGTTCGTCGCGCACGATCAGCTGCTGGAAGAATCGGGGCTCCGAGGCTCTGGAGGCCGCCCCGAGGATCGACGAGTCGACCGGCACCTCGCGCCAGGCAAGTGATGAAAGTCCCACTCGGGAAAGGACGGTCGCGATCTCCCCGCGAAGTGTCGCGAGGTCGCTCGAGCGTGGCACCATCCATTGGGCGATGCCGAAGTTTCCCGCCGACGGCAGATCGACGTCAAAGACGGCGCGGAGGAACGCGTGGGGAATCTGGGTGAGGATTCCCGCACCGTCGCCGGAATCGGCGTCAGAACCTGTCGCACCACGGTGCTCGAGGTTCTCGAGGATGGTGAGGGCGTCGCGAACCGTGCTGTTCGTCGGATGGCCGGTGAGGTCGGCGACCATGCCGACACCGCACGCATCGTGCTCAAATGAGGGGTCGTAAAGGTTTGTGGTCATGGCGTTCACGCGGGGCAACGCTGACCCGGGACAATTATATCGAAAGGGCACCTCTCCTCGGTCGCCCTACGCTTGGCGTATGGGACCGAACAGTCGTGTTGCGCTCGTCGTCGGAGGTGGAATAATCGGCACGACGAGCGCGTTTCGTCTCGCACGCGACGGTTGGCGCGTCACCGTCTTCGACCCGTCGCCTGGCTCGGGAGCAACCTGGGCGGCCGCGGGAATGCTCGCGCCAAGTGCCGAGGTCACACCCGGCGAGCGACGCAACTACGACCTACAACGGGGCGCGCTCACGGAATGGCGCGCGATAGCCGAAGAGCTGAAGGACGTAACCGGAGAACAGCTCGAAATTGTCGAATCCGGCACGTTGCTCGTCGGCTTTGACGCGAGCGACCGTCGGTTGGTCGACCAGTTCGAGTCCGTCGCGAAAGACTTTGGCGTCGAGTGCGAGCGGGTTCATCGTGACAGCCGACCAGACTTCTTCGAAGGCGTGACGCCTCGCATTCGAGACGGACTGTTTCTTGGTGGCGACGCCTGGCTCGATCCCGATCAGGCGATGAGACTGCTTCGCGGCGGCGCGGAAGAGCTAGGCGTGCGGACGGTATTCGAACGTGTGGAATCCGCCGTCTCGTTGGACGACTCGGTGGAAGTGACGACGACCAGCGGCTCATATCGAGGCGACGTCGGCCTGCTCGCTACCGGCTCGTCCTCGTTGCCCAAGGGCGTGGGTGAGAGGGTCGATCACACGGTGCGTCCCGTACGCGGGATGACCATTCGCGTGCAAGGACTCGACCGTTCGACGAAGCCGGTGATACGCGCCTTCGTACGAGGTCGAAACTTCTACGCCGTCAGCCGTGCCGGTGGCTACTGCGTGCTCGGTGCGTCCTCGGACGAGCAGAGCGAGCTCGTCGTCGAAGTGGGAGAGCTCCACCGCCTGCTTCGCGACGCGCTTGACGTGATGCCCTCACTCGAGGCCGCAGCACTCGTGGAAACTCGACAGGGCCTTCGTCCGGCCACGAGTGATCTGTCGCCCTTCCTCGAGGTAGTCGATAACCGTTGGGCGTGGGTGTCGGGCCACTATCGCCACGGTGTGACGCTCGCACCAGTGAGCGCAAGAGAAGTGTCCCATTTTGCGGCGGAGTTTCTATGATTCGAGTCAACGGAACTGATGACGACTACATGAATGAGACCGTCGCGGAACTGCTGGTTCGTCGCGACGTCGCCCAGCGGGGAATTGCCGTCGCACTCAATGGCGAAGTGGTGCGCCGTTCGGAGTGGGCGACGACTCGCATCCCCGACGCCGCGTTCATCGAGATCGTCACGGCCGCCGCGGGCGGGTAAGCCCCGTTTCGCTCGTTCAAGCGACCGCGACGCCGGCGATAGAATTGTCCCTTCACGGGCTGTGGCTTAGTTTGGTCTAGAGCGCTCGGCTGGGGGCCGAGAGATCGGGAGTTCAAATCTCCCCAGCCCGACCACTGCATCATCGTCGACGTGAATTGGCCACTCGTACTGGCCGGGTTGGATAGGTGGTTCGCCCTTCCTCTCGAGGTACTGGGAGAAGCTCCAGAGCCATTCTTGGTACCATCCGCGCAGAGTGGCGTTGAGATCGCCGGGCGCGATTGCGCGAATCGCCGGGTAGCGCGAGCACATCACCTCGAATACGGCCAGGCTCGCCTCGGCGTCGTGGGCCGCCGAATGAGCGTTACCGAGGGTGACGCCGTAGTGGCGACAGAGATCGGTCAGCTTTCGGGCGCCCTTGCGCCACTTGTCGTAGTGCCGGTCGAGTATCAAGACATCAACGACGCCGCCGACTCCCCCGCGATCCTCTAACGTCGCGAGCCCGAGGCGCCGACAGAGTGAGTCGACCATGGTGAGGTCGTACGCAACGTTCATGCCGACAATGACGTCACCGTGGGACCAGTGGTCGCAGAGTCGACTGGCCATCAGCTCGACGCTTGGTGCGAGTGGCGGCGCGTCGATCACCATGTCGTCAGTGATGCCGTGGATGGCGGTCGCTCCCGCTGGGACGGGCTCGCCAGGATTGACGTAGCCGCCGTCCATCTTCGACACCCGCCCGCGAGCGCCGTCGACGCGTTCGACGAATCCGAAAGAAACGGGCGCATCGTGAAACGAACTCACGCCGGTCGTCTCAAGATCAAAACCGATGAACCGAGTCAACGCCGAGTCCCAAATATCACTGCGATCAGGCTACTGAGGGTGACACCGGAAACTCGGCATTTCCATCATCATCGGGATCGCCGCGACCGATCAGAATGACGAGGTGCTCAGCGTTCGACTGGCTCGTTGCCACGGACGTCGACCTTCAGCCCGCCGATAGACCATGCTCGATGCCGCGGAATTCGTGGTCTCGCTCGAGGTGAATCTCTAGCGGGAACCTCTATATCGCAACGTTCTCTATTCGACCAAGGCGTTCGATGCTCGTGACCACCCGATCACCGGGCTTGAGGAAGACCGGCGGTGTTTGCCCCTGGCCGACCCCGTGCGGGCTCCCGGTGAAGATGAGATCGCCCGGGCGCAGCTCGACGATGGTGCTCAGGTAGCTCACGATCTCGGCCACGCCAAAGACCATGTCGCCCGTCGTCGAGTTCTGGTACTCGACGTCGTTCACGTGGCAGCGAATGCTGAGTGCATTGGGATCAGCGATCTCATCGGCTGTCGTGAGCCACGGCCCAATCGGTGTGAAGTTACGATGCGACTTCGCGAGTGAGAACTGGGGCGAGGCGCCACGCATCTGCAAGGTTCGTTCGGAGAAGTCCTGACCCACGCAGTAACCCGCGACGGCGTCGAGGGCACGGCCGACCTCAAGGTCGCGCGCACGGGTACCGATCACGACCACGAGCTCTGCCTCAAAGTCCGTCGTGTGGCCCCGCACGGGCAGCTCGTCATTAGGCCCACACAGCGATGAGACGAATTTCGTGAAGACCATCGGCTCGCTCGGCAGCGCCAGCTTCATCTCATTCGCGTGATGGCGATAGTTGAGCCCGATCGCAAAGATCTGCTGGGGGCTCGCGACAACCGGTCCGAGGCGACGATCGCCGAAGAGCTCGCTTGGGGTGGTCTCACTCGTTGGGCCGGGCTGGGCGGACTGGTACCAAGCCCGCAGCGTGTCGAGCTGGCCTACGCACTTGTCTACCGAGGCGGAGAATTCTCCGTTGGAAGCAGTCGCGATATCGATCAGACCGTCGTCAGTGACGATGGTCGCTCGGCCGGCCAGGTTGGCGATGCGCATGAGAACGTCTTTCTGTGATTGGGTTGGCAAATACTAGGGCACGGTCGTGAGAACATCGTTCCAACCCCTGATCCCTCCAAGATCACGATCGCGTTGAGACCATAAGGACCCCGGTAGAATGCGTGTTCAGGCGGGGTGAATGCCCGTGCTCGCGCGTTGACGCGCGAAGTTCGTTACCTAGAGAGGGTGATTCCAGCCTCGCGCTGGACGGTATGGAGAAGAAGGACACCTTCGTCTTGCGTCACCTCGCCGAAGTCCAGCCTGAACTGTGGTGGCTCGATTCCGACCCACTCGAACCTGAACCGCACCCAGCGCTGATTGGTGACCTCGGCGCCGATCTCTGCGTCGTCGGTGCCGGGTACACGGGGCTGTGGACCGCTCTTCTCGCCAAAGAGCGCGATCCCCATCGCGAAGTCGTTGTCGTTGAGCAGTACGAAACCGGTGCGGGCGCCTCGGGTCGAAACGGAGGATTCTGCAGCGCGTCGCTGACCCACGGCTTTAACAACGGCATGAACCGGTTCGCTTCCGAGATGCCCCTCATCGAGCGACTCGCGAGAGAGAACCTCGACGAGATCGAAGCGACCATCAAGCGCTACGGCATCGAGTGTGACTGGGAGCGCACGGGCGAACTACGCGTCGCCGTCGCTCCCTGGCAGTTCGAGGGAATGCTCGAAGAGGCGCGCCTGCGAAACGAAATGGGCGACCATATTGAAGTCCTCTCGAAAGAAGAAGTCCAGTCTCGAATCCACTCCCCTTCCTACGAGGGCGCCCTCTTCGACCTCGACGGCACGGCACTCGTCGATCCGGCGCGCCTCGTGTGGGGACTCGAGCGTGCGTGTCAGTCGCTCGGTGTGAAGATCTTCGAGAACTCGAAGGTCGAATGGCTAGAGGACGTTGAGCACGGTGTGCGAGTGCACACCCCCTATGGCGCGGTGACGGCGTCGAGAGTTGCGCTCGCGACGAACGTCTTTCCCTCGCTCATCCGCCAGACCCGAAAGTACGTGGCGGCGGTCTACGATTACGCCCTCGTCACCGAACCTCTCAGTGACGAGCAGATGGCGAGCATCGGATGGGCCCATCGTGAAGGGGTTGCGGACTCGGGTAATCAGTTCCACTACTACCGGCTCACGAAGGACAATTCAATCCTCTGGGGTGGTTACGACACGATCTACAAGTTTCGAGGTAAGGGCCGGCGCGATCTCGAGTACAACGCGGAGACCTACGCCAAGCTCGCCGCGCACTTCCTCGCAACGTTCCCCCAGCTCGCGGGCATCAAGTTCACTCACGCCTGGGGCGGGGCCATCGATACCTGCACGCGCTTCTCTCCCTTTTGGGGAATGGCCCACGACAAGAAGGTGGCCTACGTCATGGGCTACACGGGCCTCGGGGTCGCGTCAACACGCTTCGGCGCTGCCGTGATGCTCGACCTCCTGGATGGTCGCTCGAGCGAACGCACGATGCTGACGATGGTGCAGAAGAAGCCGGTGCCGTTTCCTCCCGAGCCGTTTCGGTGGCTCTTCATTCGTCTTACCCAGCGGGCGATTGAACGCGCTGACGAACACGGCGGACGACGCGGACCGTGGCTCAGACTCCTCGACTTCTTCAACCTCGGCTTCGATTCCTAGCGAGACATCGCGTCGACATGGCGCAGCTCGCATACGAAACTACGCGAGCACCGCGACCGTCTACGTCAACGCCAGTCCGGACATGTCCTCCCGCTCCGGACCACGCGGTACGGGTACCGTGACTGGACCCAGAGAGTGTGTCGGGATTAGCTACTCGCTCGAGGAACCGAAGTTCTTGATCGCCGCCAGCTCGGCGTCACTCAACTCACGCGGGACTTCGCCACGAGCAACCTTGCTGCTCTCGACGTAGTGGCGGATGCCCTCAACGACCTCAGGGTTGGCCAGCGTCGTGATGTCGCCCACGTCGGAGAAGTTTGACACCGACGCGATGACGCGGCGCATGATCTTTCCCGATCGGGTCTTTGGCATGTCGGCCACGATCCACACGTTCTTCGGACGTGCAACCTTGCCGATCTCGCGCTCGATCATCGCCGACACCAGCTCGGGCATGCCTTCGGGCGCTACCCCAGGCTGCAGGGCAATGTACATCTCGACGGCGTGACCGCGGACTTCATCGATGACGGGCACCGCCGCCGCCTCGGCCACGCCCTCGACCATGATTGCCGCTGACTCCAGCTCCTTGGTACCAAGGCGGTGACCGGAGACGTTGATCACGTCGTCGACGCGACCGAGAATTCGGAAGTACCCGTCCTCGGCCTGCATCGCCCCGTCGTTGACGAAGTAGGGCCAGTCGTGCCAATCCGTGCTGTCCTTGTTACCGCTGTACTTGGCGTAGTAGGTGCTGATGAACCGATCAGGGTCGCCGTACACGGTCTGAAAGATGCCAGGCCATGGATTACGGATGCAGATATTGCCAGCCATACCACTGCCGGGCTTCACCTCCTTGCCGTTCTCGTCCAAGATCGTCGGGTAGATGCCAAGCACGGCGGGGCCACAGCTGCCGGGCTTCATGGGATGGATCGCCGGCAGCGTGCTGCCGATGAAGCCGCCCGTCTCGGTCTGCCACCAGGTGTCAACGACGACGGCTTCGCCCTTGCCCACTACCTCGTAGTACCACCGCCACACGTCGGGTTCGATCGGTTCGCCCACTGTGGTCATGTGCTTGAAGTGGTAGTTGTACTTGGCCGGCTCATCGGGACCCACTTTGCGGAGAGTCCGAATCGTCGTCGGCGCCGTGTGGAATGTGGTAACACCAAGACGCTCCGCAATTCGCCACGGTCGTCCCGCGTCGGGGTAGGTGGGCACGCCCTCGTACATGACCGACGTCGTACCAAGAGCGAGCGGCCCGTAGACGATGTAGGAGTGCCCCGTGATCCAGCCAATGTCCGCCGCGCACCAGTACGTGTCCTCCGGGTGGATGTCCTGGTAGTACTTTGCCGTACCCGTGACGTAGGAGAGGTAACCCCCGGTGCTGTGCTGGCACCCCTTGGGCTTGCCGGTCGTGCCGCTCGAGTACATGATGAACAGTGGTGCTTCGGCGGGCATCGAGACGGGCTCGACCAGCTTGCCCTTGAATTGGGGCATCACGTCGTCGACGAAGAAGTCCCGTCCTTCAACCATCGGAATCTTCGAGGCGTACTCGCCGGGGTTGCGGCGAAACACCAACACCTTTTCCACTGTGACGCCCTCCTCGGCGGCACGCGCCACCGCCTCGTCGGCCTTCACCTTGTGGTCTTGGATGTCACCGTTTCGGTAGTAGCCGTCCATGGTGATGAGGATCTTGCTCTTGGAGTCGGCGATTCGTCCGCCACAGGCGTTGCCCGAGAAGCCGCCGAACACTTGAGAGTGCACGACACCGAGCCGTGCGCAGGCGAGCATCGCGATGGGTAGTTCGAGCACCATCGGCATGTGGAGGGTCACCACGTCGCCGGTCTTCACGCCGGCAAAGTCTCGCAGGAGAGCGGCGAATTCATTGACGCGTGCGTACAGCTCTTGGTAGGTGAGGACGACCGTTGGTGCATCCTCGGGTTCGGGAACCCAGATGAGGGCGGCCTTGTTGCGGTCGGTCGCCAAGTGCCGGTCGACGCAGTTGTACGAAGCGTTGAGACGACCTCCGACGAACCACTTCCAAAACGGCGCGTTGCTCGTGTCGAGCGTCGTGTGCCAATAGTGGTCCCACGTGAGGAGGTCGGCGTACTCTTTGAAGCACTCCGGGAAGTTGTCCTCGCTAAATCGATCAATAATGCTCGGGTCTGACGCGTTGGCCTGGCCGATGAACTTCGCCGAAGGAAAGTAGTAGCCCTCCTCACGCCAGTGCACCGCGATCTGCGCTTCTGAAGCTTGATCCGATGCAAAAACCTCTGCTTCTTCGTCGCTCTTCTTGGGCATGCGATCCCCCTTGACCCAAAACGCCTGAGCAGAATGCTCAGCGCCAGCACTGTACCATCGGCCCGCCCCGACTGCTAAGGCGCGATCCCTCGGACGGAGCAGGGTCGCATTGCAACGCGGACTGCACTACCAACCAGCTGGCGCGGAGCGACGCACCTCGTTGCGCCGCTACACGCGCACGAGCTCCGTGCGACCAGATGACGTCTACCTATCGTCTACGTTGGCGTCGAACTCACTCCACGCTGACGACGAGAGTCGACAGGTAGCGTGAAGTCCTACTCAGCTCACGTTGACGGTGATGATGATTGTCTTATAGACGCCAACAGCGCCCGTACCTTTCGGGACGGGCGCTGTTGGCGGTTGGGTCCGGTGGCATGCCACCAGTGACCACTACGTTAGCCGCGCGGACCAACCGGGAACACAACCTTCCCGTGCGTGGCGTTGGTCACGCCAGCCGCGGACGCGTACCACGCCGCCGCAGCCGTCGCGAGACCCGTCCACCCGCCAGCCTTGACGATGTCGTGGAAGGTATTGGTCGTGCCCCAGTTCCCGATCGTCAGCAAAATAAAGGTGATCGACAGCAGGACAAAGACGGTAAGAACTGCATTATTCGTCTTCATGGCGGCGATGGTCATGTACACCGTGAAGATCGACCAACCCAGCAAGAAGATCGGAACGGTGTCGCTGCCCCCGCCGGGAATGTTGAACTTGATAAGCGCGTAGAAGGCGAGCCAGAACGCACCGTACGATGAAAACGCGAGTGCAGCAAAGGTGTTCTTGCGCACGAACTCCCACATCCCCGCGAGCAGCTGGGCCAAACCGCCATAGAAGAATGCAAGAGCGAGCGCGGCCTCAAGTCCAGCGCCGTGCCACAAATTGGCGTTCCAACTACTCAGACAGAATGTTGTCATGGCGAATCCGGCGAGCCCTAACGGACCCGGATCCGCAACTCTTTCTTCAGGCATGAAAATTCCCCCAATAAAGGTTTCACTGCAAACCACCGCATTGGTGGCCCGTAAGGAATTAAACACCCCTGAACAGCGCTTGTGCGGCTTTACGTGGAGCAATTATGTGACAGGATTCACAAGATTTGTTGCGCGGGGTTCAAAAGAGGGCAAAAACCTTGTGAACTTGCGAAAACTCTAATCCTGAGGAATTTCTCCGTAATCTGCTTCCAAATCGATGGCGCGGCGAAATAACGCAACGGCGGCCTCGATGTCAGCGGGAGTCGCGCCCTCGAGCACGATCCTGACCAGGGCGGAGCCAACGATGGCGCCGTCGGCGTAGGACACGGTCAGTGCGGCCTGCTCGGGCGTCGAGATGCCAATGCCCACATAGGCGGGCGTATCAGTCGCCTCGTGCACCGCCTCGACCACCCTCGCGCCCTCACCCTCGTCGCTCGCGGTGCCGGTCACTGCCATCCGGGCCGAAGCGTAGATGAACCCTTCGCTGCGACGTGCGATCTCCCCGAGGCGAGCGTCGGGCGTCGACGGTGCCACCAGCAAGATGGCCGCGACGTCGTGCTCGTCGCAGGCACGCTTCCACTCCGGGGACTCCTCGAGCGCGAGGTCGGGGATGATCGCTCCGGAGATCCCAAACTCCTGGAGTCGCCCCGCGGCTCGTTCGAGACCGTAGTGCAGAAAGATGTTGTAGTAGGTCATCGCAATCAGTGGCACCTGGCAGTCGATTGACGCCAGTTCTCGTCCAATCGATTCGAGGGTCGTACCGCGCTCGAGCGAGCGAAGGCCCGCCTCTTGGATCACGACGCCGTCGATCATCGGATCGGAAAAGGGTATTCCGATCTCGACGGCGTCCGCTCCCCCGAGCACGGCTGCTTCGACGTGCCGCGTCCAGTCGGCCGTGGCTCCGGCCATGAAGTAGGGAACGAGTGCTTTGTGCCCGTTATCTCTCAGCGCACGAAGCGTCACCTCGAGGGATTTCACGACTGTCCCTTCATCATTGCGCGAACTTGGGCGACGTCCTTGTCACCGCGCCCCGAAAGGTTGAGCAGGACGGTCGAGCCGACCGGAACCAGGGCACCCACTTCGCGCATGATCCAGGCGAGCGCGTGTGCGGTCTCCAGCGCGGGGATGATCCCCTCGCGTTCGCTCAAGAGGGAGAGGGCGGCGAGCACTTCGTCGTCGCCCACTGCGTAGTACTCCGCTCGTCCCGACGCGGCGAGGTGAGCGTGCTCAGGCCCGATACCGGGGTAGTCGAGACCGGCCGAAATTGACTGCGCCTCTTCGATCTGGCCGAACTCGTCTTGGAGCAACATCGAGCGCATGCCGTGCAGGACCCCCGGGGAACCGCTCTTGATGGCAGCCCCACCACGAGCCTCGACACCGACGAGACGAGCGGTCGTGTCGGCAAAGCCGGCAAAGACGCCGGCCGCGTTTGATCCGCCCCCGACGCAGGCAACGACCATGTCCGGATCTCCCGCGCCGAGATCGCGCAGCTGGTCGGCTGCCTCGATGCCGATGATGCTCTGGAATTCGCGCACCATCCACGGAAAAGGGTGTGGCCCCATGACCGAGCCGATGCAGTAGTGCGTGTCGCCCACGCAGGTCACCCATTCACGGAGCGCTTCGTTGACCGCATCCTTGAGAGTCTTCGAGCCGGACGTGACCGGCACCACCGTCGCACCGAGGAGCTCCATGCGAAAGACGTTGAGCTCTTGGCGCACGGTGTCGACCTCGCCCATGAAGACGGTGCACGCGAGACCGAGCCGGGCGGCGCCGGTCGCGGTGGCGACGCCGTGCTGGCCCGCACCGGTCTCGGCGATGATGCGGGTCTTTCCCATTCGCTTGGTGAGCAGCGTCTGGCCGACGACGTTATTGATCTTGTGCGAGCCCGTGTGCGCGAGGTCTTCACGCTTGGCGTAGAGCGTGATGCCGAGAAGCTCAGAGAGACGCGGCAGGGGCGTCACGGGAGTGGGCCGCCCGACGAATTCGCGCAAAACAGTTCGATACTCGGACACGAAAGAGAAATCGCTCCACGCGTCGCGGAACGCGTCGTCGAGTTCGAGACAGGCGGGCATCAGCGCTTCGGGCACGAAGCGGCCACCGAAGTCACCAAAGCGTCCCCTTTCGTCGGGTGCGCCCATTACGGTTGGCGTATCGGTCACGGCGTACCAACCTTCGAGAGCGCAATCTTCGCGTTCTCGACGAAGGCCGCCACACGAGCCGGGTCCTTCACGCCGGGCCTCAATTCAACGCCGCTCGCAGCGTCGACGCCCGACGCACCGGTAGCGGCGACGATGCCCTCAACGTTCGTCGGAGTCAGTCCTCCCGCGGCGATCACCGGCACCCGAAAGGTCCGGGCGCGCAAACGATCCCACGAGTGCTCGACGCCAGATCCAGGTTGTGCGCCATCGATCATCACCGCGTCGACGCTCGTCTCGTCAAAGGAGTCGAACTCGTCATCTTCGATACCGAGGGCCTTCACGATGTGAAGCGGCCGATCGCGCAGCGCTTCGAGCAGACCGCCGCTCAGCGCTCCGTGCAGCTGCACGATTTCTACCGGAACGGCGTCAAGGTGTTCGAGAATGAAGTCGTCGTCGTCGTAGCGAAACACCGCGCAACGCAAGAGGAGATCGCCTGTTGCTCGCACGATCTCGCGGGCTTGGAGAGTCGTGATCCGCCGCGGGGAGGTCGCGTAGATCAGCCCGAGCGCGCTCGCCCCGGACGAGGCGATCATCTGCGCGTCCTCAGGTGAGGTCACGCCACAGATCTTGACGTAGTGCCGCCACACGTCAGGCACGCTGAGCGCTCGCCACGAGTGCGAAGGATTTGACGACGGCTCCGGGATCGGGCGCAGTGACGAACGCTTCTCCCACGAGCACCGCGTCGAATCCTGATTCGGCGGCGCGCTCAACGTCGGCCACGG
>JBAUSF010000285.1:0-8036 GCA_049581565.1 Acidimicrobiales bacterium
ATCATCGCGCCGATCCACCGCTCGAACGTCGACTTCGCCTTCAGCCTGTTCATCTCTCCGCGCAAGGTGTTCTTCATGGCGAAAGAGGGTGTCTTTCACCCCAAGCCCTTCGCGGCGCTGTTGACGAGGCTCGGCGCCTTTCCGGTCAATCGTGACGGCGCGGACCGCAGCTCCCTGCGACTCGCCGAAGAGGTGCTCCGGCGCGGACAAGCGCTCGTGCTCTTTCCCGAGGGGACCCGCAAGGCGGGCACGGCGGTCGAGCCCATCCACGACGGGGCGATGTTCATCGCGGCGCGCACCAAAGCCAAGATCGTGCCCGTCGGCATCGCCGGGAGCGAACGCGCGATGCCAAAGGGCGCCAAGTTTCCGCGCTTCACGAAGATCCACGTCGTGGTGGGAACACCCATTGAGCCGCCCTCGGGCGAAGGGCGCATCTCGCGCACCGAGATCGCGGCGAAGAGCGAGGAGCTACGAAAGGAGCTGGAAGAGGTCTACGCCGAAAGCCGGCGCCGACTGAACGGCTAGCGCTCGCGCCACCACGTCCCAAAGACGACGCGGGCGTAGCGAAAGCCGAAGAGCCAGTTCTTGCCCTTCTTCGTCGTCCCCGACGCGCGTGGGTACCACACCGTTGGGACCTCGGCGGCCCGCCAGCCTCGCTTGAGACACGTGATCAAGAGCTCCGCCGTCTGGTACTGCTCTTGGGTGAGCCGGTCGAGAACGTCGGCGAGCATCGTGACGCGTAGCGCCCGGTAGCCCGTCGAGGTGTCAGTGAGAGTCGCGCCCGTCATCCGGTTCATCACGAACGAGAAGAAGCGCACGCCGGTCTTGCGCACGACGTCAGAGGTCTTGTCCTCACCGAGCACGCGGCTCGCGACGACGAAGTCTGCCGTGTCGTCCAGGAGCGGCTTCAATATCTGGGGTATTTCGTTCGGGTCGTTCTGGCCGTCCGCGTCCAGGGTGACGACGTACTTCGCACCGTGATCGATGCAGTAGCGGTACGTCACCTGCAAGGCAACGCCGTGTCCGAGGTTGACCGGGAACTCGATGACCTTGACACCCGGGAAAGATCGCGAGATCTCGGCCGTGCGATCTTCGCCGCCGTCGACGACGACAAGGGTGGTGTACGGCTCGCCGTCGATCGTCTCGGGCATCTTCTTCAAGACGTCGCCGATGTTGCCTTCTTCTTCGTAGGCGCAGATCGACGCGACAATGGCCTCGGGTTGAAAGCCGGGGTAGTCGGCGTCGAAACGTGCCATTGCCTGGTCGATCGCGTAGGCGCGAAGTCGCGTGAGGCGCCGCTTTTCGAGGTCGAGGGATGACATGAAGCTCCTTAAATCGAATGCGCCTGCGCGAACACGCTGACCACCATGGGCTCAAAGTGCTCGAGAGGCTCCGCGTCGTACTGCGGATCAAAGGCCTTCTGGTCCCAGCGGTCCGCGAAACGCTCGGCGAGCTCGTACCAGGGCTGGCCGCGGTGCTGGTCGCGCATGTTCGGGTCCATCCCGAGGTGCTCGTAGTAGTAGCGCCCTTGAAAGTCCTGGTGGAAGGCGACCATGCAGTAGACCTCGTGGCGCACGTAGGGCTTCAGGATCTCTGCGGCGATCTTTGGATGATTCGGTACCGAGATCAGCTTGCCAACGTCGTGCAGCAACGAGGCCACGATGACCTCTTGGTCGGCGCCGTCGCGTTCTGCTCGCGTCGCCGTCTGGAGGGCGTGTTGCATCTGGTCCACGGAGAAGCCGTCGCTGATGTCAGACAGTCCCTTCACCATGGCGAGGATCTGGCGCGCCACGCGCGGCTGGGCCTCGATGGTGCGCTCAATGATTTCAGACCACTGCTCGCGTGTCGAGACGTCCATGCTCGGAAAGGATGCCACCGGTCAATACTACTCGGGGCGTTGTTTTACTACCTGCTGAGTGTAGAAAGCACCTCGGCGGCGGTGAATTCGCGATCCGCCTGGCCGTCGAAGGTGGAGCGTTCGGGAGCCTGCAATACGAGATCGACAACCGCCGAAATGGCTTTTAACATCTCGCGCAACTCCGGTGGCGGCGGGAAGTACTCGTCTTCGACGATGACGGACTTCACGGTCACGCCGTTGAGGGGGTTGAGCACGCCGAGCACCTCGGTCACGAGCCGTTCGGGAGCCGACGCGCCGGCGGTGACCGCGATCGTGCCGCTCAGGTCGTCGGGCAGCTCGTCGGCGCCGTTCACCCGCAGCACGCGCGGTGCCCCTTCGGCCTCGGCGACTTTCGTGAGGGCGACGGTGTTGGAGGAGTTGGCCGAGCCGATGACGATCACGGTGTCGGCCCCGTCGGCGACTTCGCGCAGCGCCGCCTGGCGGTTCGTCGTCGCAAAGCACAGGTCGCTTCGATTGGGCATCCAGATGTCGGGAAAGACCTCTTCGGCGTATTCGCGCAAGTCCTGCCACTCGTCGAGGCTGAGGGTCGTCTGACTGAGCAGGGCGACAGGTCCTTTATGAGTCCTCACGGCGTCAATGTCAGCCCGCTCTTGGATGAGGTGCACCGCTTCGGGCGCGACGGCCATGGTGCCAACCGCTTCCTCGTGGTCCTCGTGGCCAACGTAGAGCACGGTGTAGCCCTTGTTGGCCCTCACCTTCAGCTCGTGGTCGACCTTCGTGACGAGCGGGCAGACCGCGTCGATGACGGTGCCGCCGTTTCGGCGGGCGGCTTCTACGAGTTGGGGCGGAGAGCCGTGAGCGCTTAGCATTACCGGCGCACCCGGCGGGACGACGGCGATGTCGTCGATGAAGATGACCCCGACGGACTTGAAATACTCGACCACGAACTGATTGTGGACGATCTCGTGGTAGCAGTAGACGGGCGGCTCGAAGACCCGTGTCATCCAGTCGAGCGCCTTGATGGCCTTTTCGACGCCAGCACAGAAGCCCCGAGGGGCCGCCAGCACGACTCTGTCAACCTTCACCTCATCAAGCCTAGTAACTGAACCTCTTTCGAAGTCCCTAGGCTGTCGGGGTGTCCGGGGCCCGAATTTCTTCTATCTCGACGGGTTCGCCGGCTTCGAGGGTCGATCTCGCCATCGGCGACGAGCTCGTCAGCGTGAACGGTCGCGAGCCGACCGACATCATCGAATACCAGCGCCTCATCGACGACGCCGCGGTCACGCTCGTCGTGCGCCGAGAAGGCGCTCCGCTCTCGCACAAGGTGAGCATTGACAAGGCGACGGGCCAACCGCTCGGACTGAGTATCGACTCCGCCGTCTTTGATCGGATCAGGACCTGTGACAATCACTGCACGTTCTGCTTCATCTACCAGCTCCCAAAGGGCATGCGCCGCTCGCTCTACGTGAAAGACGACGACTTTCGCCTGTCGTTTCTCTACGGCAACTACACGACCCTCACCCGCTTCACCGAGTTCGACCTCGAACGCGTGATCGACGAGGGCCTCTCTCCGCTCTACGTCTCGATCCACACGACCAATCCGGAGCTGCGCGCCGAGATGCTGCGAAACCCTCGTGGGGCGACGAGCCTCCGCTGGCTCCGTGAGCTGCTCCGGGCGGGCGTCACCGTTCACGGCCAGGTCGTCGTCTGTCCTGGGGTCAACGACGGAGAAGAACTCGAACGGACGCTCTTTGACGTCGTCTCCCTCTACCCGGGTCTCGCGTCCATCGCACTCGTGCCGGTTGGAGTCAGTGAGTTCACGAGCGAGGCGTCCATGCGCCCCCATACCGCCGACGAGGCCCGCTCGGTTATCGAGCTCGCCGAAGCGTTCCAACGCCTCACCCGTCAGCTTTTCGGCACCGCCAAGGTCTTTGCGAGCGACGAGTTCTACCTCGTCGCGGGGCTCGAGCCACCCGGCACCGAGAGCTTCGAGAGCCTCGATGAGGCCGAGAACGGCGTGGGCCTCGTCGCCGCGTTCAAGGAGAGCTTCGCCGAGCGCACGCCCATGGCGAAGCTCGGCTCGGGCTTCTTCCAATCGGTCGACGGCGCGCCAGCACTCGGCTACCGGGCGCCGCGCATTCTCGATCAGCGCGACGAGACGGCTGAGGACGTGACCGTCATCACCGGGGAGTACGCGGCCCCACTCTTGCGCACGCTCTTTGACGAGCACGGGTTCGCCGACGTCGAGGTGAAAGCCGTGAAAAACCAATACTTCGGCGGCAACATCAAAGTCGCGGGGCTGATCACAGGATCCGACCTCCGCCGGACCCTCGAAGAGATCCCCGAATCGACACTCTGCCTCCTGCCCGACGTCTGCCTCTCCGAGGGCCGGTTCCTCGACGGACTCACCCTGGAGGACCTGCCGCGACGAGTGATGAGCGTCCCGACGACGGGCCGCGACCTACGTACGGCCCTCGAATCGGTGCGCACGAAGAAGCTGAGCCCCGCGTGAGTCGGCCACAGGTTGTCATCGTTGGACGTCCGAACGTCGGGAAGAGCTCGCTCGTTAATCGCTTGGCGGGAAAGCGCATAGCCGTCGTCGAAGAGCAGCGCGGGGTGACCCGCGACCGCAAGGCGGTCGAGGTCGACTGGCGGGGGGTGACCTTTGACGTCGTCGACACCGGCGGGTGGCTCGCGGCGGGCGACTCTCTCGAAGAAAAGGTGTCCCAGCAGGCCGACGCGGCTCTCAAGGAGGCCGACCTGGTGCTGCTTGTCGTCGACGGGTCGACGGGACCGGTAGACGAAGATTCACGCGCGGCGCGGTGGGTACTGCGCTCGGGCCGTCCGGTGCTGCTGGTCGTGAACAAGGTTGACGACCAGCAGCACGAGGCCGCCAGCTGGGAGTTCCTCGCCCTCGGGGTCGGCGAGCCCGTCATGGTAAGTGCCCAACACGGTCGCGGCGCGGGCGACCTGCTCGATCGGATCGTCGACGAGCTTGGCGAACAGACCAGTGAGGTCGCCTCCGACGAAGCTACGGAGGACGATGGGGCACTGCGGGTCGCGATCGTCGGACGACCGAATGTTGGTAAGTCGACGCTGTTCAACCAGCTGATCGGCGAGGAGCGCTCGGTCGTGCACGACATGCCCGGCACGACCCGCGACGCGATCGACACGGTCGTCGAGACGAGCGCCGGCGTGATCCGCTTCATCGATACCGCGGGCATGCGCAAGCGCGCACGTACCGAACCGGGCCTCGAGACCTATTCGGTCCTGCGCAGCCTCGACGCGCTCGATCGCGCGGACATCGCAGTCCTCGTCATCGACGCCACACAACAGGCAACCGGGCAAGACCAGCGCCTCGCCGAGCGAATCTCCGCAGCCGGCTGCCCGTCGATCGTCGTACTCAACAAGTGGGAGCTGGTCCCGACCGAGGAACACGACGCCGTGCTCGCGAGCGTCGGCGACAAGCTCGCGTTCCTCGGCGACGCACCGGTGATCAAGACGACCGCGCTGACGGGCAGGGGCGTGCACCGACTGTTGCCGGCCCTGTCGAACGCGGCGACTGACTACAAGAAGCGCGTTCCGACCGGGGTCCTCAACCGCGCCATTCGCGACCTGCAGATCAAGCAGCCCGCCCCGACGGGCAAGATCCGCTACGCCGTGCAGGGCGCGACCGAACCACCGACCTTCACCCTGTTCATCGCGGGAAAGCTGCCCTCGACGTACCTGCGTTACGTTGAGCGAAGTCTGCGCGAGCGCTTCGAGCTCGGCTCCTCGCCGATTCGCGTTCGCGTTCGAGTCGAGTAGTGGCCAATTGGTGCGAGCACTGCGACCGCCCCGAAGAAGGCGATGTCTGTGAAGTGTGTGGAGCGGAGCTCACCGAAACCGAACCCGAGCCGGTTCCGTGGCGTTGGCGATTCTTCATCGTGGCGTCGGTCATCTACCTTGGATGGCGAACCTACCAATTAGTTTCCTGGATAGCCCATCGTTAGGAGGCGACATGCCCATCTACGCCCTCGGAGACCGCGTGCCCCAGATTCACCCGGACGCCTTCATTCACCCCGACGCTGTCGTCATCGGCGACGTGCGCATTGGAGCGGACTCGTCGATCTGGCCGTGCGCCGTCCTGCGCGGTGACTACGGCACGATCATCGTGGGGGAGCGAACGTCGATTCAAGACGGTGCCGTCATCCACGCCGTCGACGAGTATCCGACCGTCATCGGCAGCGATTGCGTGATTGGGCACCTCGCCCACTTGGAGGGCTGCGTCGTGCACGATCGCGTGCTCGTTGGTAGCGGTTCGATCGTCCTGCACGAGGCCGAAGTGCAAAGCGGTGCCACCGTCGGTGCGGGGGCCGTCGTGCGCAACCGCACGAACGTGCCCACCAGGGCCACGGCCCTCGGCGTGCCCGCGACGCTTCGGCTCGATTCGTGTAACGAGGACGTCGCGGTCGCTTCGGCCGCGCTGTACGCGAACAACGCCCGTCGCTACAAGGCGGAGCTCAAGATCCTCTAGGCGTTCGAGACCGCGACGAGGCGGTCGAGCGCCGCCGCGGCGTGACCTTCTGCGACACTCGCGCTCGCCAGCGCGAAACCCTGGGGGAGCGTCGTCGCGCGACCAGCCACCATGAGCGCGAGGGCCGCGTTTGCGCACACGACATCAAACACCGGCCCCTGGCGCCCCTCGAGAAACGACCGAGCCACGTGAACGTTATGGTCGACGTCGCCACCGCGAAGAGTGGCCGCGTCGTGATAGATCCCGAGCTCGTGACCCGCGTCGAGTCGCTCGCGGACCGATCCATCGCGGGTGACCACCTCGAGGGTCGCCGACGCGCCGAGACTGAGCTCATCGAGGCCGTCGTCAGAGTTGACGAGCACCGCGTAGGTGGTGCCACGAGCCCGGGTGATCTTCGCCATCTTCTCGAGAAGGGGGAGCTGCGCCACACCGATCAAGGAGCGCTCGACGAGGGCGGGATTGGCGAGGGGACCGAGCACGTTGAAGACCGTGCGAAAGCTGAGGGCCCGGCGAATCGGGGTGAGATAGCCAAGCGCCGGGTGGAAGGTTGGCGCAAAGAGGAAGCCAATGCCCGCCTCGGCGATGCACGCCCTCACGACATCCTCGGATCCGTCGATACGCACCCCGAGTGCTTCGAGCAAGTCGGCCGATCCCACCGACGACGAGGCCGAGCGATTTCCGTGCTTGGCGACGCGCACACCGCATCCCGCGACGGCGAACGCCGCCATCGTGGAGACGTTCACGCTGTGCAGCTGGTCGCCACCGGTCCCGACGATGTCGATCGCGTCCGGGCCGATCGAAAACGTCGCCGCACAGTCGATCATCGCGTCGACGAAGCCCGTCATTTCGTCGACCGTCTCGCCCTTGGCCGTGAGAGCGGTGAGAAAACTGGCGATGAGCACAGGATCAATCGACCCGGACAGGATCTCGTCGAGGGCCTCGCGGGCGTCGTTGCGCTCGAGGTTCGTGCCGCGAACGAGCGGGTTCAGAATGTCGAGGGCGAATGAGTTCATCGTCTATAACGTCGCAAACCCAGGCGCAGACATAGCGACACGATAGTCGTGGCGAGATTGGTGTTCGCCACAACTACGATTTCCTGGATGGTCCCCACGTACCTTGACTCCATTCTCGAGAGCCACCGCCGCCGCGCGGCAAACGACCGGCGCGACTGGCGCGCTCGCGTCGACGGCATTCGCTACGAGGGGCCGTCGTTTGTCCTCGCGCTGCGCCAGGGGTCGTCCCCCTTCATCAAGGTCATTGCGGAGGTGAAGCGGCGCTCACCGTCAAAGGGCCTGCTCGCCCCCGACCTCGACGTCGCGTCGCTCGCCGAGGTCTACCGCGACGCGGGTGCGAGCGCCATATCAGTCCTCACCGACCGCGACTTCTTCGAGGGTTCGATGGACGATCTGCTCTCCGTGCGCCGACAGGTCGCACTCGCGGTGCTGCGAAAAGATTTCACGGTGAGCGAGAACGACGTTCTCGACGCCGTCGAAGCGGGGGCCAGCGCCGTGCTGCTGATTGTCGCCGCCCTGAGTGACGGCGAGCTGTCGTCCTTTCTCGCGCTCGCCGACGAGTGCGGCATCGACGCGCTCGTCGAGGTGCACGACGCCGAGGAGTCACGACGAGCACTCGACGCCGGCGCACGAATCATCGGGATCAACC
>JBAUSF010000286.1:0-1946 GCA_049581565.1 Acidimicrobiales bacterium
CAAACGGGGAACAGGCTAAAATTTCACTTATGACTGACCGCATGTCGCTCACCCTCGCCCAAGTTGACCCCGATGTGGCCGCTGCCATTGACAACGAAACCCTTCGCCAGCATGAAGGGCTCGAGATGATCGCCAGTGAAAACTTCGTCTCCGAGGCGGTGCTGGAGGCGGCTGGCTCGGTCTTCACCAATAAATATGCCGAAGGTTATCCCGGGCGCCGCTATTATGGTGGTTGCGAGTACGCCGACGTCGTGGAGAACCTGGCCCGCGACCGTGCCCGCCAGCTCTTTGGCGGCGAGCACATCAATGTGCAGCCGCACTCCGGCTCGCAGGCCAACGCCTCGGCAATGGCAGCCGTCCTGCAGCCCGGCGACACCATTCTCGGCCTCGATCTTTCGCATGGCGGCCATCTCACCCACGGCCACCGTCTTAGCTTCAGCGGCAAGTTATATCGCACCACTTTCTATCACGTCCGCCACGACACTGAAACCATCGATTACGACGAGCTCGAGTCGGTTGCCACTCAGGAAAAGCCAAAGGTCATCATCGGCGGCGCCAGCGCGTATCCGCGATTCTGGGACTTTGCCCGCATGCGCCAGATCGCCGACAAGGTGGGCGCACTCTTTATCTTCGACATGGCGCACATCGCCGGCCTGGTGGCGGGCGGCGTGCATGAGTCGCCTGTACCGTACGCGCACATCACCACCACCACGACGCATAAGACACTGCGCGGACCGCGTGCCGGACTGATCATTGTCGGCAAAGACATGAAAATTGGCGAAAAGCCCGACCAGACCCTGAGCAAGGAAATCGATCGCGCCGTATTTCCCGGCCAGCAGGGCGGCCCACTTGTGCACATCGTAGCCGCCAAGGCAGTGGCATTCGCTGAGGCGCTGCGTCCCGAGTTCCGCACTTACTCCGCGCAAATCGTCTCCAACGCCAAGGCGCTTGCTGAGGGCATGCAGTCCGCCGGCTACCGCCTCGTCTCCGGCGGCACTGACAATCACCTGATGCTCGTCGATGTCTTCCAAAAAGGCATCCTTGGCTCCGAGGCCGAACTGGCGTTGGGCAAGGCCGGCATAACCGTCAATAAGAACTCCATTCCATGGGACACGAATCCGCCCCTCAAGCCGTCGGGCATTCGCGTAGGCACACCGGCACTCACCACGCGCGGTATGAAAGAGCCGGAGATGCGCACAATTGCCGCGTGGATCGCCAAGGCTCTCGAACACCGCAATGACGATTCTGTGCTTGCGGGCATTCGCGGCGAAGTAACTGAGCTGGCCAACCAGTTCCCGCTCTACGCGTGGCGCCGCGCCCCGGTCGCAGTAACTGCGTAAAGCTAAATACGGGCCTGCAAAACGACATAAGTTGACTCAGCGGCTTGAAAGCTGCCCATCGCGCCGCAGCATTCGTGTCTGAAATTTTATTCGCCACATTTTGTTTCCCTGTGCAAGAATGCCCAATGGATTCAGTTGTCATTCAGACCCGTTCTAAGAAGCGCTGGATGAATGGGCGTTCCTCCGCACGGGTATCAGGAGGTATCGATGAAATTCATTCGAATCGCGCTCGCAGTCTTGTTGGGTTGCACCGTGCCGGTGTTCGCGCAGCATTCACAAAGTGCCCACCAAAGTGGCCATCCACCCATCCCTTCGCATGGGCCCGCGCCCGTTCACAACCCTCCGGCAGCGCCGGTACCGAACCGCAACCCAACAACGGCGCCTAACCACAACGCTCCATCCGCATCGAGCCATAACCCAGCACCTGTGCAGAATCACAACCCGGCGCCTGCACCCAAGCCTAACTATGCTGATAAGCCAGGGCATCCCAACGCTCCCCACGTAGATAACGGCACCAAGTGGGTTGGCCACAATACCGGTCCCAACGATCCAAACTATCATCTCGATAATCCGTGGGCCCACGGCCACTTCACCGGGGGGTTTGGC